>NZ_JBVATA010000006.1:0-511712 GCF_057814275.1 Pseudomonas sp. F007 | reverse complement strand
GCTGGTGACGGATGCGTGGGTTGGCAAAGCCGTAGAGGATGTCCACCACGAAGTTGACCAGGATCACCAGGCAGGCGATCAGCAAAATACCGTTTTGCACCACCGGATAATCCCGGGCGCCGATGGCCTCGATCAGCCATTTGCCGATGCCCGGCCAGGAGAAAATGGTCTCGGTCAGCACCGCACCGGCAAGCAACGTACCGACCTGCAGGCCGACCACCGTCAGCACCGGAATCAGCGCGTTGCGCAGGCCGTGGACGAACACCACGCGTGCCGGCGACAGGCCCTTGGCCTTGGCGGTGCGGATGTAGTCTTCGCGCAGCACTTCGAGCATCGAAGAACGGGTCATCCGCGCAATCACCGCCAGCGGGATGGTGCCGAGCACAATGGCCGGCAGGATCAGGTGGTGCAGGGCGTCGAAAAACGCGTCGGGCTCGTCGGCCAGCAGGGTGTCGATCAGCATGAAACCGGTGCGCGGCTCGATGTCGTAGAGCAGGTCGATGCGTCCTGAAACCGGGGTCCAGCCCAGGCTCACGGAGAAGAACATGATCAGGATCAGGCCCCACCAGAAGATCGGCATCGAATAACCGGCCAGGGAAATGCCCATCACCCCATGGTCGAACAGCGACCCGCGCTTGAGCGCCGCAATCACCCCGGCCAGCAGGCCGAGGATGCTGGCGAACAACAGCGCGGCCATGGACAGCTCGAGGGTCGCCGGGAACAGCGAGGTGAACTCGGTCCACACGCTCTCGCGGGTGCGCAGTGATTCACCCAGGTCGCCCTGGGCCAGTTTGCCGACGTAGTCCAGGTACTGGGCGTACAGCGGCTTGTTCAATCCAAGGCGTTCCATTGCCTGAGCGTGCATTTCGGGATCGACGCGACGTTCGCCCATCATGACTTCCACGGGGTCGCCGGGGATCATGCGGATCAACGCGAACGTCAGCAGGGTGATGCCGAAGAACGTGGGGATCAGCAGTCCCAGTCGGCGGGCAATAAAACTAAACATCTTCAGGTGTACCTCATCAGCCGGTTAGGCGTACCGGCCAGCCCGGGGTGCGGGTTGGCCGGGGTTTTTTTCTACTTCACCTGGGTGGTGGCGAAGTTATTGTTGGTCAGCGGATTCATGTGATAACCGTCGACATTCTTGCGCATGGCGGTAAACATTTTCGGGTGCGCCTGGTCGATCCACACCACTTCGTCGTGGAGGATGGCCAGGGCTTTTTCATAGAGGGCAGCACGCTCGGCCGTGTCGGTGGTGGCCCGCGCCTGGGTGATCAGTTCCTGGAATGGCTGGTTGCACCAGCGGCTGTAGTTTTCGCCGTTTTTGGCGGCTTCGCAACTCAGCAGCGGGGTCAGGAAGTTATCCGGATCACCGTTGTCGCCGCTCCAGCCGGCGGATACCAGGTCGTGTTCGCCTTTCTTCGCGCGCTTGAGCATTTCGGCCCATTCCATGACTCGGATGTCGATCTTGATACCGACTTTGGCCAGGTCAGCCTGGATCAACTGCGCCCCCAGTTGCGGGTTCGGGTTGGTCGGCCCACCGGCGTTGCGGGTGTACAGGGTGAAGACCGTACCTGGCGGTACCCCGGCTTCCTTGAGCAGGGCGCGAGCCTTGTCGAGGTCCTGGGGCGGGTTCTTCAGTGCCGTGTTGTAGCCTAGCAGAGCCGGCGGATACGGGTTGACCGCGGCAACCGCGTTGCCCTTGCCGTACAGGGTGTCGACGTAGTTCTGCTTGTCCAGCGCCTGCTCGATGGCCTGGCGCACGCGCACATCGCTGAGGTATTTGTGGCTGGTGTTGATCGCGGTGTAGCCGGTGGACATCGCCGGGATATTCACCACCTGCAGGTTCGGATCGGCCTGGATGCTCGGCACGTCATCGGGTTTCGGGTAGAGCGCTACCTGGCATTCGTTGGCCTTGAGCTTTTGCAGGCGCGTGTTGTTGTCCGGGGTGATGGCGAAGATCAGCGGATCGGCTGGCGCCTTGCCACGGAAGTACTCCGGGTTGGCCTTGTAGCGGACCTGGGCATCCTTGGCGTAGCGCTGGAAGATGAACGGCCCGGTGCCGATCGGCTTGCTGTTGAGGTCGGCCATTTTATTGGCCTTGAGCAACTGGTCGGCGTATTCGGCCGAATGGATCGAGGTGAAGGCCATGCCCAGGTCGAGCAGGAACGGCGCCTCGGGACGGTTCAGGGTGAATTTGACCGTCAGATCGTCGACTTTCTCGACGCTTTTCAGCAAGTTCTGAAAGTCCATGCTTTCAAAGTACGGGAAACCGACGGTGGACTGCTTGTGCCACGGATGGTTCGGGTCCAGTTGACGCTGGAAGCTCCAGACCACGTCGTCGGCATTGAGCGGCCGCGTCGGTTTGAAATAGTCGGTGGTGTGAAAGGTCACGCCCTGGCGCAAATGGAAGGTGTACTGCAGGCCGTCCGGGCTGATTTCCCAGCGCTCGGCCAGGGCCGGCTGGATCTCGGCGGTGCCGGGCTTGAAGTCGACCAGGCGATTGAACAGGGTTTCCGCTGCCGCGTCGGCGGTCACGGCGGTGGTGTAGAGCACCGGATCGAAACCCTCCGGGCTGGCTTCGGTGCAGACCACCAGGGGTTTTGCCGAAGCACCGATCGCTGTCGCCAGCAGGGTGGCGGCGAGCGCGGCGCGCAAGGGAAGCATATTCATGTAAACCCTCCGTAACCAATGAGGCAGATTAGTCGTTGAGGCCGATTCGTCGAATCGGCCTCGGTGTTGTTGCGACTTACAGGATGTTGAACGGAATGGTGGTGACCAGACGGAACTCGTTGATGCTGCCGTCAGCCTGGTTCTCGCTCGCCCGGTGCGCGGTGTAGGTGCCGCGTACGGTGGTGGCTTTCAGCGGACCGCTCTGCACCGCATAGGTTGCACCGATGCCGTATTCATAGTGGTGCTCGCCGTCCTGCGACTGGATGCCGTCATAGCCGGTGCCGGTGTAGTGCGTGCCGTCGATGCCCCAGCCGCGAGCCTGGTAGATGTTGAACTTCAGGCCCGGTACGCCGTACTCGGCCATGTTCAGGCCGTAGGCAACCTGGAAGGACTTCTCGTTCGGGCCGTTGAAGTCCGACAACAGGGAGTTGGCCAGGTAGATGCCGTTGGTTTCGTGCAGGTAGTCGAAGTACTCGTTACCGTTCACTTGCTGGTAGGAGAAGGTCAGGGTGTGTGCCTGGTGGGTCAGGCCGAACGACAGCGAGTAGGTGTCGTTGTCGATCTTGCCCAGCTTGGCTTTGCCTTCTTCCTGGGTCTTGTAGTAGTTCAGGCCGGTGGTCAGGCTCACGACCGAGCTGTCGCCCAGCACGTGGGTGGCGCCGAAGTAGTACTGGTTCCACAGGTCTTCAGCCTGGGTCGCCCAGAGGCTGGTGGTCAGGCTGGCCAGCGGCGCGTAGCTGATGCCGGCGGTGTTGACGTGGTCGGCTTCGGCATTGATGTCGCCGTATTCGGAGCGGAATTTGCTCAGGCTTTCTTCGGTACGCGGCGAGTTGCGATCGAAGGTGGCGAGGTCAAAGGCCAGGTTGTTCAGCTCTTCGCTGTGCAGCGCCACGCCCTGGAAGCTCGAGGGCAGGGCACGGTTGCCGATCACGTCGACCTGCGGGCTGCTGAAGTTCATGCGCCCGGCGGTCAGGGTGGTGTTGGACATGCGTGCCTTGACGTTGGCCAGGCCCAGCTTGCTCCACTGGCCCTGGGCGTCGCCGCCTTCCTTGGTCAGGGTGCGGTTGTTGCCCGCGCCTGGACGAGTGCCCGGTGCACCGCCGTTGTTCGAGGCGAGGTTTTCGCGGTCACGTTCCAGGGCGATGGCGTTGTACGCCGCCAGCTCGGTGCTGAAGCCCACGGTGCCTTCGGTGAAACCGGAGTTGTATTTGATGATGGTGCCCTGGACCCAGTTGATCCGGCGATCAGTCGGGGTCGAAACACCATCTTTCTTGTAGGCGAACTTGCCGCCGCGTTTCAGTTGTTCGTTGGCGTACCAGTTACGGGTACTGCCGTCGATTTTCTGGCCCTCGACGAAGCCGGTGGCCTCGGATTGGGCGTTGCCGGTGTTCACGGTCACCGGGTTGTAGGCCTGGCTTTGTGGTTCGGCGTAAGCGGTGGCGGTGATGCTGCTGATGGCCAGGGCCAGCAGTGCGGTGTTGCTCAGTTTCATCAGTGAAGCTCCTTTCTTTCTTTTTATAAACACCGGTCTTTGTAGGTGATCCGGTTAGTTGGGTAACACGTTCAAGGCATCGCAAACGTTTGCATGAGGGCAGATTGCCGAATTCAGGCAGCAGTGTTGCGTGGGGGCGAATTTCGCCCCCAGGTTGGGTTAATGGTTTATTGGTCTATACCGACGCCCGAGAACACGTTGCGGCCGAAGGGGCTGACCTTGAAGCCTTCGACTTTGGCGCTTAACGGCTGGTTGACCGTCGAGTGGGCAACCGGGGTGATTGGCACTTGCTGCTTGAGCAACTGCTGGGCCTGTTTGTAGAGCACCGTGCGCTGGTCACGGTCGGTGACGATCTTGGCCTGCTTGATCAGCTTGTCGTACTGCGGGTCGCACCACATGGAGTAGTTGTTGCCGCCAATCGCGTCGCAGCTGTACAGGGTGCCCAGCCAGTTGTCCGGGTCACCGTTGTCGCCGGTCCAGCCGATCAGGCTGATGTCATGCTCGCCGTTCTTGGTGCGCTTGATGTACTCGCCCCATTCGTAGCTGACGATCTTCACTTTCAAGCCGATTTTCGCCCAGTCGGCCTGGAGCATTTCCGCCATCAGCTTGGCGTTGGGGTTGTACGGACGCTGCACCGGCATGGCCCACAGGGTGATCTCGGTGCCTTCCTTGACACCGGCGGCGCGGAGCATTTCCCTGGCTTTTTCCGGGTTGAAGGCGGCGTCCTTGATGGTCTCGTCGTAGGACCACTGGGTTGGCGGCATGGCGTTGACCGCCAACTGGCCAGCGCCCTGGTACACGGCATTGAGGATGCCGTGCTTGTTCACCGCCATGTCCAGTGCCTGGCGCACTTCGAGCTGATCGAACGGCTTGTGGCGCACGTTGTAGGCGATGTAGCCGAGGTTGAAGCCGGGTTTTTCGATCAGTTGCAGTTTCGGGTCTTTCTTCAGTGCTTCAACATCCGCCGGACGCGGGTGCAGGGTGACCTGGCACTCGCCGGCCTTGAGTTTCTGCACCCGCACCGAGGCGTCGGTGTTGATGGCGAAAATCAGCTGGTCGAGCTTGACCCGGCTCGGGTCCCAGTACTGTTTGTTGCCGGCGTAGCGGATCTGCGAATCCTTCTGGTAGCGCTGGAACACAAACGGCCCGGTACCCACCGGCTTCTGGTTGATCTCGCTGGGCTTGCCGGCGGCGAGCAACTGCTCGGCGTATTCGGCGGACAGGATCGAGGCGAAACTCATGGCGATGTTCTGGATGAACGCTGCGTCCACCGAGTTCAGGGTCATGACCACGGTCAGCGGCCCGGTTTTCTCGACCTTGGCGATGTTCTTGTTCAGGCTCATCCCGTTGAAATACGGGAACTCGGTGGGGTAAGCCTTGCGGAAGGGGTGCTCGGCATCGAGCATGCGGTTGAAGGTGAAGAGCACGTCGTCGGCGTTGAAATCGCGGCTCGGTGTGAAGTACTTGGTGGTGTGAAACTTCACCCCTTCACGCAGGTGGAAGGTGTACGTCAGGCCATCCTCGGAAATATCCCAGTTGGTCGCCAGGCCCGGCACCACGGTGGTCGCGCCTTTTTCGAACTCGACCAGGCGGTTGTACAGCGGCTCGGCGGCATCGTTGTCGGTCGCGGTGGTGTATTGCGCGGTGTCGAAACCGGCCGGGCTGCCTTCGGAGCAGAACACCAGGCTGTTGCTGGCGGCGTGACTGATGGATGTGGCGGCCAACAGGCCGGTGCCCAGCAGGGCGGAAAATAGCAGGTGATGGCGCATGACGCTCCCTCTCTTGTTCGATGTAAACCCTTGTCCCGTCCGGGGGACGTGCGGGTACAGATCCACGGATTCAGCAATGCCGGTGCCAATGCAATACGACCGGTCGCCGACGTTAGTCAGTCGAGGCTCCGGAGGTAAATGCGAAAAGTCCGAATGACAGGTAAGAAAAGTCGACGCGTCCTAGCTCTGCGAAGTAGTTCGCAACGCTATGGATGTGTAGGCAAATTCTGCTGTCTGGGCAGGTAGCACCATGGCGACGTCACGGACGTCGCCATGGTTGACCCTTACTTGCTGACGCTGACGCCGTAGAAGGAGTTCAAGCCAAACGGGCTGATCTTGAAGTCCTGCACGGTGTTGCGCATGGGTTGATACACCGTCGAGTGCGCGATAGGTGTCATCGGGACTGCATCTTTGAGGAGGTGTTGCGCCTGCTTGTACAGCTCGGTGCGTTTGGCAACGTCGGTGGTCGCCTTGGCTTCCTTGATGATGGTGTCGTACGGCTTGTCACACCATTTCGAGAAGTTGTTGCCGCTCAGGGAGTCGCAGCCGAACAGCACGTTCAGCCAGTTGTCCGGGTCACCATTGTCACCACTCCAGCCAATGATCATGGCCTGGTTCTCGCCGCCTTTGGAACGCTTGATGTACTCGCCCCACTCGTAGCTGACGATGTTGACCTTGAGGCCGATCTTCGCCCAGTCCGACTGCAGCATTTCCGCCATCAGCTTGGCGTTCGGGTTGTACGGACGCTGGACCGGCATGGCCCACAGGGTGATTTCGGTGCCCGGCTTGATGTCGGCTTTTTTCAGCAGTTCCTTGGCCTTCTCCGGATCGTACTTGGCGTCCTTGATGGTGTCGTCATAGGACCACTGGGTCGGCGGCATGGCGTTGACCGCCAGCTGGCCGGCGCCCTGGTACACCGAGTCGATGATCTGCTGTTTGTTCACCGCCATGTCCAGCGCCTGGCGCACTTCGAGCTTGGCCAGTGGGTTGGCGTCGGTACGGCCCTTGAGCACCGGCATCACGTTGTAGGCGATGTAGCCGAGGTTGAAGCCGGCCTGGTGCGGCAGTTTCAGGTCCTTGTCTTCGCCCAGGGCCTTGAGGTCGGCCGGACGTGGGAACAGGGTGACCTGGCATTCGTTTTTCTTCAGCTTCTGGATACGCACCGACGGGTCGGTGGTGATGGCGAAGATCAGGTTGTCGATCTTCACGTCTTCAGGTTTCCAGTAGTCCTTGTTGCCGGTGTAGCGGATGTTGGAGTCTTTCTGGTAGCTCTTGAACACGAACGGACCAGTGCCGACCGGCTTCTGGTTGATGTCGCCCGGCTTGCCTTCCTTCAACAGTTGCGCGGCGTATTCGGCGGACTGGATCGAGGCGAAGCTCATGGCCATGTTCTGGATGAACGCGGCGTCGACCGTGCCCAGGGTGAACTTGACGGTCTTGTCGTCGATTTTTTCGATGTTCTTGATGTTGGTGTCCATCCCCATGTCCGTGAAGTACGGGAACTCGGTGGGGTAGGCTTTGCGGAACGGCATGTCCTTGTCGATCATGCGGTTGAAGGTAAACAGCACGTCGTCGGCGTTGAATTCACGGGTCGGCTTGAAGTACGGCGTGGTATGGAACTTGACCCCTTCGCGCAGGTGGAAGGTGTAGGTCAGGCCATCCGGGGACACGTCCCAGCTGGTCGCCAGGCCAGGCACCACGGCGGTGCCGCCACGTTCGAACTGGCTCAGGCGGTTGAACATGGTTTCTGCCGAGGCGTCGAAGTCGGTTCCGGTGGTGTACTGGCCTGGGTCAAAACCGGCCGGGCTCCCTTCGGAGCAGAACACCAGGTTAGTCGCAGCGGAGGCGAAGGGTGCGCTAGCTAGCAAGCTGGCGCCGACTAAAAACGGAATGACCGCGTGTTTGAGCATGGTGGCCTCATGATTTGTTGTCATTTTTGGAATTAGAGGACGACCTCGTGAGTCGACCTGCGGATACTTATGCAGGGGCTATACCCAATGCAAGACGCAGAACGGCTACAAGGATTAAACAGTGGTACGAACGTACCTTAATGTCGCATATGTATAAACTTTGCCGCATTTGACCGTTTGCGCAGGGTTTTTTCAGTGCAAAGGTCGCACCAATGTGGTGCCAGGTCGGTAGCGATCGCACCCTGTTGGAGCGGTGATGTTACCGAACTATACGTACAGCCTAGACGGCTTTTTCGTGTTGGCGAGTGGGAAAACAAACCTGCAGGAGGCCCTGCAGGTTTTGTCGCACGAGGGGTCACGGCATCAGTACTTCAATCGAGCCATCGGCGGTCATGCTCACCTGGCTGGTGCCGGCTTCGACATCCGGGGTGACCGGTGCGGAATCCATGGCGGCGGCCTTCATCATCATCGGTGCGCGCATGTAGGGCTGTGGATAACCGTTGGTGTTGAGGTTCAGGTTGACGATCTTGTAACCCTTGCCGCCCAGGGCTTCGGTGGTCAACTGGGCACGAGCCTTGAACGCGTTCACCGCCTGCTTGAGCAGGGCGTCTTCGCTGGCTTTGCGGGTCGGGTCGGCAATGGCGAAGTCCATGCCGGCCATTTTCAGTCCGGTGAGCAATTCGCCGGTGAGCTTGGACAGCGCGGCGAAGTCCGAGCTTTCCAGGCGCAGTTCGGCGCGCTCACGCCAGCCGGTGATTTTCTGGCCCTTGTCGTCGTAGATCGGGTAGCTGTTACGGCTGCCCTGGCGCAGGGTCACGTCCTTGACCTGGCGGGCCTGGCCGAGGGCCTTGTTCATGGTGGTGCTGATGTCGGCGGCGAGCTTGGCTGGGTCGGTGTTCTGCTCTTCGGTGTAGAGCGTCACGATCATCAGGTCGCGGGCCACTTCCTGGCTGACTTCGGCGCGCAGGGAGATCTGGTTGTAGTGCAGTTCGTCCGCGGCCAGGGTCGGGAGGCTGGCCAGGGTGCCGGCACTGAGGGCGAGAAGGGCGACGCTGCGGCGAAAAGTGTGCATGAAAGCTCCTTGGATGATGCGCAGGGATGATGGTCCGGTCCTGCAGTGACCCATCAGACTCTAGCTTTTAATGGCGGGTTCACCCGGTTACAACTTCTATACAGATCTGAACGGCGGACCTTGCAGGAGCGAGCTTGCTCGCGAAAAACGTTAACGATAACGGGGTCATTCTGAATGAACGCGGTGTCCATGAATTTTTCGCGAGCAAGCTCGCTCCTACAGACCTGTGGCGCTTTGCCGCAGTTTTGCCTGTCGACGCCCCTGCTTGGTTATACTCGACGCGATCCGCCTGGAGCGCTCATCAGGAGAGCTCATGCTCGCCCCCGTACAACTACTTTCCGCAACGCGCCAGAACCTCTGGCGTCTGACCTTCATCCGCACCCTGGTGCTGGCCGCCCAGGCCGGTTCGGTCGGGCTCGCCTATTGGTTCGACCTGCTGCCACTGCCCTGGCTGGAGCTGGCGGCGACCCTCGGCTGCTCGATGCTGCTGTGCGCCTTCACCGCCATCCGTTTGCGCACTTCGTGGCCGGTGACCGAGCTGGAATACGCCGTGCAACTGGCCTGCGACCTGTTTATCCACAGTGCGCTGCTGTATTTCTCGGGAGGCTCGACCAACCCGTTCGTCTCCTACTACCTGGTGCCGCTGACCATAGCCGCGGTGACCTTGCCCTGGCGTTATTCGGTGATCCTCTCGGGCATCGCCCTGACCATGTACACCTTGCTCCTGGCGCAGTTCTACCCGCTGGAAACCTTCCCGATGTACCGGGAAAAGATGCAGATCTACGGCATGTGGCTGAGTTTCGCCCTGGCAGCGGCGGTGATCACCTTCTTCGCCGCGCGCATGGCCGAAGAGCTGCGCCGCCAGGAAGAGTTGCGCGCAATTCGTCGCGAAGAAGGCCTGCGCGACCAGCAACTGCTCGCCGTGGCCACCCAGGCCGCCGGTGCCGCCCATGAATTGGGCACGCCGCTGGCGACCATGAGCGTGTTGCTCAACGAGATGCAGCAGGATCACCAGGACCCGTTGCTGCGCGAGGACCTGAGCGTGCTGCAGGATCAGGTGAAACTGTGCAAGCAGACTCTCCAGCAGCTGGTGCGCGCCGCCGAGGCCAATCGCCGGCTGGCGGTGGAGATGCAGGATGTCAGCGTCTGGCTCAAGGAGGCGCTGGACCGCTGGCACCTGATGCGCCCGGAAGCCACCTACCGTCTGCAGCACATGGGCATGGGCGAGGAGCCGCGCCTGGCGCCGCCTCCGGATTTGACCCAGGCCCTGCTGAACCTGTTGAACAACGCTGCCGATGCCTGCCCCGAAGGGCTGGAAGTGACGCTGGACTGGGATGCCCTCGAGCTGACCATCAGCATTCGCGACCACGGCGCCGGCGTGCCATTGGCGATTGCCGAGCAGATCGGCAAGCCATTTTTTACCACCAAGGGTAAAGGTTTCGGCCTCGGCCTGTTTTTGAGCAAAGCCAGCGTGACACGCGCCGGTGGCTCAGTGAAACTCTATAGTCACGAGGAAGGCGGTACGCTCACCGAGCTGCGCCTGCCCCGTGCCGCACGAGGAGACGAACATGAGTGAAGAGATCCAAGTCGAAGGCGAAGACCTGCCGCATTTGTTGCTGGTAGACGACGACGCCACATTTACCCGGGTCATGGCCCGCGCCATGAGCCGTCGCGGTTTTCGCGTCAGCACCGCCGGCTCGGCCGAGGAAGGCCTGGTGATCGCCCAGCAGGACCTGCCGGACTACGCCGCGCTCGACCTGAAAATGGAAGGCGATTCCGGACTGGTGCTGCTGCCCAAGCTGCTGGAACTCGATCCGGAAATGCGTGTGCTGATCCTCACCGGCTATTCGAGCATTGCCACCGCCGTCGAGGCGATCAAGCGCGGCGCCTGCAACTACCTGTGCAAACCGGCCGACGCCGACGATGTGCTGGCCGCCTTGCTCTCCGAACATGCCGACCTCGACACCCTGGTGCCGGAAAACCCGATGTCGGTGGACCGCCTGCAGTGGGAGCACATCCAGCGCGTCCTCACCGAGCACGAAGGCAACATCTCCGCCACTGCCCGCGCGCTGGGCATGCACCGGCGCACCTTGCAGCGCAAATTGCAGAAGCGTCCCGTGCGCCGCTGAACCTGCGCTGAACGAATTTTGCCGGCCTTCGCGACAAACCGAACCGATCATCTATGATCGGTTCGTACATCCTGTATTTTCTACCGAGCCTGAACCATGAATCAGAACGCTGAATATTCCGCGGTCAACGATGCTGTGCGCGGTGATTTCTTGCGCCGTGTCTGGCAAATGATTACGCCGTACTGGCGCAGTGAAGAGAAGGGCAAGGCCTGGTTGCTGTTGATTGCGGTGATCGGCCTGTCGCTGTTCAGCGTGGCGATTTCGGTGTGGATCAACAGTTGGTACAAGGACTTCTACAACGCCCTGGAAAAGAAGGACGACACCGCATTCTGGAGCCTGATCCTGTATTTCTGCGGGATTGCCGCGGTGGCGATCCTCGGTGCCGTGTACCGCCTGTACCTGACCCAGATGCTGACCATCCGCTGGCGGGCCTGGCTGACCGAGAAGCACTTCAGTCGCTGGCTGGCGCACAAGAACTACTACCAGCTGGAGCAGGGCGGCTACACCGACAACCCGGACCAGCGGATCTCCGAAGACCTCAATAACTTCACCAGCAACACCCTGAGCCTGGGCCTTGGGCTGATCCGCACCGTGGTCAGCCTGGTGTCGTTTTCGATCATTCTGTGGGGTGTCTCCGGCAGCATCGAAGTGTTCGGCTACACCATCCCCGGCTACATGTTCTGGTGCGCGCTGGTCTATGCCGTGGTGGGCAGTTGGATCACCCACCTGATAGGCCGCCGGCTGATCGGCCTGAACAACCAGCAACAACGTTTTGAAGCCGACTTGCGTTTCTCCATGGTGCGCGTGCGCGAGAACGCCGAGAGCATCGCCCTGTACAACGGCGAGGCCAATGAAAACCAACGATTGAGCACGCGCTTCGGCAGGGTCTGGCACAACTTCTGGGACATCATGAAGGTGTCCAAACGTCTGACCTTCTTCACTGCCGGCTACAGCCAGATCGCAGTCATCTTCCCGTTTATGGTCGCCGCGCCACGCTACTTCGCCGGCAAGATCGAGCTGGGCGAGCTGATGCAAATCAACTCGGCGTTCGGCAACGTCCAGGAGAATTTCAGCTGGTTCATCGGTGCCTACGCTGACCTCGCGTCCTGGCGCGCCACCTGTGACCGGTTGCTGAGTTTCCGCCAGGCCATGACTGAAAACGAAGAGCGTGCACCGGCCATCGATGTACACCTGCAGGGCCATGAATTGAAGGTGCAGCACGTGGGCCTCGATCTGGCGGACGGTCGGCATCTGCTGACCAATGCCGACATGACCGTGGAGCAGGGCGACCGGTTGATGCTCAGCGGCCGCTCCGGCAGTGGCAAAAGTACCTTGCTGCGGGCCATGGGCGGCTTGTGGCCGGCCGGGCACGGGGCGATTCGCCTGCCCAGCGCGCGTTATCTGTTCCTGCCGCAAAAGCCTTACCTGCCGATCGGCACCCTGCGCGAAGCCCTGAGTTATCCACAAGCGGGCGACACCTATGCCGCGGAGCGTTATGAGCAGGTGCTGGAAACCTGCCGACTGCCGCACCTGATCGCCCGCCTCGACGAAGCCAACCACTGGCAACGCCTGCTGTCGCCGGGCGAACAGCAGCGGCTGGCCTTCGCTCGCGCCCTGTTGTATGCGCCGCAATGGCTGTATATGGACGAAGCCACGTCGGCGATGGACGAGGAAGACGAAGCCAACCTGTACCAGGCGCTGATCGATCAGCTGCCGGGTTTGAGCATTGTCAGCGTCGGTCACCGCAGCAGCCTCAAGCGCTTCCACCCGCGGCATGTGCGAATCGAAAACGGTCATCTGCAGGAGCAGGCCGTCACCGCCTGATCGGCCGATTGACCTGCAATGCACGTATAAAAAACACGGGCATTGCAGGTCAACAGTGATCGTACAACTGCGCTGCGCTATGATGTGACAATCACTGCTCGCCTGAGACCGATGTTGCCATGGAAAACCCGATCGACACCCCCCGTCTGCCCCGCAAGCGCCGCAGCCTCGCGCAGGAGCTGGTGACGGTGCTGACCGAGCAGATCCGCGATGGACTGCTGCAGCGTGGCGACAAACTGCCCACCGAGTCGGCGATCATGGAAGCCCATGGCGTCAGTCGCACGGTGGTGCGTGAGGCAATCTCGCGTTTGCAGGCGGCGGGGCAGGTGGAGACCCGTCATGGCATCGGCACCTTTGTCCTCGACACCCCAAGCCCGAGCGGTTTTCGTATTGATCCGGCCACCGTCGTCACCCTGCGTGATGTGCTGGCGGTATTGGAATTGCGCATCAGCCTGGAAGTGGAATCCGCTGGCCTGGCCGCGCAACGCCGTAGTCCCGAACAGCTGGCGCTGATGCGCGCGGCCCTGGATGCGCTGAACGAAAGCGCGGCCCATGCCAGCGATGCGGTGGCCTCGGACTTCCAGTTCCACCTGCAGATTGCCCTGGCCACCGGCAACCGCTATTTCACCGACATCATGACCCACCTGGGCACCAGCATTATCCCGCGCACCCGCCTCAACTCGGCGCGCCTGGCCCATGACGACCACCAGCATTACATGAGCCGCCTGGCCCGCGAGCACGATGAGATCTACGACGCCATCGCCCGCCAGGACTCCGACGCCGCCCGCGCCGCCATGCGCCTGCACCTGACCAACAGCCGCGAACGCCTGCGCCACGCTCACGAAGAAGCCCAGGCGCAACACGGCTGAATCCCCTTTCCCGTCCCTGGTTTCAGGCCGATCAGCAGTCGAGCCCTCGACTGCTGAGTGTCGGACATCTCATGACTATCTCGACCATCAACTCCCCCAGCGCATGAAATACTCTTTCCTGTGCGATTTATTTATTCTTTAAAAATCAACCAGATATCGACTATTCAAGTACGTGGTTAGGGCAAATCTCCCCACGGCGGATGAAATGCAGTTGACGGTTGCATTTTAAGTTGTACGATGACATACAACTTCAGCCAAGGCTGAGCGGCTTTTCATCACAACGTGCAACCCAGGGTGTTCGAATAATGAATCCACAAGAACTGAAGTCCATCCTCTCTTCCGGTCTGCTGTCCTTCCCGGTCACCGACTTCAATGCGCAAGGCGATTTCAACCGTGACGGCTACATCAAGCGTCTGGAATGGCTGGCCCCGTACGGCGCTTCGGCACTGTTCGCCGCCGGTGGCACGGGTGAGTTTTTCTCCCTGGCTGCCAGCGAGTACTCGCAAATCATCAAGACCGCCGTCGACACTTGCGCCAGCAGCGTGCCGATCCTCGCCGGTGTCGGTGGTTCGACTCGCCAGGCCATCGAATACGCACAAGAAGCCGAGCGCCTGGGCGCCAAGGGCCTGTTGCTGTTGCCGCACTACCTGACCGAAGCCAGCCAGGACGGGGTTGCCGCCCACGTTGAAGCGGTGTGCAATTCGGTAAAAATCGGCGTGGTGGTGTACAACCGCAACGTCTGCCGCCTGACCGCGCCGTTGCTGGAACGCCTGGCTGAACGCTGCCCGAACCTGATCGGTTACAAGGACGGCCTGGGTGACATCGAGTTGATGGTGTCGATCCGTCGCCGCCTCGGTGATCGCTTCAGCTACCTCGGCGGCTTGCCGACCGCAGAAGTCTACGCCGCGGCCTACAAGGCCCTGGGCGTACCGGTCTACTCCTCGGCGGTGTTCAACTTCATCCCGAAAACCGCGATGGACTTCTACCACGCCATTGCCCGCGAAGATCACGCCACCGTTGGCAAGATCATCGATGACTTCTTCCTGCCGTACCTGGACATCCGTAACCGCAAGGCCGGCTATGCCGTGAGCATCGTCAAGGCCGGGGCAAAAATCTCCGGCTATGACGCAGGTCCGGTGCGTGCGCCGCTGACCGATCTGCTGCCTGAAGAATACGAAGCACTGGCCGCCTTGATCGACAAGCAAGGTGCGCAGTAACCACTTGATCAAACAAGGCCGCTGAGCAATCAGCGGCCTTTTGCGTAAGGAGACTGCCGTGGCAGACGTAAAGCGATTCGACAACTACATCGGCGGCCAATGGGTCGCCGGTGCCGACTACTCGACCAACATCAACCCATCGGAGTTGTCCGATGTGATTGGCGAGTACGCCAAGGCTGACCTGGCCCAGGTCAACGCGGCCATCGATGCCGCCCGCGCCGCATTCCCAGCCTGGTCGACCTCGGGTATCCAGGCGCGCAGCGATGCGCTGGACAAGATCGGCAGCGAAATCCTCGCCCGCCGTGAAGAACTCGGCACCTTGCTGGCCCGGGAAGAGGGCAAGACCCTGCCCGAAGCGATCGGTGAAGTGTCGCGTGCCGGCAACATCTTCAAGTTTTTCGCCGGTGAGTGCCTGCGTCTGTCGGGCGACTACCTGCCTTCGGTACGTCCCGGGGTCAACGTCGAAGTCACTCGCGAAGCCTTGGGCGTGGTCGGCCTGATCACCCCGTGGAACTTCCCGATTGCCATCCCGGCCTGGAAGATCGCCCCGGCTCTGGCCTACGGCAACTGCGTGGTGCTGAAACCGGCCGACCTGGTACCGGGTTGTGCCTGGGCCCTGGCGGAAATCATCTCCCGCGCCGGCTTCCCGGCAGGCGTGTTCAACCTGGTGATGGGCAGCGGCCGGGTAGTCGGCGAGGCGCTGGTCAACAGCCCGAAAGTCGACGGCATCAGCTTCACCGGTTCGGTGGGCGTCGGCCGGCAGATCGCGGTCAACTGCGTATCGCGCCAGGCCAAGGTGCAGTTGGAGATGGGCGGCAAGAACCCGCAGATCATCCTCGACGACGCCGACCTCAAGCAGGCGGTCGAGCTCTCGGTGCAGAGCGCGTTTTATTCCACCGGCCAACGCTGCACGGCGTCGAGCCGGCTGATCGTCACCGCCGGGATTCACGACCAATTCGTCGAGGCCATGGCCGAGCGGATGAAGTCGATCAAGGTCGGCCATGCGCTGAAATCCGGTATCGACATCGGTCCGGTGGTGTCCCAGTCCCAGCTCGAGCAAGACCTGAAGTACATCGACATCGGCCAGTCCGAAGGTGCACGTCTGGTCAGCGGCGGTGGTTTGGTGACCTGCGACACCGAAGGCTACTTCCTCGCGCCAACGCTGTTTGCCGACAGCGAAGCCGCGATGCGCATCAGCCGTGAAGAGATTTTCGGCCCAGTGGCCAACATCGTCCGGGTTGCCGATTACGAGGCGGCGCTGGAGATGGCCAACGACACCGAGTTCGGCCTGTCGGCGGGCATCGCCACCACCTCGTTGAAATACGCCAACCACTTCAAACGTCACTCCCAGGCCGGGATGGTGATGGTCAACCTGCCGACCGCCGGCGTGGATTACCACGTTCCGTTCGGTGGGCGAAAAGGTTCATCCTATGGATCTCGTGAGCAAGGTCGCTATGCACAAGAGTTTTATACGGTCGTAAAAACCGCCTACATCGGCTCCTGATACATGCACTACCTGTAGGAGCTGGCTTGCCAGCGAAAGCATTATCGCGCAGCGACTGACACACCGAGTCGCCTGCATCGCTGGCAAGCCAGCTCCTACAAAAAACGACCAAAGATTTACCCGCGCATAAAAATAATCAGTGGGAGTACTTTTACATGCAAGCGACCAAGCCGACCCACGTCCGCTATTTGATCCTGCTCATGCTGTTCCTGGTGACCACGATCAACTACGCCGACCGTGCCACCATCGCCATCGCAGGTTCCAGCCTGCAAAAAGACCTCGGCATCGACGCGGTCACCCTCGGCTACATTTTCTCTGCCTTTGGATGGGCCTACGTCGCCGGACAAATTCCCGGAGGCTGGCTGCTGGACCGTTTCGGCTCGAAAAAAGTCTACGCCCTGAGTATCTTCACCTGGTCCCTGTTTACCGTGCTGCAAGGCTTTGTCGGTGAATTCGGCATGTCCACCGCGGTAGTCGCGCTGTTCATGCTGCGCTTCCTCGTTGGCCTGGCCGAAGCGCCATCCTTCCCCGGCAACGCGCGCATCGTCGCCGCCTGGTTCCCCACCGCCGAACGCGGCACCGCCTCGGCGATCTTCAACTCGGCGCAATACTTTGCCACCGTGTTGTTTGCACCGCTGATGGGCTGGATCGTCTACTCCTTCGGCTGGGAACACGTGTTCATCGTCATGGGTATCCTCGGCATTATCTTCTCGCTGGTCTGGCTGAAAGTGATCTACAGCCCGCGTGAACACCCGCGGATCAACGACGCCGAGTTCAAGCACATCGCCGACAACGGCGGCATGGTCGACATGGATCAGAAGGGTAAAAAATCCGACGGTCCAAAATGGGATTACATCCGCCAGTTGCTGACCAACCGCATGATGCTTGGTGTGTATCTGGGTCAGTACTGCATCAACGGCATCACCTACTTCTTCCTGACCTGGTTCCCGGTGTACCTGGTGCAAGAACGTGGCATGACCATCCTCAAGGCCGGCTTCATTGCCTCGTTGCCGGCGATCTGCGGTTTTATCGGCGGCGTGCTGGGCGGGGTAATCTCCGACTACCTGCTGCGCAAGGGCCACTCCCTGACCTTCGCCCGCAAGGCGCCGATCATCGCCGGCCTGCTGGTGTCGAGCAGCATCGTGGCTTGCAACTATGTCGAAGTGGAATGGATGGTGGTCGGCTTCATGGCCCTGGCCTTCTTCGGCAAAGGTGTTGGCGCACTGGGTTGGGCGGTGGTTTCCGACACCTCGCCGAAACAGATCGCTGGCCTTAGCGGTGGTTTGTTCAACACCTTCGGTAACATTGCCTCGATCACCACGCCTATCGTCATCGGCTACATCATCAGCTCCACCGGTTCGTTCAAGTGGGCCCTGGTGTTCGTCGGCGCCAACGCCCTGGTTGCGGTATTCAGCTACCTGGTAATCGTCGGTCCGATCAAACGTGTTGTGCTCAAAGAGCCGCCCACCAACGGCGGTTCCGAAGCCGCTGGCAAATTGTCTCAAGCGCATTCCTGAGGAGCGGCGTCATGCAGTTGATTGAACATTCCGACTCGCCGCGCTACATCCGCCTGCACGAGCGGGACAACGTGGTAGTAGTGGTCAACGACCAGGGCGTACCGGCGGGGACGGAGTTCCCCGACGGCCTGGTGACCGTGGATTTCGTACCGCAGAGCCACAAGGTGACCCTGCAGGACATTCCCGAAGGCGGCCAGGTGATTCGTTACGGCCAGGTCATCGGTTATGCCTTGCAGCCGATTCCCCGTGGCAGCTGGGTCAAGGAAGATCAACTGCGTATGCCCACCGCGCCACCGCTGGACAGCTTGCCGCTGTCCACCGAAGTGCCGGCGGCCCAGGCGCCACTGGAAGGCTTTACCTTCGAGGGTTACCGCAACGCCGACGGCACGGTCGGCACTCGCAACATTCTCGGGATCACGACCACCGTGCAGTGCGTCACCGGGGTTCTCGATCACGCGGTCAAGCGCATCAAGGACGAACTGTTGCCGCGTTACCCCCATGTCGATGACGTGATCGCCCTGACCCACAGCTACGGCTGTGGCGTGGCGATCACCGCCACCGATGCCTACATCCCGATCCGTACCGTGCGCAACCTGGCGCGCAATCCGAACCTGGGCGGCGAAGCGCTGGTGATCAGCCTCGGTTGCGAGAAGTTGCAGGCCGGGCAGGTGATGCATGACAACGACAGCTCGGTGGATCTCAGCGAGCCGTGGTTGTATCGCCTGCAGGACGCCAGTCACGGTTTCAGCGAAATGATCGAGCAGATCATGGAACTGGCCGAAGTGCGCCTGAAGAAACTCGACCAGCGTCGGCGGGAAACCGTACCGGCCTCGGAACTGATCCTCGGCATGCAGTGCGGCGGCAGCGATGCGTTTTCCGGGATCACCGCCAACCCGGCCCTGGGCTTTGCCTCCGACCTGCTGCTGCGGGCCGGGGCGACGGTGATGTTTTCCGAGGTCACCGAAGTGCGCGATGCCATCTACTTGCTGACCTCGCGGGCGGAAACCGAAGCGGTGGCCGAGGAACTGGTGCGGGAAATGGACTGGTACGACCGCTACCTGGCCAAGGGCGAGGCCGACCGCAGCGCCAACACCACGCCGGGCAACAAGAAGGGCGGGTTGTCGAACATTGTCGAGAAGTCCCTGGGGTCGATCGTCAAATCCGGCAACAGCGCGATCAACGGCGTGCTCGGTCCGGGCGAGCGCTTCAAGCGCAAGGGCCTGATCTTCTGCGCGACACCGGCCAGCGATTTCGTCTGCGGCACCTTGCAACTGGCTGCCGGGATGAACCTGCATGTGTTCACCACTGGCCGCGGCACGCCTTATGGCTTGGCGATGGCGCCGGTGGTCAAGGTTTCGACCCGCAGCGAACTGGCGCAACGCTGGCCGGACCTGATCGACATCGATGCCGGGCGGATCGCCACCGGACGGGCGTCCATCGAGGAACTGGGGTGGGAGCTGTTCCACTTCTATCTGGACGTGGCCAGCGGGCGCAAGGAAACCTGGGCGCAGCGGCACAAGCTGCATAACGACATTACCCTGTTCAATCCGGCGCCGATTACTTGAGATCGAGAGCCTTGCCACTGTAGGAGCCGGCTTGCCGGCGAAGGCGGTGCATCAGGAGCATCGCGCTGTCTGGTTCGCTGGCAAGCCAGCTCCTACAAAAGCGATCTACCAGACGCCAATGTCCCCGGTGGCTTATCATTAGCCACCTAACGACACCTCCACCTCCAAGGTCCCCGGCATGCTGGCAATTTTCCTGCAAACCCTGAGCATCACCGCCCCGGTGTTTGCCATGTTGTTCCTCGGGGTCTTGCTCAAGCGCATCAACTGGATCGACGACAACTTCATCCACGTCGCTTCCTCGCTGGTGTTCAACGTCACTATGCCGGCGCTGCTGTTTCTCGGGATTCTCCACGCTGACCTGCATTCGGCACTCAAGCCCGACCTGCTGATCTATTTTTCCCTCGCCACCCTGGTCGGTTTCGCCATCGCCTGGGGCTGGGCGATTTTCCGTTGTCCCCGTGAAGACCGGGGGATCTACACCCAGGGCGCGTTTCGCGGAAATAACGGAGTGATTGGCCTGGCGCTGGCGGCGAGCATGTACGGCGCCTACGGGATTTCCCTCGGGGCGATTCTCGCGGCGTTGGTGATCCTGTTCTACAACACCCTGTCGACCATCGTCCTGGCGGTGTACAGCCCGGTGATCAAGTCCGATCCGTGGAGCATCTGCAAAAGCGTGGTGAGCAATCCGCTGATCATCAGCGTGCTGGCGGCGGCACCGTTCGCCTATTTCCAGATCCCTTTACCGGGCTGGCTGGAAACGTCTGGCAGCTACCTGGCGCAAATGACCCTGCCGCTGGCGCTGATCTGCATCGGCGGCACGCTGTCGCTGGCGGCGTTGCGCAAGAGTGGCGGTATGGCCCTGAGTGCGAGCCTGGTGAAGATGATCGGCTTGCCGATCCTGGCGACCTTGGGCGCGTGGTTCTGGGGCTTTCGCGGGGCGGAACTGGGAATCCTGTTCCTGTACTTCGGCAGTCCGACCGCCGCCGCCAGCTTTGTCATGGCCAGGGCGGCCAATGGCAATCATGAACTGGCGGCGGCGATCATCGTGATCACCACCTTGATGGCGGCCGTCTCCACCAACATCGGGATTTTCGTGCTGCAGTGGGGCGGCTGGATCTAGCGTTCGCCAGCGGTATAGCTGTCGATCACTTCCTGCGCCGCACGGAAGGCTTCCATCGCTGCCGGCACGCCGGCATACACCGCGCAATGCATCAGGGTTTCGCGAATCTCGTCGACCGTGCAACCGTTGTTCAACGCGCCGCGCACATGGCCCTTGAGCTCCTGCGGGCACTTGAGCGAAGTCAGCGCGGCCAGGGTGATCAGGCTGCGGGTCTTGAGCTCCAGTCCGCCGCGATTCCACACCGCACCCCAGGCGTGTTCGTTGACGAAGTCCTGGAAGGGCCGGGTCAGTTCGGTGGCGTTGCCCATGGAGCGGTCGACGAACGCGTCGCCCATGACCTGGCGACGGACTTCGATGCCGGTGGGTTTGCTGGAGCTGGATTGATCGGTCATGGCGATTCTCTTTTATTGTGTTGGCGGCGCCAGGCGCGCAATGACGTGAACAGCAAAAATGCCAGCAGTGCCGGCAGGACATACAGCAGCATCAGCCGCTCGAGCCGGCCGGCCAGCGGCATGCCCATGGTGAACGACACCACGTGCAGCCCGTAGACCGCGTACAGCGCCAGCAGCAGCAAGCCTTCGGCGCGGGTGATGCGGTAGCCGGTGTAGAACATCGGCAGGCACAGCACGGTGACGCCGAGCATCACCGGCAGATCGAAATCCAGGGCATTGGGCGAGACCGACAAGGGCGTCGGCGCCAGCAGCGCGGTGATGCCCAGCACCCCGAGCAGGTTGAACAGGTTGCTGCCAATGATGTTGCCCACCGCCAGGTCACGCTGGCCACGCAGGGCAGCAATCAACGAGGTGGCGAGTGCCGGCAGTGAGGTGCCGACGGCGACGATGGTCAGGCCGATGATGCGTTCCGAGAGCCCCAGTTCGATCGCCACGTCCACCGCAGCGGCGACCAGCAGGCGACCGGCAACGATCAACAGGGCCAGGCCAAACAGCATCAACAGCACGCTGCTGTTCCAGGGTTTGCCGGTCGGCTCGGGAGGGCTCGCCGCTTGCTGGGGATCGACGGTCTGCCGCGACTGGCGCCAGAGCAACCCGAGGTACAGCACCAGTACGGCGAGCAGCAAGGCGCCGTCGAACCTGCTGAGTTGTTCATTCCAGGCCAGGCCGAAGACCAGCGCGCTGGCGCCGATCAGCAGTGGAATGTCGAGGCGCAGCAAATGCCGGGACACCCGCAGCGGAATGATCAGCGCGGACAGGCCGAGGGTCACCAGCAGGTTGAAGATATTGCTGCCCATCACGCTGCCGACGGCGATGTCGCTGTTTTGTGCGAAGGTCGCTTGCAGGCTCACGGCCATCTGCGGTGCGCTACTGCCCAGGGCGACGATGCTCAGGCCAATGATCAGCGGGCGCACCTTGAGGTGGGCGGCCACGCGTACTGCCGCGCGAACCAGCATTTCCGCGCCGATGATCAACAGCAGCAAGCCGCTGAGCAATTGCAGGACGCTGGGCAGGGGCAGGTTGGCTAATGCGGAAATGGTCGAGGCTCCCGGTCAGTTGTTCAGCGCTTGCACGCGAACCCGCGCGGTGCCGCTGCGGAGCATGCCCAACTGGCTGGCGGCAGCCTGTGACAGATCGATCAGGCGCCCCCGCGTGTGCGGGCCACGGTCGTTGATGCGGACCACGACACTCTTGTCATTGTTCAGGTTGGTGACCTTCACCCGCGTGCCGAACGGCAGTTGGCGGTGGGCGGCGGTCAGCGAATTCTTGTCGAAACGTTCGCCACTGGCGGTACGTTTGCCTTGGTGTTTGCTGCCGTAATAGGAGGCGGTGCCGGTTTCGTCGTAGCCGCGGGGGTCGACGTCGTAACTGGCGCAGCCGGCGAGCAGCGAGAACAGGGCGCAGGCACCGAGGAGGCGTTTCATGGAGGTGGATTCCAAGAGCAATTGTAGGAGCGAGCCTGCTCGCGATGAACTCTCAGTGACATCGATGTCAACAGACAGTTCATCGCGAGCAGGCTCGCTCCTACAACAAGGATGTGAGCCAATTGGGACAACTGGCTCCATGCCCATCAGCCTTCGAGCTTGCTTTTCAGCAGTTCGTTGACCTGTTGCGGGTTGGCCTTGCCTTTGGAGGCTTTCATAGCCTGGCCGACGAAGAAGCCGAACATTTTGCCGCGTTTGGCTTCGTCTGCCGCGCGGTACTGCTCGACCTGCTCGGCGTTGGCCGCGAGCATTTCATCGAGAACGGCCGAGATTGCGCCGCTGTCGGTGACTTGCTTGAGGCCGCGCTTGTCGATGATCTCGTCAGCACTGCCTTCGCCGTTGGCCATGGCTTCGAACACGGTCTTGGCAATCTTGCCGGAGATGGTGTTGTCCTTGATCCGCAGGAGCATGCCGCCCAGTTGCTCGGCGGACACCGGTGCCTCGTCGATTTCCAGGCCCTGTTTGTTCAACAGGCTACCCAGCTCGACCATGACCCAGTTGGCCGCGAGCTTGGCGTCGCCGGCAATGGTCACGACCTTCTCGAAGTAGTCGGCTTGTTCGCGGCTCGACGCCAGGACGCTGGCATCGTAGACCGACAGGCCGAACTGCTCCTGGAAGCGCTCGCGTTTCTGCGGTGGCAGTTCCGGCAGGATCGCGCGGATGTCGTCGAGGAACGCATTCTCGATCACCACCGGCAACAGGTCCGGATCGGGGAAGTAACGATAGTCGTTGGCTTCCTCTTTGCTGCGCATGGCGCGGGTTTCGTCTTTGTTCGGGTCGTACAGGCGGGTCTGTTGGATCACCTTGCCGCCGTCCTCGATCAGTTCGATCTGGCGACGCACTTCGGTGTTGATCGCCTTCTCGATGAAGCGGAACGAGTTGACGTTCTTGATCTCGCAGCGCGTACCGAACTCGACCTGGCCCTTCGGCCGTACCGACACGTTGCAGTCGCAACGCAGCGAACCTTCGGCCATGTTGCCGTCGCAGATGCCCAGGTAGCGCACCAGTGCGTGGATCGACTTGACGTAGGCCACGGCTTCCTTGGCGCTGCGCATGTCCGGCTCGGAAACGATTTCCAGCAGCGGGGTGCCGGCACGGTTCAGGTCGATGCCGGTGGCCCCGTTGAATTCTTCGTGCAGGCTCTTGCCGGCGTCTTCTTCCAGGTGCGCGCGAGTAATGCCGACGCGCTTGACCGTGCCGTCCTCGAGCGGGATGTCCAGGTGGCCCTTGCCGACGATCGGCAGTTCCATCTGGCTGATCTGGTAGCCCTTGGGCAGGTCCGGGTAGAAGTAGTTCTTGCGCGCGAACACGTTGTGCTGGCCGATCTCGGCGTCGATCGCCAGGCCGAACATCACCGCCATGCGCACCGCTTCCTGGTTCAGCACCGGCAGCACGCCGGGCATGCCCAGGTCTACCAGGCTGGCCTGGGTGTTCGGCTCGGAGCCGAAGGTGGTGGCGCTACCGGAGAAAATCTTCGATTGGGTGGCGAGCTGGGTATGAATCTCCAGCCCGATCACGACTTCCCATTGCATGTGTTTCTCCTCAGAAGCCTGTCGGGGTGCGGGTGTGCCAGTCAGTGTTCAGCTGGTACTGGTGCGCAACGTTGAGCAGGCGGCCTTCCTGGAAATAAGGGGCGAGCAGTTGCACGCCGACCGGCAAGCCATCGACAAAACCGGCTGGCATCGACAGGCCCGGCAGGCCCGCGAGGTTGGCGGTGATGGTGTAGACGTCTTCCAGGTACGCAGCGACCGGGTCACTGTTCTTGGCGCCGAGTTTCCAGGCCGGGTTCGGCGTGGTTGGGCCGAGGATGATGTCGACCTCGTTGAAGGCAGCCATGAAGTCGTTCTTCACCAGGCGACGGATCTTTTGCGCCTTCAGGTAGTAGGCGTCGTAGTAACCGGCCGACAGCGCGTAGGCACCGACCATGATCCGCCGTTGTACTTCGGCACCGAAACCTTCGCCACGGGAGCGCTTGTACAGGTCGGTCAGGTCTTTCGGGTCTTCGCAGCGATAGCCGAAACGCACACCGTCGAAACGCGACAGGTTGGAAGAGGCTTCTGCCGGAGCGATCACGTAGTACGCCGGGATCGCGTGCTGCATGTTCGGCAGGCTGATTTCCTTGACCACGGCACCGAGCTTCTGCAGCTCCTTGACGCTGTTGTGGATCAGCTCGGCGATGCGTGGGTCGAGACCGGCGCTGAAGTACTCCTTCGGCACGCCGATGCGCAGGCCCTGCAGCGAACCGTTGAGGCCGGCGCTGTAGTCCGGAACCGGCTCGTCGATGCTGGTGGAGTCGTTCGGATCGAAGCCTGCCATACCTTGCAACAATATTGCGCAGTCTTCAGCGGTGCGCGCCAAAGGGCCACCCTGATCGAGACTGGAGGCGTAGGCGATCATGCCCCAGCGCGAAACACGACCGTACGTCGGTTTCAGGCCTGTCAGGTTGGTAAAAGCTGCCGGCTGTCGGATCGAGCCACCGGTATCGGTGGCGGTGGCGGCAGGCAACAGACGAGCGGCCACGGCCACGGCCGAACCGCCGGACGAACCGCCTGGCACGTGCTCCAGGTTCCACGGGTTCTTCGCCGGGCCGTAGTAGCTGGATTCGTTGGCCGAGCCCATGGCGAATTCGTCCATGTTGGTCTTGCCCAGGGTCACGGCGCCGGCCGCAGCCAGCTTGGCGACCACGGTGGCGTCGTACGGGGCCTTGAAGTTGTCGAGCATCTTCGAGCCGCAGCTGGTGCGGATGCCCTGGGTGCAGAACAGGTCCTTGTGGGCGATTGGCGCGCCCAGCAGGGCACCGCTCTCACCTTTGGCGCGGCGGGCGTCGGCGGCTTGCGCCTGCTGCAGCGCCAGCTCTTCGGTGAGGCTGATGAAGCTGTTGAGCTGCGGGTCGAGCTGGGCAATACGCGCCAGCAGGACGCGGGTCAGCTCTTCGGAGGAAAACTTCTTGTCGGCGAGTCCGCGGGCGATCTCGGCCAGAGTCAATTGATGCATTGCAGGCTCTTTCCCTTTAGTCGATGACTTTCGGAACCAGATACAGGCCGTTTTCGACCGCTGGTGCGATGGACTGATAAGCCTCGCGGTGATTGGACTCGGTGACAACGTCTGCACGCAGGCGCTGGCTGGCTTCCAGTGGGTGGGCGAGGGGCTCGATACCGTCGGTATCGACCGCCTGCATTTCGTCGACCAGCCCGAGAATGCTGTTCAGGGCCGAAGTGATGTGTGGAAGATCGGCTTCATCGAGGCCGAGGCAGGCCAGGTGAGCGATTTTTTCCACGTCGGAGCGTTCAAGCGCCATGGGATTCTCCAGTGGAAAACAAAACGGATCTCGTCCGTGTGTTAGATTGTCGGAACACTACCGCATTTCTACGGTCATAAGGCCGCGATTGTGGGGGTTGGTGCACGGAAAAGCGGCCAATTTAACATATTGGCGCCTTGCCCAAAATCCCTGTCGTTGTTAGAGTTTGCCGCACTTTTTTACCCACGCGTTGCCTAGGGTCCCTTTCCCATGTTCAAGAAACTGCGTGGCATGTTTTCCAGCGATCTTTCCATCGACCTGGGCACTGCCAACACCCTTATTTACGTGCGTGAGCGCGGTATCGTCCTGAATGAACCCTCGGTTGTGGCCATTCGGACGCACGGTAACCAGAAAAGTGTCGTTGCCGTCGGTACCGAAGCCAAGCGCATGCTCGGTCGTACTCCGGGCAATATTGCTGCCATTCGTCCGATGAAGGACGGCGTGATCGCCGACTTCAGCGTCTGCGAAAAAATGCTCCAGTACTTCATCAACAAGGTTCACGAAAACAGCTTTTTGCAGCCAAGTCCTCGTGTGTTGATCTGCGTTCCGTGCAAATCCACCCAGGTCGAGCGTCGCGCCATTCGTGAATCGGCCCTGGGTGCCGGTGCCCGTGAAGTGTTCCTGATCGAAGAGCCAATGGCTGCGGCGATCGGTGCCGGCCTGCCGGTAGAAGAAGCCCGTGGTTCGATGGTCGTCGATATCGGTGGCGGTACTACCGAAATCGCACTGATCTCCCTGAACGGTGTGGTTTATGCCGAATCCGTACGGGTTGGCGGCGACCGTTTCGACGAAGCGATCATCACCTACGTGCGTCGCAACTACGGCAGCCTGATCGGCGAGTCCACCGCCGAGCGCATCAAGCAGGAAATCGGTACGGCCTACCCAGGCGGTGAAGTGCGTGAAGTTGACGTACGCGGCCGTAACCTGGCCGAAGGCGTGCCACGTGCCTTTACCCTGAACTCCAACGAAGTGCTGGAGGCGCTGCAAGAGTCGCTGGCGACCATCGTTCAGGCAGTCAAGAGCGCCCTGGAGCAATCGCCACCGGAACTGGCGTCGGATATCGCCGAGCGTGGCCTGGTGCTGACCGGTGGTGGCGCCTTGCTGCGTGACCTCGACAAACTGCTGGCCCAGGAAACCGGCCTGCCGGTGATCGTTGCCGAAGATCCTCTGACCTGTGTGGCTCGCGGCGGCGGCCGTGCACTGGAAATGATGGACAAGCACACCATGGACCTGCTCTCCAGCGAGTAATTTCGCCGCAGGCTTCTATGCTGTTCGCGCACAGGCAGCACTTTGCAGTGCTGCCTGTTGGCGTTTATCTTCTGTCAATCTGCATCCAGGCCGGTTTGATGCCGTATGAATAAACAGAACATTTGCCTGGGAGGAGCGGCTTATTAAACCGCTCTTCACCAAAGGTCCCTCGTTGGGTGTGCGCTTTCTGGTGCTGGCCGTGCTATCGGTCGCATTGATGGTGGTGGATGCCCGCTTCGACGCCCTCAAGCCTGCGCGCAGCCAGATGTCGCTGGTGTTGATGGACGCCTATTGGATCACCGACCTGCCCGAGCGCTTGTGGCAAGGGGTGAGCAGCCAGTTTGGCAGCCGCACCGAGCTGGTCGCCGAGAATGAAAAACTCAAGACCGAAAACCTGCTGTTGCAGGGGCGCATGCAGAAGCTGGCGGCCCTGACCGAGCAGAACGTACGGCTGCGCGAGTTGCTCAACTCCTCGGCGTTGGTCAACGAAAAGGTCGAAGTGGCTGAGCTGATCGGCGTTGATCCCAACCCGTTTACCCATCGAATCATCATCAACAAGGGCGAGCGCGACGGCGTGGTGCTTGGCCAGCCGGTGCTCGATGCCCGCGGCCTGATGGGCCAGGTGGTCGAGTTGATGCCGTACACCTCGCGAGTGTTGCTGCTGACCGACACCACCCACAGCATTCCGGTGCAGGTGAACCGCAATGGCCTGCGGGCGATCGCCAGCGGCACCGGCAATCCGGAACGCCTGGAATTGCGCCATGTCGCGGACACGGCGGACATCAAGGAAGGCGACCTGTTGGTGAGTTCCGGTCTTGGCCAGCGCTTCCCGGCGGGTTACCCGGTGGCCACGGTCAAGGAAGTCATTCACGACTCCGGCCAACCTTTCGCCATCGTCCGCGCAGTGCCGACGGCCGCGCTCAATCGCAGTCGCTACATGTTGCTGGTGTTCAGTGACAGCCGCACGCCGGAAGAGCGGGCCAATGAGGCTGCTCAGGCCCAGGATGCCCAGGACCAGCACGCCGGCAACGCCGTGGTGGTGCCGGCGGCCGTGCCTGCACCTGCCGCAGCAGCACCTGCGACGACCACTGCCCCGGTAACCGCTCCGGCCGCAGTCAAACCGGTGACGCCGGCCAAGCCTGCTGCCCACGCCACCCCGGCCAAGCCAGTGGCGACTCCGGTCAAGCCGGCCGCGACCAAGCCGCCCGCGACGCCGCCCGCAGCCACTCCCCAGGGGAGAGAATAATGGTCAGTACCCGCTCGCGTAATGGCTGGATGATCTGGATGACCTTCGCCATTGGCATGCTGCTCAGCGTCGTGCCATTTCCCCATGTCGAGATCCTGCGGCCGATGTTCCTCGCGCTGCCCCTGGCCTACTGGGCCCTGGAAATGCCGCACAAGATCGGCATGGCCAGCGCGTTTTGCCTGGGTCTGGCACAAGACGTACTGTTCGGCACCCTGCTCGGACACAACGCGTTGATCCTGACCTTGATCACCTTCCTGATCCTGTCGCTGCAGCAGCGGGTGCGGATGTTCCCGATGTGGCAGCAAAGCCTGGTGATTCTGGTGGTGCTGGGGCTCGCGCAACTGTTGCAACTGTGGCTCAGCGCCCTGACCGGCAACCGGCAGACGCTGGCGGTATTGTTGCCTGCGCTGATCAGCGCCTTGCTCTGGCCCTGGGTCAGCTTCGGATTGCGTGGGTTGAGCCGCCGCTACAAAATCAACTAATCATTCGGTCAGGCATTGGCCCGCACCTCGACAGGGAGATGTCTTGATGAATCCGCTTTTCCTCGCCTCAGGTTCACCACGCCGCCGTGAACTGCTCACCCAGATCGGCGTGGCGTTCAGCGTCGTCGACGCCGATATCGATGAAACCCCTCTTCCAGATGAATCCCCCGCGGCCTATGTCGAACGCCTCGCGCGCGGCAAGGCCGAGGCCGGTCGTGGGCGACTGAACGCCAATGCCCAGGCCTGTGTGCTGGGTGCCGACACCGCCGTGGTGCTCGACGGAAAAATCCTCGGCAAGCCTGTCGACGAAGCCGACGCACTGGCGATGCTGATGAGTCTGTCTGGCCAGGAGCACGAAGTGCTGACCGCGATTGCCCTGCTTGATGGCGAGCGCTGCGAGTCGCGGGTGGTGCGTAGTCTGGTGCGTTTTCGCCCCATCAGTGCGGCCGAGGCCAGCGCCTACTGGGAAAGCGGTGAACCCCGGGACAAGGCCGGCGGCTATGGCATCCAGGGCCTTGGCGCGGTGTTCGTCAGCGGGCTCAATGGCAGTTATTCCGCAGTCGTCGGCCTGCCTTTATGCGAAACCGCAGAACTGCTCGGCCATTTCGGCATACCCTGTTGGCAAACCCCAAGCGCGCCCAGCGCCGTACTGATTTGATGCGGCCATAATCGTGAACATGCCTGAACGAGATCCTGCCATGAGTGAAGAGATTCTGATCAACATCACGCCGATGGAGTCACGCGTGGCGGTGGTCGAAAACGGTGTCCTGCAAGAGGTGCACGTCGAGCGCACGCAGAAGCGCGGGATCGTCGGCAACATCTATAAAGGCAAGGTGGTGCGGGTGCTGCCGGGCATGCAGGCAGCGTTCGTCGACATCGGGCTGGATCGTGCAGCCTTTATCCACGCTTCGGAAATCTCCCTGCGCGAAGGGCCTGCGGTGGAGAGCATCAGTGCCCTGGTGCATGAAGGCCAGAGCCTGGTGGTGCAGGTCACCAAGGACCCGATTGGCTCCAAGGGCGCGCGCCTGACCACCCAGCTGTCGATTCCTTCGCGCTACCTGGTGTACATGCCGCGTACCGCCCACGTCGGTATCTCCCTGAAGATCGAGGACGAAGCCGAGCGCGAGCGCCTCAAGCAAGTGGTCACCGATTGCGTGGCCAAGGAAGGGATCAAGGAAGCCGGCGGTTTTATCCTGCGCACCGCCGCCGAAGGTGCGGGCGCCGATGAAATTCTCATGGACATCCGCTACCTGCGTCGCCTCTGGGATCAGATCGGCGCGCAGATCAAGACCATCGGCGCGCCCAGTGTGATCTACGAAGACCTGGGCCTGGCCTTGCGCACGCTGCGCGACCTGGTCAGTCCGAAGATCGAGAAGATCCGCATCGACTCCCGGGAAACCTTCCAGAAAACCACGCAGTTCGTCGCCGAACTGATGCCGGAAATTGCCGATCGCCTGGAGCACTACCCCGGCGAGCGGCCGATTTTCGATCTGTACGGAGTCGAGGACGAAATCCAGAAAGCCCTGGAGCGCAAGGTGCCGCTCAAGTCTGGCGGCTACCTGGTGGTCGACCCGGCCGAGGCCATGAGCACGATTGACGTCAATACCGGTGCTTTCGTCGGGCACCGCAACCTTGAAGAGACTATCTTCAAGACTAACCTTGAGGCAGCGACGGCGATTGCCCGGCAACTGCGCCTGCGCAACCTGGGCGGGATCATCATCATCGACTTCATCGACATGGAAGATGAGGAGCATCAGCGCCAGGTCCTGCGCACGCTGGAAAAACAGCTGGAGCGTGATCACGCCAAGACCAACATCATCGGCATCACCGAGTTGGGCCTGGTGCAGATGACTCGCAAGCGCACCCGCGAAAGTCTCGAGCAGGTGCTCTGCGAGCCGTGCACCAGTTGCCAGGGCCGGGGCAAGCTGAAGACTCCGGAAACCGTGTGTTACGAAATTTTCCGGGAGATCCTGCGTGAAGCGCGTGCCTATCAGGCGGAAGGCTATCGCGTACTGGCCAACCAGAAAGTGGTGGATCGCCTGCTGGACGAGGAGTCGGGCAACGTTGCCGAACTCGAAGGATTTATCGGACGCACCATTCGTTTTCAGGTGGAGACAATGTATTCCCAGGAACAATACGACGTGGTGCTGCTCTGAATCGCTGTGTTCCATTCAAGATGGCTGGCCTGTGCTCGCTGAACGTGTTTTCCATGGGAGCCAACTGACATGGAACGTCTGATCCGCATTCTGGGCGCGCTGATCCGCTGGGGGCTGGGGTTGTGCGCGTTGCTGCTGGTGCTGGTCGCGCTCTACGTCAACCTGGGTCGTGAATTGATCCCGCTGGTGGCCGAGTACCGTGACGACGTGCAGGCCAAGGCTCGGGACGCGCTGGGCATGCCCCTGGAAATCGGCAGCCTGGAAGGCCGCTGGAGCGGCATGGCCCCGGTGTTGCTGGCTCATGACGTGACGCTGGGTGAGGGCGCCAACGCCCTGCACCTGGATCAGGTGCGGGTGGTGCCGGATGTCTGGGGCAGCCTGCTGGCGCGCGCGGTGCGCATCGACCACCTGCAACTCAATGGCCTCAAGCTCAGCCTCAAGGAAGATGCCGACGGCCAATGGGCGCTGGAAGGTTTGCCGGTGCAGCAGGACAAGCCGCTGGATCCCGAGCAGCTGTTCGATCAGATGCAGATGGTCAGTCGCCTGTCGGTGCTCGACAGCCAGGTCACCCTGCAACCGCTGGAGCACGCGCCGCTGACCCTGACCTACGTCGGCCTGACCCTCAAGACCGGCCCCAGCCGCCAGCGTCTCGACGCCCGCCTGACCCTGCCCGATGGCCAGCCATTGGCGCTGAGCCTACGCAGCCGGATGCGCGCCGGGCAGTGGCAGGACGCTGAAATCGAAAGCTACCTGAGCCTGCCGCAAAGTGACTGGGCGCGCTGGGTGCCGGCCAGGGTCACTCAACAATGGAAACTCTCTGAGCTCAAGGCCGGGGGCGAGTTCTGGGTGAGCTGGGCCAAGGGTACCCTGCAAAGTGCCGCCATTCGCCTGAACGCCCCGGAATTCAAGGGCGCCTATGCCGAGCGCAAGCCGGTGCAGATCAACAACCTGGCGCTCAATGCCTACTTCAAGCGCAGCGGCGAAGGTTTCCAGTTGTCCCTTGATTCGCTGGCGATGAACCTCGGCAAGACCCGTTTCGATACCCGCCTGCAACTACAGACTGCAACCACCGAGAAAGAAGGCGAGCGCTGGCACCTGCAGGCCGATCGCCTCGACCTCACGCCGCTGACTCCGATCATCAACGCCCTGGGGCCTTTGCCTGAAGGGGTGGCGACCACCATCGAACGCCTCAAGGTCACCGGTACCCTGCGCAACGTGCTGATCGACATTCGGCCCAATGCCACCGATGACAGCAAATTCAGCTTCGCCGCCAATCTGGAGCAAGTTGGTTTTGACGCCTACCACGGCGCGCCGGCGGCGCGTAACGTCAGCGGCAGCATCAGCGGCGACCTGGGTCAGGGCGAGCTGCGCATGGACAGCAAGGATTTCATGCTGCACCTGGACCCGATCTTCGCCAAACCCTGGCAGTACCTGCAGGCCAACGCCCGGCTGACCTGGAAGCTGGACAAGCAAGGCTTCACCCTGATCGCGCCCTACCTCAAGGTGCTGGGCGAGGAGGGCAAGATTGCCGGTGACTTCCTGATCCGCCTGCATTTCGACCACAGCCAGGAAGACTACATGGACCTGCGGGTCGGCCTGGTGGACGGCGACGGCCGCTACACCAGCAAGTACCTGCCCAAGGTCCTCAGCCCGGGGTTGGACGAGTGGCTGCGCACGGCCATTCTCAAAGGCGCGGTCGATGAAGGTTTCTTCCAGTACCAGGGCTCGCTGAGCCACGACGCGGGCGAAGCGGATCGCAGCATCAGTCTGTTCTTCAAGGTGCACGATGCCGAACTGGCGTTTCAGCCGGGCTGGCCGCACCTGAGCAAGATCAATGGCGACGTGTTTGTCGAGGACAGCGGCGTGCGCATCGTCGCCAGTCAGGGGCAGTTGCTCGACACTCAGGTGCGCGATGTCTTCGTCAACATTCCCCATGTGCCGGCCGAGAAGAACACCCACATGTACATCGACGGCGCCTTCGCTGGCGGCCTGGGCGACGGGGTGAAGATTCTCCAGGAGGCGCCGATCGGCACCGGTCCGACCTTTGCTGGCTGGCAGGGCGAAGGCGAATTGCAGGGCAAGCTGAAACTCGACATTCCCCTGGAAAAGGGCGAAGAACCAAAAATCCTGGTGGACTTCAAAACCGCCAAGGCGCGCTTGAAGCTCAGCGAGCCGGAGCTTGAGCTGACCCAGCTCAAGGGCGATTTCCGTTTCGACAGCACCAAGGGCCTGAGTGGCCAGGGGATCAGCGCGCGGGCTTTTGATCGGCCGGTGACCGCACAGATTTTCGCCGACGGCAACGCCGGCAAGCTCAACACTCGGGTCACCGCCTCGGGCCAGGTCACGGTGAAGAAACTCACCGAATGGCTGAAAGTCACCCAGCCACTGCCGGTGTCCGGCGATATCCCCTATCAGTTGCAAGTCACCCTCGACGGCGCCGACAGCCAGTTGATGGTCAGCTCCAGTCTCAAGGGGGTGGCGGTGGACCTGCCGGCGCCGTTCGGCCTGACTGCCCAGCAGGGACGCGACACGGTGTTCCGCATGACCCTGCAGGGCACCGAGCGCCGTTACTGGCTGGACTATGGGGATCTGGCCGACTTTACCTTTGCCGCGCCGAGCAACAATTTAGCCGACGGTCGTGGCGAGCTGTTCCTCGGCAATGGCAGCGCGGTGTTGCCGGACAACAAGGGCCTGCGGGTGCGCGGCGTGTTGTCGGAGCTGGATGTCGAGCCGTGGAAGAACCTGGTGGACAAGTACGCCGGACAGGATCCTGGGGGCAGCGCCAAGCAATTGCTCAGCGGCGCGGACTTCAAGGTCAACAAGCTCAGCGGCTTTGGCACCACCCTGGATCAGGCGCGCGTGCAACTGGACCGCAAGCCCGGCGCCTGGGCTTTACAGCTCGACAGCCAGCAGGCCAAGGGCAACGTCGGGTTGCCGGATGCCAAGGGTGCGCCGATTGCGGTGAACCTGCAGTACATCCGCCTGCCGGCACCCGACCCGGCGGTGCAGGCCGACGAAAATGCGCCTGATCCGTTGGCCTCGGTCGATCCGAGCAAGGTCCCGGCGCTGGATATCAACATCGCGCAGCTGTTCCAGGGCAAGGACCTGGTCGGCGCCTGGACCTTGAAAGTGCGGCCGACGGCCAAGGGCCTGGCGTTCAATTCCATGAGCCTGGGGCTCAAGGGCATGCAGTTGCAGGGCGCGGGCGGTTGGGAAGGCGTGCCGGGCGCGAGCAGCAGTTGGATCAAGGGTCGCCTGGAAGGCAAGAACCTGGCGGATGTGCTTCAGGGCTGGGGTTTTGCGCCCACGGTCACCAGTGAAAATTTCCATGTCGATATCGACGGCCGCTGGCCTGGCTCACCGGCCTGGGTCGGCTTGAAGCGCTACTCCGGTAGTCTCGATGCGTCGCTGAACAAGGGCCAGATGGTCGAAGTCGAGGGCGGCGCCCAGGCCCTGCGGGTGTTTGGCCTGCTCAACTTCAACTCGATCGGTCGCCGTCTGCGGCTGGACTTCTCCGACCTGTTCGGCAAAGGCCTGAGCTACGACCGGGTCAAGGGGCTGCTGGTCGCTAGCAACGGGGTGTTCGTCACCCGCGAGCCGATCGTCCTCACTGGCCCTTCGAGCAACCTGGAGCTTAATGGCACCCTGGACATGGCCGCCGATCGCATTGATGCCAAGCTGCTGGTGACCCTGCCGCTGACCAACAACCTGCCTATCGCGGCGTTGCTCGTCGGTGCTCCCGCGGTGGGTGGTGCCCTGTTCCTGATCGACAAACTGATCGGCGATCGCGTGGCACGTTTTGCCAGTGTCAAATACACCGTAAAAGGGCCCGTGAAAGAGCCGAAAATCACCTTCGAGAAACCCTTTTGAGGCGGTTTCTCACAACCCCCGCCTATGGAGTAGCATGGCTGCATACCTGATACGGAGTGCACCATGTCCTTTGCGGTGATTCAAATGGTCAGCCAGAGCGACGTGCTGGCCAATCTGGCCCAGGCGCGCCGCCTGCTGGAACAGGCGGCGGCTGGCGGCGCGCGACTGGCAGTGCTGCCGGAGAATTTCGCGGCCATGGGCCGACGCGACGTTGCTGACCTCGGCCGGGCCGAAGCCCTGGGCGAGGGCCCGATCCTGCCGTGGTTGAAACAGACCGCGCGCGACCTCAAGTTATGGATAGTCGCCGGCACCTTGCCATTGCCTCCGATAGACCAACCCGACGCCAAGGCCAATGCCTGTTCGTTGTTGATCGACGAGCACGGCCAGACCGTGGCGCGCTATGACAAATTGCACCTGTTCGACGTCGATGTTGCGGACAATCGCGGGCGCTACCGTGAATCCGATGACTATGCTCATGGCAGTGCCGTGGTGGTGGCCGATACGCCGGTTGGCCGGGTCGGTCTGAGTGTGTGCTACGACTTGCGTTTTCCCGAGCTGTACAGTGAATTGCGCGCTGCCGGTGCCGAGTTGATTACCGCGCCGTCGGCCTTTACCGCGGTGACCGGGGCGGCGCATTGGGAGGTATTGATACGCGCGCGTGCCATCGAAACCCAGTGCTACCTGCTGGCGGCGGCGCAGGGCGGCACCCATCCGGGGCCGCGCGAGACCTTTGGCCACGCGGCGATTGTCGATCCCTGGGGGCGGATCGTCGCCCAGCAGGATCAAGGCGAGGCCGTGCTGCTGGCCGAGCGCGACAGCAGCGAACAGGCGTCCATCCGGGCGCGTATGCCGGTGTCCAGTCACCGGCGCTTTTTCTCGCAGGGCGCCCAGCGACCTGCTTCAGAACGTTGAATTAAGGCGTAAACCTATGAGCGAGTTGTTGTCCTCAGTCAGTGAACATTTACTTGCGCCGGGCGGCGTGACCCTCGAAAACCTGCAAAGCGTTCTGGGTGACCTGGCTGGCCCGGGCATCGATGCCGCCGACCTGTATTTCCAGGGGCAGATTTCCGAGTCCTGGGCGCTGGAAGACGGCATCGTCAAGGAAGGCAGCTTCAACCTCGACCAGGGGGTCGGCGTGCGCGCGCAATCCGGTGAGAAAACCGGTTTTGCCTATAGCAACGCCATTACCCTCGAAGCCCTCGGCGCCGCAGCCCGTGCAGCCCGCTCGATTTCCCGTGCCGGGCAGCACGGCACCGTGCAGGCTTTCACCAGCCAGGACGTGGCGCAGTTGTATGCGCCGGACAATCCGCTGGAAGTGCTGAGCCGCGCCGAAAAGGTCGAATTGCTCAAGCGGATTGATGTCGCCACCCGTGCGCTCGATCCCCGTATCCAGCAGGTGACCGTGAGCATGGCCGGGGTCTGGGAGCGCATCCTGGTGGCCGCCACCGACGGCAGCCTGGCGGCGGATGTGCGGCCGCTGGTGCGCTTCAATGTCAGCGTGATCGTTGAGCAGAACGGCCGCCGTGAGCGCGGTGGCCATGGCGGTGGCGGTCGTACCGATTACCGTTATTTCCTTGCCGAAGACCGTGCCATGGGCTATGCCCGTGAAGCCCTGCGTCAGGCCCTGGTGAACCTGGAAGCGATTCCGGCACCAGCCGGGACCCTGCCGGTGGTATTGGGTTCGGGCTGGTCCGGCGTGCTGTTGCATGAAGCGGTCGGCCACGGCCTGGAAGGCGACTTCAATCGCAAGGGCAGCTCCGCCTATAGCGGGCGCATGGGCGAGATGGTTGCCTCGAAACTCTGCACCATTGTCGATGACGGCACTCTGGCGGGGCGCCGTGGCTCGCTGAGCGTCGACGACGAGGGCACCCCGACCGAGTGCACCACCCTGATCGAAAACGGCGTGCTCAAGGGCTACATGCAGGACAAGCTCAACGCGCGGCTGATGGGCGTGGCCCGCACCGGCAACGGTCGTCGCGAGTCTTACGCGCACCTGCCGATGCCGCGCATGACCAACACCTATATGCTCGGCGGCGAAAGCGATCCGGCAGAAATCATTGCCTCGGTGAAGAAGGGCATCTACTGCGCCAACCTCGGTGGTGGCCAGGTCGATATCACCAGCGGCAAGTTTGTGTTCTCCACCAGCGAGGCGTACCTGATCGAGGACGGCAAGATTACTGCGCCGGTCAAGGGGGCAACGTTGATTGGTAACGGGCCGGAAGCCATGAGCCGGGTGTCGATGGTCGGCAACGACCTGTCGCTGGACAGCGGCGTGGGGACCTGTGGCAAGGATGGTCAGTCGGTGCCGGTGGGTGTCGGCCAGCCAACCTTGAAGATCGACGCGATCACCGTGGGTGGCACGGGCGCGTAAGGGATGGAGCTGCGGGTGGGCTGCGTCGCAGTCCCACCCGGTCGAGGATCAACGCAGGCCGCGTTGAGTCTCGTCCAGCTCACGGATGTACTTGAAGATTTTCCGGCTGGAAGCAGGCGGTTTGTTATGCGCCGTTTCGTGCTGGGCCTGACGGATCAGCGAACGCAGTTGCTGGCGATCAGCTTCCGGGTAGTCGACGACGAACTTTTCCAGGACGGCGTCGTCGCCGGCGATCAGGCGATCGCGCCAGCGTTCCAGACCGTGGAAGCGTTCGTTGTACTGTTTGGTGGAGGCATCGAGTTGATCGAGCAGGACCAGAATGGCGTCAGTGTCCTGATCGCGCATCAGTTTGCCGATAAAGCTCAGGTGCCGTTTACGCGCGATATTCGCGGTGTGCTTGGGCGCATCGGCCAGGGCCCGGCGCATGGCGTCGGTCAATGGCAGTTTTGCCAGCAAGTCAGGCTTGAGTGTTGTAAGGCGCTCGCCGAGGTCAACCAGAGCATGCAGCTCGCGTTTGACCTGGGATTTGCTTTTTTCTCCCCCGTAGAGGGAGTCGTCGTAAGAATCAACCATGGTGGCAGTCCGCAAAGAAACGCCGCCATGATAACCAGTCGGGGGCCGCTTGTCCGGCCCGGTCGCTCGAATGGCCTTGACCGAAAGCAGAATTTGAGTGGAGAACAGCATGAGTGCAGTTGAAAGCGTCGGCCCACAAGCGTTGCCGGCACTGCAGGAGCAAGTCGAGCAGATCATCGCCGAAGCCAGGCGCCAGGGCGCCAGTGCCTGCGAAGTAGCAGTGTCGCTGGAGCAGGGGCTGTCGACCTCGGTGCGTCAGCGCGAAGTGGAAACGGTCGAGTTCAACCGCGACCAGGGCTTCGGCATCACTCTCTACGTCGGCCAGCGCAAGGGCTCGGCCAGCACCTCGGCCAGTGGCGCCGAGGCGATTCGGGAAACCGTCGCCGCCGCCCTGGCAATCGCCAAACACACCTCCGAAGATGAACACTCGGGCCTGGCCGACGCGGCCTTGATGGCTCGCGATCTGCCGGATTTCGACCTGTTCCACGCCTGGGATATCACCCCGGAACAGGCCATTGAGAAGGCGCTGGCCTGCGAAGCCGCAGCCTTTGCTGCCGACAGCCGGATCAAGAACGCCGACGGCACCACCCTCAGCACCCATCAGGGCTGCCGCGTGTATGGCAACAGTCACGGCTTTATCGGCGGTTACGCCTCCACCCGGCACAGCCTCAGCTGCGTGATGATTGCCGAAGCCGAAGGCCAGATGCAGCGCGACTACTGGTATGACGTCAATCGCCAGGGCAGCCTGCTGATGGACCCGCTGATCATCGGCCAGCGCGCCGCGCAGCGTGCCGCCAGCCGCCTGGGCGCGCGCCCGGTGCCGACCTGCGAAGTGCCGGTGCTGTTTTCTGCGGAACTGGCGGGCGGTTTGTTCGGTAGCTTCCTGGGCGCGATTGCCGGCGGCAACCTGTACCGCAAGTCGTCGTTCCTCGAAGGCGCACTGGGACAGAAGCTGTTTCCCGAGTGGCTGACCATCGACGAGCGCCCGCACCTGATGCGCGCCATGGGCAGTTCGGCGTTCGACGGCGATGGCCTGGCGACCTACGCCAAGCCGTTTGTCGAAAAGGGTGAGCTGGTGTCCTACGTGCTGGGCACTTATTCCGGGCGCAAACTCGGCATGCCGAGCACCGCCAACGCCGGCGGCGTGCATAATCTGTTCGTCACCCATGGCGATGAAGATCAGGCCGCACTGCTCAAGCGCATGGGCCGTGGTTTGCTGGTCACCGAGTTGATGGGCCAGGGCCTGAACATGGTCACCGGCGATTACTCGCGCGGCGCGGCGGGCTTCTGGGTGGAAAACGGCGAAATTCAGTTCGCCGTGCAGGAAGTGACCATCGCCGGCAACATGCGCGACATGTTCAAGCAGATCGTCGCCGTGGGTAACGACCTTGAGTTGCGCAGCAACATCCGCACAGGGTCGGTGCTGATCGAGCGCATGACAGTCGCTGGCAGCTAGGCCTGCGACGGTTGGAAAAAAGCGCGTCAGCCCAGAGGTGACGCGCTTTTTTTACGCCTTGAAATTGGCCCTTCATCAATCCACCTCGTTTTACTCTCTTGTTTTGGTTCTTATTATCATCTAATAATAAATCTCATTATCGAATGAGCCCTGGGTCATGAGTTCTGCCTTGCACGAGCAGCCTTACCTTGAAAGCTGGCGCTGGATGAGCCGCCAGATCCGTTGCGCGCTGGATGCTGACGAGCCGCGCTTGATCGAACACTACCTGGCCGAAGGCCGCTATCTCTCCTGTTGTACGGCCACCTCGCCGTGGACGGTCGCTGAAACTTCATTTCGCTTGCTGCTCGACACCGCCGCCGATGTCGCGTTGCCCTGGCATTGGCGCAGCCTCTGCCTGGATCAGGCCTGGCGCCCACTGCGCGACCTCGAGCGCCTGGCGTTGTGCAAGTGCCGGCTCAAGCGCTGGCAGAACTACACCTGGCAACTGGCGACCTGCGAGTTGCAGCCCTCGATTCCTCTTATTGAACTGGTGCAAGGATTTCCCGATGAGTAATTCCCGAATCGAACGTGACAGCATGGGTGAGCTGCAAGTCCCGGTGGACGCCCTCTACGGCGCCCAGACCCAGCGCGCGGTGGATAACTTTCCCATCAGCGGCCAGCGCATGCCGGCGCAGTTCATTCGTGCGTTGATCCTGGCCAAGGCCGCGGCAGCCCGGGCCAACGTCGAGCTCAAGCAACTGAGCGAAGCCCAGGGCAAGGCGATTGTCGATGCGGCCCAGGGCCTGCTCGAAGGCGAGTTCATGGCGCATTTCCCGGTGGATATTTTCCAGACCGGTTCCGGCACCAGTTCCAACATGAACGCCAACGAAGTGCTGGCAACTCTCGCCAGCCGTTTGCTGGGCGAGGCGGTCAACCCGAATGATCACGTCAATTGCGGGCAAAGCAGCAACGACATCATTCCCACTACCATTCACGTCAGTGCCGCGCTGGCGTTGCACGAGCAACTGCTGCCGGCGCTCAAGCACCTGATCCAGGTCATCGAGCACAAGGCCGAGCAGGTTCACCCCTTCGTCAAGACCGGGCGCACGCACTTGATGGACGCCATGCCAGTACGCATGAGCCAGGTGTTGAACGGCTGGGCCCAGCAGCTCAAGGCCAATCTCGGGCACCTGCAGAATCTGTTGCCGGCCCTTCAGTCCCTGGCACAAGGCGGCACGGCGGTCGGCACCGGGATCAACGCGCATCCCGAGTTCGCCGCGCGCTTCAGCCAGCAGTTGAGCGCCTTGACCAAGATGCCCTTTACCCCAGGCCAGGACCTGTTCGCCCTGATCGGCTCCCAGGACACCGCCGTTGCAGTCTCCGGCCAGCTCAAGGCCACTGCGGTGTCGTTGATGAAAATCGCCAACGACCTGCGCTGGATGAACTCGGGGCCGCTGGCCGGCCTTGGTGAAATCGAGCTGGAAGGCTTGCAGCCTGGCTCCTCGATCATGCCGGGCAAGGTCAACCCGGTGATTCCGGAAGCGACGGCGATGGTCGCCGCGCAAGTGATCGGCAATGACAGTGTGATCACCGTGGCCGGCCAGTCGGGCAACTTCGAACTCAACGTGATGCTGCCGATCATCGCCCAGAACCTGTTGAGCAGTATCGAGTTGCTGGCCAATTCCAGCCGCCTGCTGGCGGACAAGGCCATTGCCAGCTTCAAGGTCAACGAAGCCAAGCTCAAGGAAGCCTTGTCGCGCAATCCGATCCTGGTCACCGCGCTAAACCCGATCATTGGTTACCAGAAGGCCGCCGAAATCGCCAAGACCGCCTACCAGCAGGGGCGTGCGGTGATCGATGTGGCTCTTGAGCACACCGATCTGTCCCGCAGCCAGCTGGAAGAGCTGCTCAATCCGGAAAAACTCACGGCCGGCGGCGTGTAGCCCCTCGGCGCATAGGAGGCTCATCATGGAGCATTGGAAACGCACGATCGAAAGGGCCAACCGCTGCTTCATGCTGGGCGAGTTGGTCGATGCCCGCGAAGCCTATCTGCAGGCCCTGGCACTGGCGCAGGTACTGCTCGAGCGCTGGTCGGACGCCGACGAGGCGGTTGCCGCCTGCGTGATTTCCCATCACAACCTCGCCGACCTGCATTTGCGCCTGAATCAACCCGAGGAGAGCGCCGAGTACCTGTGTGCGATCCACCAACTGCTGCTGCAGACCATGCAGGACTCGCGCCTGGCTCCGGCCTTGCGCGAGGCGGCATTGCGTCAGAGCAGCAAGACCTACGTCGAACTGCTGAATTTCATCAGCGAGCACGGCGAATACCCACGTACCCATCGCTTGCTGCACATCGGTGCCGCAGCGCGGCCGCAAGAAGCGCGCGCTCAATACGGAGTTCATTGAAATGGCTTTTACCCTGCCTGCATTGCCTTACGCTTACGACGCCCTGGAACCGCACATCGATGCGCAAACCATGGAAATCCACTACACCAAGCACCACCAGACCTACATCAACAACCTCAATGCCGCGGTCGAAGGCACCGAGTATGCCGAATGGCCAGTGGAGCGCCTGGTGGCCAGCGTCCAGCAGTTACCGGAAAAACTGCGCGCCGCGGTAATTAATCAGGGCGGTGGGCATACCAACCATTCGTTGTTCTGGGCCGTCATGGTACCCAATGGTGGCGGTGCGCCAAGCGGCGACCTGGGTCGGGCCATCGATGAGCAACTGGGCGGCTTCGACAGTTTCAAAGACGCCTTTACCAAGGCCGCACTGACGCGCTTCGGCAGCGGTTGGGCGTGGCTCAGCGTGACCCCGCAAAAGACCCTGGTGGTGGAGAGCAGCGGTAACCAGGACAGCCCGCTGATGCATGGCAACACGCCGATCCTCGGGCTGGATGTCTGGGAGCACGCCTATTACTTGCGCTACCAGAACCGGCGTCCTGAATACATCAACGCGTTCTACAACGTGATCCATTGGTCCGAGGTCGCCGAGCGTTATCAGGCGGCACTGGCTTGAGTCGTTACTGTCATAAAGCAATCAAGGCCTTCTATGGGTACTGAGACACTGGCGATCAACAGCGGGCGAACGTTTCGTTATGCACTGGGTTCGCTCCTGCTGTTGGCGGGAGGCACCTTGCTGGTTGCGCACGGCCTGGCGTGGCTGAACCTTGAGCCGAGGTTGATGCGCGCACTGCAGGGCGGCGCCATCTGTGCCTTGGGCACGGCCCTCGGCGCGTTGCCGGTGCTGGTGATTCGCCGAATGCCGGTAGCGCTCAGCGATACCTTGCTGGGTTTTGGTGCTGGGGTGATGCTGGCCGCCACCGCCTTTTCGCTGATCGTGCCCGGAATTGCCGCCGCCGAGAGTCTGGGGCTGACGCCGTGGGCGGCCAGCGGGCTGATTTGCTTCGGCATCATGCTCGGCGCGATCGGGCTGTTCCTGGTGGATCGCCAGGTATCAGGGGCGACCCCCGTGATGTTGGTGGGCACGCCGGAGCGTCCGGTGATCCCGCCACGCATCTGGCTGTTTGTGTTCGCCATCATTGCCCACAACATTCCCGAAGGCATGGCAGTGGGCGTTTCGGCAGGCGGCGGCATGCCGGACGCCGACAGCCTGGCCATGGGCATTGCGTTGCAGGACGTGCCGGAAGGGCTGGTGATCGCTTTGGTATTGGCCAGGGCAGGGATGTCACGGTTCAAGGCGTTTTTGATCGGCGCGGCATCCGGCCTGGTCGAGCCGGTCTTTGCCTTGCTTTGTGCCTGGTTGGTGAGCCTGGCCGAAGTGATCCTGCCGTTGGGCCTGGCTCTGGCTGCCGGAGCGATGTTGTTGGTGGTGACGCATGAGGTGATTCCCGAATCGCGCCGCAATGGTCACGAGAAACTGGCCAGCCTCGGCTTGCTGATCGGGTTCTGCCTGATGATGGTGATGGATACTGCGTTGGGTTAGCGGGGAGGAGGGCGAGCCTTACTCGCCTTCGTCGAAGTAGTTGTTGATCAGCTTGACCAACGCGTCCAACGCTTCCTGCTCTTGTTCACCTTCGGTTTTCAGGTGAATGGTCGTGCCCTTGCCGGCGGCCAGCATCATCATCGCCATGATGCTTTTACCGTCGACCATCGACTCAGGTGTGCGCCCAGCTCGGATCTGACAAGGATACTGACCCGCGACGCCGACGAATTTCGCGGAAGCACGGGCATGCAGGCCCAGTTTGTTGATGATTTCAATTTCCAGAGCAGGCATCGCGGTGTGAATCCTTTAGCTAAGGTCGCGGTGGCGAACCTGGACGTTCTTCAGGGTTTTTTGCAGGGTCTGCCCCAGGCGTTCGGTCAAGTAGACGGAGCGGTGATGTCCGCCGGTGCAGCCAATGGCGATGGTCACATAGGCCCGATTACTGGCAGCGAACCGCGGCAGCCATTTGAGCAGGTAGCGGGAGATGTCTTCAAACATTTCTTCGACATCTGGCTGAGCGGCCAGATAGTCGGCAACCGGTTGATCCAGGCCCGACTGGGCCCGCAGATCTGGAATCCAGTAGGGATTCGGCAGGCAGCGCACGTCGAACACCAGGTCGGCATCGACCGGCATGCCGCGCTTGAAGCCGAACGACTCCACCAGGAACGCTGTACCGGGCTCCGGCTGATTGAGCAGGCGCAGCTTGATGGTGTCGCGCAGCTGGTACAGGTTGAGGTTGGTGGTGTTGAGCTTGAGATCGGCGAGGTCGGCGATCGGCCCCAGCAGGGCGGTCTCATCCTCGATGGCTTCGGCTAGCGAGCGATTGGAGCTGCTCAGCGGATGGCGCCGGCGTGTCTCGGAGAAGCGCTTGAGCAGGGTTTCTTCGTCGGCGTCGAGGTACAGCACATCGCATTGGATATGCCGGTTACGCACCTCGGCGAGCAGCTCGGGGAAACGGGTCAGATGACTGGGCAGGTTGCGCGCGTCGATGGAGACCGCCACCAGTGGCTGGCTCAATTCGTTGTGAATCAGCGCGCGTTCGGCCAACTCCGGCAGCAGGCCCGCCGGCAGGTTGTCGATGCAGTAGTAACCGTTGTCTTCGAGAACGTTGAGGGCAGTACTTTTGCCGGAGCCGGAGCGTCCGCTGACAATGATCAGGCGCATCATCAGTGGCCGTTCTGCTCGTCCAGGACGACCTGGTACAAGGCTTGATTGCTGTCGGCGCTGCGCAGGCGATCGCGCACTTCCTTGCGGTCCAACATGCTGGCGATCTGGCGCAGCAGTTCCAGGTGCGCATCGGTAGCCGCCTGGGGCACCAGCAGGACAAACAGCAGGTCGACCGGGGCGCCATCGATGGCGTCGAAATCAATAGGCGCGTCAAGGTGCATCAGCGCGCTGATGGGCGAAGTGCAACCCTTGAGACGGCAGTGTGGAATGGCGATGCCGTTGCCAAAACCGGTCGAGCCGAGTTTTTCACGGGCAATCAATGCCTCGAAGACATCTTGCATCTCCAGATCCGGGACTTCCCGGGCGATCAGGTTGGCAATTTGCTCGAGGGCTTTCTTTTTACTGCCTCCCGGCACGTTCACCAGGGAACGGCCGGGGGTCAGGATGCTTTCAAGTCGGATCATGGGATGGGGGTGTTAACGACCGGTTGCGCCCTGGAGGAGGCTCTGGGTCTTTTCCTTATGCTTTTTGAGTTGACGGTCCAGCTTGTCGGTCAGCAGGTCAATGGCGGCATACATGTCGTCATGCTCGGCATTGGCAACTACTTCTCCGCCGGGGATATGCAGCGTGGCTTCGATTTTCTGCTTCAGCTTCTCGACATTCATCGTGACCTGCACGTTGGTGATCTTGTCGAAGTGCCTTTCCAGTCGGTCGAGTTTTTCGCCGATGTAAGTGCGCAGAGGTTCGGTAACTTCCAGTTGGTGTCCACTGATGTTGACTTGCATACAGCTTCTCCTTCGTTGCCAGTGCATAAGGCGGCAGGCTGTGATGCCTGCCACTGGGTGCATCCGAAACAATTTCGAACACACCCTGGAACGCGGTGGCGTGGCCCGTTACATCAAACGCTTGCGTTCGCTCGAAGGCGCGATCCCCAAGGATTCGCGGTACTTGGCGACGGTACGGCGGGCCACCTGAATGCCTTGTGCCTCCAGTAAACCAGCGATCTTGCTGTCACTCAACGGCTTTTTCTGATTTTCCGCGGCAACCAGTTTTTTGATGATCGCGCGGATCGCCGTGGACGAGCATTCGCCGCCTTCGGAGGTGCTGACATGACTTGAGAAAAAGTATTTCAGCTCATAAATACCGCGCGGGGTGTGCATGAATTTCTGCGTGGTAACCCGCGAGATGGTCGACTCGTGCATGCCCACCGCCTCGGCGATGTCGTGCAGGACCAGGGGTTTCATCGCTTCGTCGCCGTATTCGAGGAAGCCGCGCTGGTGCTCGACGATCTGCGTGGCCACCTTCATCAGGGTTTCGTTGCGGCTTTGCAGGCTCTTGATGAACCAGCGTGCTTCCTGCAACTGATTGCGCATGAAGGTGTTGTCGGCGCTGGTGTCGGCGCGGCGGACAAAGCCGGCGTATTGCGGGTTGACCCGCAGGCGTGGCACCGACTCCTGATTCAGCTCGACCAGCCAGCGCTCGTTGTCCTTGCGCACGATCACGTCCGGCACCACGTATTCGGCTTCGCTGGACTCGATCTGCGAGCCCGGGCGTGGGTTGAGGCTCTGCACCAGCTCGATGACCTGGCGCAGCTCGTCTTCCTTGAGCTTCATTCGGCGCATCAACTGGCTGTAGTCGCGGCTGCCCAGCAGGTCGATGTAGTCGGTGACCAGGCGCTTGGCTTCGGCAATCCATGGCGTCTTGGCGGGCAACTGGCGCAATTGCAGGAGCAGGCATTCGCCCAGGTTGCGGGCACCGATGCCGGCGGGCTCGAATTGCTGGATGCGGTGCAGGACGGCTTCGATTTCGTCCAGCTCGATGTCCAGTTCCGGATCGAAGGCTTCGAGAATTTCCTCGAGGGTTTCGTCCAGGTAGCCCTGGTTGTTGATGCAGTCGATCAGGGTCACGCCGATCAGGCGATCGGTATCGGACATCGGGGCGAGGTTCAGTTGCCAGAGCAGGTGGCTTTGCAGGCTCTCACCGGCCGAAGTGCGGGTGGTGAAATCCCACTCGTCGTCATCGTTGCTCGGCAGGCTGCTGGCGCTGGTCTGGTAAACGTCTTCCCAGGCGGTGTCGACCGGCAGTTCGTTGGGAATGCGCTCGTTCCAGTCGCCTTCCTCGAGGTTGTCCACCGTGGGGGCGGTTTCCTGATAGGAGGGTTCCTGGACGTCGGTGTTGGGTTTCTGCTCGATATTGTCGGCCATCGGGTCGGCGTTATCGAAATCGTCGCCTTCTTCCTGGCGTTCGAGCATTGGATTGGATTCCAAGGCCTCCTGGATTTCCTGTTGCAGGTCCAGGGTCGACAATTGGAGCAGGCGGATGGCCTGTTGCAGCTGCGGTGTCATCGTCAGCTGCTGGCCCATTCTCAAGACTAGCGATGGTTTCATGGCTGGGGCTTAACACCTTATTCGCCGGCGCACGTGCGCCATCCACTACAGGGCGCCGGAGCGCCAAACTTAAGCAAATTATATGCCCGAAACTGAAGTGTTTGCCTAGAGCGTCATGACAATAAAAAGATAGATAGTTTCATTGACATTACGCCCCGGCGGCATCCAGACGCCTCGACGCTTACAGGCGGAACTCGTGACCCAGGTACACTTCCTTGACGAGATCGTTGGCCAGGATGGTCTCGGCGTCCCCTTCGGCAATCAATTGGCCGTCATTGACGATGTAGGCAGTTTCGCAGATATCCAGGGTCTCGCGCACGTTGTGGTCGGTGATCAATACGCCGATGCCCTTGGCCTTGAGGTGATGGATGATCTGCTTGATGTCGCCGACCGAAATCGGGTCGACACCGGCGAACGGCTCGTCGAGCAGGATGAATTTCGGCGCGGTGGCCAGTGCGCGGGCGATTTCCACACGGCGCCGCTCACCACCGGAAAGGCTCATGCCGAGGTTGTCGCGAATGTGGTTGATGTGGAACTCCTGCAGCAGGCTTTCCAGCTCCTTGCGACGGCCGGCCTTGTCGAGTTCCTTGCGGGTTTCGAGAATGGCCATGATGTTGTCGGCGACCGACAGTTTGCGGAAGATCGACGCTTCTTGCGGCAGATAGCCGATACCGGCCCGGGCACGGCCGTGCATGGGCTGGTGGCTGACGTCCAGGTCATCGATCAGCACGCGACCCTGATCGGCTTGCACCAGGCCGACGATCATGTAGAAGCAGGTGGTCTTGCCGGCGCCGTTCGGGCCGAGTAGGCCGACGATCTGGCCGCTGTCGATGGACAGGCTGACGTCACGCACGACCTGGCGGCTCTTGTAGCTCTTGGCCAGGTGCTGGGCTTTCAGAGTTGCCATTTACGGGGCCTTCTGCTCGTCGGTTTTCTTTTTCGGCTGGATGACCATGTCGATCCGCGGGCGTGCTTCGGTGACCTTGCTACCCGTGGCGCGACCGGCGCTGGCGAGCTTCTTCTCGGTGTCGTAGACGATTTTCTCGCCCTGGGTGATGTTGCCGTCCTTGTCGATGACTTTGGCGCGGTCGATCAGCACGACACGGTTCTGCTGGGCGTGGTACTGGATGGTCACGCCATAGCCCTGGACCGGCTTGGTATCGCCCGCGGTTTGCACCTGTTCGAAGTAGGCCAGGTTGCCCACCGAAGTGACGACGTCGATGTCGCCATTCGGCGCGCGAGTCATGGTCACGGTATTGCCGGTCACCTTCATCGAACCTTGGGTGATGATCACGTCGCCCTTGTAGGTGGCGATGCCGTTACGGTCATCAAGCTGAGCGTCGTCCGCCTGGATGCGGATAGGTTGCTGGCTATCGGACGGCAGGGCCCAGGCGCTCACGCTTCCCAGTGCTGCGCCCAGACCGAGCAAAATAGGGAGGGTTTTAACGAGCCTCATACTGTCCTCTTACGTTCGATAGCAGGTGTATCCTGCTTTCTTTCAAATACGCTTTCATGCCGGTACCAGTCGATACGCCGCCAGCACCGTCGATTTTAACGGGTTGCTGGGTCTGCGCATATTGCTGCTCCGGGAATACGGTCATGCGGGTGCTGGTGATGAGCATCGGGCGGTTCTTTTCATCGGTGCGCGAAATGCGCACCGAGTCGATCAGTTCGACCTCGGTGCCGTCCGAATTGACCTCGCCGCGTTCGCTCTGCACGTGCCACGGAAACTCGGTGCCGCGATACATTTTGAGGTCGGGGTTGGTCAGTTGCGTCACTTCACTGGCCTTGACGTGCTCGAGCTTGTCCGACGTCATGTCGTACTGCAGCTTGCCGTCGGGCAGGAATTGCACGCTGTGAGCGTTGATCGCGTAGTAGTCGATCTCGCTTTCATTGACGGCCGCCACCGGCTTGTCGAGAAAACGCTCGGGGCTGATGTTCCAGTAACCCACCGCAGCGAACAGCGCGGCAATGGCGCCGAAAAACAGAAAATTTCGAAACTTCTTGCTCAACATAAATAACTCACAGGTACGCGGCGTTGGCGGCTTCCAGGGTGCCTTGGGCGCGCAGGATCAATTCACAAAATTCGCGTGCAGCGCCTTCGCCGCCTCGGGCCAGGGTCGTGCCATGGGCATGTTCACGTACAAAATCTGCCGCATTGGCAACGGCCATGCCCAGGCCGACGCGGCGAATCACCGGCAGGTCCGGCAGGTCGTCACCCAGATAGGCAACCTGTTCATAGCTTAGGTCCAGTTGCGCGATAAGCTCGTCGAGCACCACAAGTTTGTCCTCGCGACCTTGATACAGATGCGGTATGCCGAGGTTTTTCGCGCGTCGCTCGACCACAGGCGTCGTTCGACCGCTGATAATGGCAGTTGTTACACCATTGGCCATCAACATTTTGATGCCTTGGCCATCGAGTGTGTTGAAGGTCTTGAATTCGCTGCCATCTTCGAGGAAATACAGGCGGCCGTCGGTCAACACGCCGTCGACGTCGAAGACGGCCAGCTTGATTGGCTTGCCACGCTCGAGCAGGTCGTCGCTCATTACATCACTCCCGCACGCAGCAGGTCATGCATGTTCAAGGCGCCTACCGGGTAATCCTCATCGTCAACCACGACCAGCGCGTTGATCTTGCTGTCTTCCATGATTTTCAGGGCCTGGGCGGCGAGCATTTCGGCGCGGACCGTCTTGCCGTGAGGCGTCATGACGCTTTCGATGGTCGCCTGGCGCAAGTCCACCGAGCGATCGAGGGCGCGGCGCAAGTCGCCGTCGGTGAAGATGCCGGCCAGCTTGCCGTCGGCTTCCAGGATCACTGTCATGCCCAGGCCCTTGTGGGTCATTTCCAGCAAGGCGTCTTTGAGTGGGGTGCCACGCTGCACGTGCGGCAGGCTGTCGCCGACGTGCATGACATCTTCGACTTTCAACAGCAGGCGTCGACCCAGGGCGCCGCCCGGGTGTGAAAAGGCAAAGTCCTCGGCAGTGAAGCCACGCGCTTCCAGCAGGGCGACCGCCAGGGCGTCGCCCATCACCAGCGCGGCGGTGGTCGAGGAGGTCGGTGCCAGGTTCAGGGGGCAGGCTTCATGCTCGACGTGCACGTTGAGGTTGACGTCAGAGGCCCGCGCCAGGGGCGAATCCGGATTGCCGGTCATGCTGATCAGGGTGATGCCCATGCGTTTGATCAGCGGCAGCAGGGTGATGATTTCGTGGGTGGAGCCGGAATTCGACAGTGCCAGCAGGGTGTCGTCGCGGGTGATCATGCCCATGTCGCCATGGCTGGCTTCGGCTGGGTGGACAAAAAACGCCGTAGTGCCAGTGCTGGCCAGGGTGGCGGCGATCTTGTTGCCGATGTGCCCGGACTTGCCCATGCCGACCACGACCACGCGGCCCTTGCTGGCCAGGATCAGTTCGCAGGCGCGGACGAAATTTGCGTCGATATGGGCCAGCAAGCCTTTTACGGCGTCCAGCTCAAGGCGGATCGTGCGTTGTGCCGACTTAATCGGATCGCTGGGCTGGCTCATGTCTGAAGTCGAATAGCCTGGGAAAAGGTGACGATTATAGCGGTTATGATCAATTCCCTCACGCTAGTTCGACACGGATTTGTGCGAGTTGTGTCACGGCAAGCCTCCAATTAAGCGTTTTTAAGCTTAATTGAAGCTGAATGCTGCGGTCTTCGGCCTTGGGCGCTTTGTACCGGCAGTGATATAGTTCGTCGCCAGTTCGGCCTGCCCAGGATGTTTGTGCTCTCGCCCGAGGTCACGACGTCCGAGTGAGAGGCTTGCATCGCAAGGAGTTTAGATGAGTGCCGATAACGCCTACGCGGTCGAGCTGAAGGGAGTGTCCTTCAAGCGCGGCGCGCGTAGCATTTTCAATAATGTCGATATTCGCATCCCGCGCGGTAAGGTTACCGGCATCATGGGGCCTTCGGGGTGCGGAAAGACCACGCTGCTGCGCCTGATGGGCGCGCAACTGCGCCCGTCCAGTGGCGAGGTGTGGGTCAACGGTCAGAATTTGCCTACCTTGTCTCGCAGCGACCTGTTCGATGCGCGCAAGCACATGGGGGTGCTGTTCCAGAGCGGCGCGTTGTTTACCGATCTCGATGTGTTCGAGAACGTCGCGTTCCCGTTGCGGGTGCACACCGAGCTGCCGGACGAGATGATCCGCGACATCGTCCTGATGAAACTGCAGGCCGTGGGGTTGCGCGGTGCCACCGAACTGATGCCCGATGAGCTGTCCGGCGGCATGAAGCGTCGGGTGGCACTGGCCCGGGCGATTGCCCTGGATCCCGGGATCCTCATGTACGACGAGCCTTTCGTGGGCCAGGACCCGATCGCCATGGGCGTGTTGGTGCGCCTGATCCGCCTGCTCAACGACGCCCTGGGGATCACCAGCATCGTGGTGTCCCATGACCTCGCGGAAACCGCGAGCATTGCCGACTACCTGTATGTGGTCGGTGACGGGCAAGTGCTGGGGCAGGGCACGCCGGCCGAACTGATGGATTCCGACAACCCGCGGATTCGCCAATTCATGACTGGCGATCCGGATGGGCCGGTACCGTTTCATTTTCCAGCGACGGATTACCGCGCAGATCTACTGGGGAAGCGCTGATGCGCAAGACTTCAATTCTGGAGAGAATTCGCCGATTCGGCTTGGCCGCCATCGACAGCGTCGCGGTGCTCGGTCGCTCCTCCCTGTTCCTGTTTCATGCCTTGCTCGGGCGTGGCGGCATCGGCGGCGGCTTTGGCCTGCTGGTCAAGCAGCTGCATTCGGTAGGCGTGATGTCCCTGGTGATCATTGTGGTCTCGGGGATATTCATCGGCATGGTGCTCGCGCTGCAAGGCTTCAACATTCTCTCCAGCTATGGCTCGGAGCAGGCGGTCGGGCAGATGGTGGCACTGACCCTGTTGCGTGAACTGGGGCCGGTCGTCACCGCGCTGCTGTTCGCCGGGCGCGCCGGTTCGGCGCTGACCGCGGAAATCGGCAACATGAAATCCACCGAGCAGTTGTCCAGCCTCGAGATGATTGGTGTCGACCCCCTGAAATACATCATTGCCCCCCGGTTGTGGGCTGGCTTCATTTCCCTGCCACTGCTAGCGATGATTTTCAGCGTGGTCGGTATCTGGGGCGGTTCCTGGGTGGCTGTCGACTGGCTGGGAGTGTATGAAGGTTCCTACTGGTCGAACATGCAAAACAGCGTGACGTTCAACGGTGACGTGCTCAATGGCATCATTAAAAGCATGGTATTTGCCTTTGTCGTGACCTGGATCGCCGTATTCCAAGGCTATGACTGCGAGCCCACCTCAGAAGGGATCAGTCGCGCCACCACCAAGACCGTGGTGTATGCCTCATTGGCCGTCCTCGGCCTGGACTTTATTCTGACCGCCTTGATGTTTGGAGATTTCTGATGCAAAACCGCACCCTGGAGATCGGTGTCGGCCTTTTCCTGCTGGCCGGCATCCTGGCTTTGCTGTTGCTTGCGCTGCGGGTCAGTGGACTGTCCCCGGTTTCGAGCACCGACAGTTATAAACTTTACGCCTACTTCGACAATATCGCCGGTTTGACGGTCAGATCGAAAGTGACCATGGCCGGTGTGACCATCGGCAAGGTCACGGCAATCGATCTGGATCGCGACAGTTTCACCGGGCGAGTGACGCTGCAGCTGGAAAAACGGGTGGATAACCTGCCGTCGGACTCCACTGCATCTATCCTCACTGCGGGGTTGCTGGGCGAGAAATACATCGGTATCAGCGTCGGTGGCGAGGAGTCGTTGCTCAAGGATGGCGGGACTATCCATGACACGCAGTCGTCGCTGGTGCTCGAAGACCTGATCGGTAAATTCCTGCTCAATACCGTTAGTAAAGACGCCAAATGAGGAGTTTCTCCATGATCTCTACCTTGCGACGTGGCCTGCTGGTCCTGCTGGCGGCCTTGCCGCTGGTCGCCAACGCCGTGGCTGCGCCTTCTGCGCACGATCTGGTTCAGGACACGACCAACCGGTTGCTGGCAGACCTTGCCGCCAACAAAGAGAAGTACAAGCAGGACCCGTCGGACTTCTATGCTGCCTTGAACAGCATTGTCGGGCCGGTGGTGGATGCCGAAGGCATTTCCAAAAGCATCATGACGGTCAAGTACTCGCGCAAAGCCACGCCGGCGCAGATGAAAACCTTCGAAGAGAACTTCAAGAAGGGTCTGTTCCAGTTCTATGGCAATGCCTTGCTCGAATACAACAACCAGGGCATCACCGTTGATCCTGCCAAGGATGAATCCGGCGACCGTACCAGCGTTGGCATGACGGTCAAGGGCAGCAACGGCGCGATCTATCCGGTGTCCTACACCCTGGAGAAGATCGGTGGCGAGTGGAAGCTGCGTAATGTGATCATCAACGGCATCAACATCGGCAAACTGTTCCGTGACCAGTTCGCCGACGCGATGCAGCGCAATGGCAACGACCTGGACAAGACCATCAATGGTTGGGCCGGTGAAGTCGCCAAGGCCAAGGAAACCTCCGAGAAGCAAAGCCAATGAGTGAGTCGGCAGTGCGTTTGGGCCAGGCCGGTGAGCTGTTGCTCACTGGCGTCCTCGATTACCGCTCCGGGCCAGGCCTGCGCAAGCAGGGCCAGGCCTTGATTGCGTCGAGTGCGGCGACCGCGATCGTGCTCGATTGCTCGGGCGTGGTGAAGTCCAGCAGCGTCGGCTTGTCCTTGCTGCTGTCGTTCATCCGCGACTCGACAGCGGCCGGCAAGGCCGTGAGCATTCGCGCGCTGCCCGACGATATGCGTGAAATTGCCGAGGTCAGCGGTTTGACCGAGCTTTTGACGCACCCATAACCCTCATCTATAGACAAGCCCCCCGTCAGAGTCCTGCTTAGCGGGGTTCGCAGGCGCGGGGCTTTTTTGTATGATGTCCGACCCGTGCGCACAGGGCGCCGATTGAGGTTGAGCATGCAGGCCGTAGAAGTGAAGAGCTTTCTTGAAGGAAAGCTGTCCGAGACGCTTTCACAAGTGCAGATTGAAGTTGAAGGCGAAGGCTGCAACTTCCAACTGAACGTGATCAGCGATGAACTGGCGGCGTTGAGCCCGGTCAAGCGTCAGCAGAGCGTCTATGCCCATTTGAACCCATGGATCGCCGATGGCAGCATCCACGCGGTCACTATGAAATTTTTCAGCCGCGCGGCCTGGGCCGAGCGCACCTGAGCCCAAGGGCGTCGAGATTCTTATGGATAAATTGATTATTACCGGCGGTGCTCGTCTTGATGGCGAAATCCGTATCTCCGGGGCAAAGAACTCTGCCCTGCCGATCCTCGCGGCAACGTTGCTGTGCGATGGTCCCGTGACGGTCGCCAACCTGCCGCACCTGCACGACATCACCACCATGATCGAGCTGTTCGGTCGCATGGGCATCGAGCCGGTGATCGACGAGAAACTCAGCGTCGAAATCGACCCGCGCACCATCAAGACCCTGATCGCGCCGTACGAGCTGGTGAAAACCATGCGTGCCTCGATCCTGGTACTGGGGCCGATGGTCGCGCGTTTCGGTGAAGCCGAAGTCGCCTTGCCTGGCGGTTGCGCCATTGGCTCGCGTCCGGTCGACCTGCACATCCGTGGCCTCGAAGCCATGGGCGCGAGCATCGACGTGGAAGGCGGCTACATCAAGGCCAAGGCGCCGGAAGGCGGCCTGCGTGGCGCCAACTTCTTCTTCGATACCGTTTCCGTGACCGGTACCGAGAACATCATGATGGCCGCGGCCCTGGCCAACGGCCGCAGCGTGCTGCAGAACGCCGCTCGCGAGCCTGAAGTGGTCGACCTGGCGAACTTCCTCAACGCCATGGGCGCCAATGTCCAGGGCGCGGGTACCGACACCATCACCATCGACGGTGTGAAGCGTCTGCACTCGGCGACCTACAAAGTGATGCCGGACCGTATCGAAACCGGTACCTACCTGGTCGCTGCTGCCGTGACCGGTGGCCGGGTGAAGGTCAAGGACACCGATCCGACCATCCTCGAAGCGGTGCTCGAAAAACTCCGTGAAGCCGGTGCCGAAATCACCACGGGCGAAGACTGGATCGAGCTGGACATGCACGGGAAACGGGCCAAGGCCGTCAACGTGCGCACTGCGCCGTATCCGGCATTCCCGACTGACATGCAGGCGCAGTTCATCTCCCTCAATGCCATCGCCGAAGGCACTGGCGCAGTGATCGAGACGATCTTCGAAAACCGTTTCATGCACGTCTACGAGCTGCACCGCATGGGCGCTCACATCCAGGTCGAAGGCAACACCGCGATTGTCACCGGTATCGACAAGCTCAAGGGCGCGCCTGTCATGGCCACCGACCTGCGTGCATCGGCCAGCCTGGTGATCTCTGCACTGGTTGCCGAAGGCGACACCCTGATCGATCGCATCTACCACATAGACCGTGGTTACGAGTGCATCGAAGAGAAGCTGCAGATGCTCGGCGCCAAGATCCGCCGCGTACCGGGCTAATCGTTGCTCCAGGGCGCAGGGACGCGCCCACAGATTTGTTCCAGTCGAGCCTGTTTCAGGCTCGATGCGTGTCCGGCGCCGATTGCGACCGGGCATCAGTAGCCTGAATTAAGGACTGACGTTTCCCATGTTGACCATCGCACTGTCCAAGGGCCGCATCCTTGACGACACCCTGCCGCTTCTGGCTGAAGCGGGCATCGTGCCGACCGAGAATCCGGACAAGAGCCGCAAGCTGATCATCCCCACGACCCAGGCCGACGTGCGCTTGCTGATCGTGCGCGCCACCGATGTGCCGACCTATGTCGAGCATGGTGCCGCGGACCTGGGCGTCGCCGGTAAAGATGTGCTGATGGAATACGGCGGCCAGGGCCTGTACGAACCGCTGGACCTGCAGATTGCCCAGTGCAAGTTGATGACCGCCGGCAAGGTCGGCGCGGTCGAGCCCAAGGGCCGCCTGCGCATCGCCACCAAGTTCGTCAACGTGGCCAAGCGTTACTACGCTGAGCAGGGCCGTCAGGTCGACATCATCAAGCTGTACGGCTCGATGGAGTTGGCACCGTTGATTGGCCTGGCCGACAAGATCATCGACGTGGTCGACACCGGTAACACGCTGCGGGCCAACGGCCTGGAGCCACAGGAATTCATCGCCGCCATCAGTTCCCGACTGATCGTCAACAAGGCTTCGATGAAAATGCAACACGCCCGTATCCAGGCACTGATCGACACCCTGCGCAAAGCAGTGGAGTCGCGACACCGCGGCTGATTCACCTGCGCGACGTTAAGTCGCGCCCGTCTATCCGCCTCATAGCCAGAATTCTCAGGTGCCCAAGCGGAACGACTGCTAGTTTAGGGCGCCTGAGTTTTCGCCAATCCTATGAGGCTCTCGCTATGACCGCACCGACTGCAATTCGCCGACTCAACGCTGCTGACCCGGATTTCGCGCATCATCTGGATCATCTGCTGAGCTGGGAAAGTGTGTCTGACGACTCGGTCAATCAGCGCGTGCTGGACATCATCAAGGCCGTGCGTGAGCGTGGCGATGCGGCGTTGGTGGAATTCACCGAGAAATTCGACGGCTTGCAGGTCGCCTCGATGGCCGACTTGATCCTGCCGCGCGAGCGTCTGGAACTGGCCCTGACCCGTATCACCGTGGCCCAGCGCGAAGCCTTGGAAAAAGCCGCTGCCCGTGTGCGCAGCTACCACGAAAAACAGAAACAGGATTCCTGGACCTACACCGAAGCGGACGGCACCGTGCTGGGCCAGAAGGTCACGCCGCTGGATCGCGCCGGTCTGTACGTACCCGGTGGCAAGGCCTCGTACCCGTCGTCGGTACTGATGAACGCGATTCCGGCCAAGGTGGCCGGGGTCAGCGAAGTGGTCATGGTCGTACCCACGCCACGCGGTGAAATCAATGAACTGGTGCTGGCTGCGGCGTGCATCGCCGGCGTCGACCGGGTGTTCACCATCGGCGGCGCGCAAGCAGTTGCCGCGCTGGCGTATGGCACCGAAAGCGTGCCTATGGTCGACAAGATCGTCGGCCCCGGCAACATCTATGTGGCCACTGCCAAGCGTCACGTGTTTGGCCAGGTCGGTATCGACATGATTGCCGGTCCCTCGGAAATCCTCGTGGTCTGCGATGGCCAGACCGATCCGGACTGGATCGCCATGGACCTGTTTTCCCAGGCCGAGCACGACGAAGACGCCCAGGCCATCCTGGTCAGTCCGGATGCCGAGTTCCTCGACCAAGTGGCGGCAAGCATCGCCAAGCTGCTGCCGACCATGGAGCGCGCGACCATTATCGAGACCTCGATCAATGGCCGCGGCGCGCTGATCCAGGTGCGTGACATGCAGCAAGCCATCGAGGTGGCGAATCGCATTGCGCCGGAACACCTTGAGTTGTCGGTGGCCGACCCGCAAGCCTGGTTGCCGCAGATCCGTCACGCTGGCGCGATCTTCATGGGGCGTCACACCTCCGAGGCCCTGGGCGACTACTGCGCCGGCCCCAACCACGTGCTGCCGACTTCCGGCACTGCGCGCTTCTCCTCGCCGCTGGGGGTCTACGACTTCCAGAAGCGTTCGTCGATCATCTTCTGCTCCGAAGCCGGTGCCAGTGAGCTGGGCAAGACCGCCTCGGTACTGGCCCGTGGCGAGTCGCTGACCGCCCACGCGCGCAGCGCCGAGTACCGCATCGTGGCCGATAAGGAAGGGAATTGAGCATGAGTAAATTCTGGAGTTCGTTCGTCAAGGACCTGGTGCCGTACGTACCGGGCGAGCAGCCGAAGCTGACCAAACTGGTCAAGCTCAACACCAACGAAAATCCCTACGGCCCGTCGCCCAAAGCCCTGGCGGCGATGCAGGCCGAGCTGAATGACAACCTGCGTCTATACCCGGACCCGAACAGCGACTTGCTCAAACAGGCGGTGGCCAAGTACTACGGCGTGCAGGGCAATCAGGTGTTCCTAGGTAACGGTTCCGACGAAGTCCTGGCGCACATCTTTCACGGCTTGCTGCAGCACGATAAGCCGCTGCTGTTCCCGGATATCAGCTACAGCTTCTACCCGGTGTACTGCGGCTTGTACGGCATCAGCTTCGACGCCGTGGCGTTGAATGAGCAGTTCCAGATCGACCCGGCGGATTACGCCAAGCCCAACGGCGGCATCATCTTCCCCAACCCGAACGCGCCGACCGGCTGCCTGCTGGCCCTCGAGGCGGTGGAGCAGATCCTCAAGGCGAGCCCGGATTCGGTGGTAGTGGTGGATGAAGCCTATATCGACTTCGGTGGTCAGACCGCGATCAGCCTGGTGGATCGTTATCCGAACCTGCTGGTGACCCAGACCCTGTCCAAGTCGCGCTCGTTGGCCGGCTTGCGGGTGGGCCTGGCCGTGGGTCATCCGGACCTGATCGAAGCGCTGGAGCGGATCAAGAACAGCTTCAACTCCTACCCGCTGGATCGCCTGGCGATTGTCGGCGCGGCGGCGGCCTTTGAAGATCGTGAGTACTTCGAGAGCACGTGCCAGCGAGTCATCGACAGTCGCGAACAGGTCATCGCCCAGTTGCAGGACAAAGGCTTCGAAGTGCTGCCATCGGCGGCCAACTTCATCTTCGCCCGTCACCCGCAGCATGACGCTGCCGGCCTGGCGGCCAAGTTGCGGGAGCAGGGGGTGATCGTGCGGCACTTCAAGCAGGCGCGGATTGCCCAGTTCCTGCGTATCTCCATCGGTACGCCGGAGCAGAACCAGGCGCTGATCGACGGTCTGGGTCAGCTCTGACCCCTGTAGGAGCGAGCCTGCTCGCGATGAAGGCAGCGCGGTTCAACAAATAGACCGCGTTATCGTTCATCGCGAGCAGGCTCGCTCCTACAGATGTTTGCCGGGCTTAGTTTTCTTCTTCCTTGGCCATCGGTGCCGGCGGTGGACGCAGGCCGATTTCCGCCGTCAGCTTCAGTTCCTTGCCATTGCGAATAACCACGATGTTGACCTTGTCGGTAGGCTTGATCCGCGCCACCTGGTTCATCGAGCGGCGCCCATCGCCCGCCGGTTCGCCATCGATACTCAGGATCACATCACCCAATTGCAGGCCGGCTTTCTGTGCCGGACCGTCGCGGAAAATCCCCGCCACCACAATCCCCGGACGACCGGACAGGCCGAACGACTCCGCCAGCTCCTGGCTCAGCGGCTGCACCTCAATCCCCAGCCAGCCACGAATCACCTGGCCATGCTCGATGATCGACTTCATCACCTCCATGGCGAGCTTGATCGGGATCGCGAAACCGATGCCCTGGGAGCCACCGGATTTGGAGAAGATCGCCGTGTTGATCCCGGTCAGGTTGCCATTGGCGTCCACCAGCGCGCCACCGGAGTTGCCGGGGTTGATCGCCGCGTCGGTCTGGATGAAGTCTTCGTAGTTGTTCAGGCCCAATTGATTGCGCCCGGTGGCGCTGATGATGCCCATGGTCACGGTCTGGCCGACGCCAAACGGGTTACCGATAGCCAGTGCGACGTCGCCGACGCGGATGCTTTCCGAGCGGCCAACGGTGATTGCTGGCAGGTTCTTCAGGTCGATTTTCAACACCGCAAGGTCGGTTTCCGGGTCGCTGCCGATGACCCGTGCGAGGGTTTCGCGTCCGTCCTTGAGCGCCACCACAATCTGATCAGCACCAGCGGTCACGTGGTTGTTGGTCAGCAGGTAACCTTCCGGGCTCATGATCACGCCCGAACCGAGGCTCGATTCCATGCGTTTCTGCTTGGGCGCGTTGTCGCCGAAGAAGCGCCGGAACTGCGGGTCTTCAAACAGTGGGTGGCTGGTTTTGTTGACCACTTTGGTGGTGTAGAGGTTGACCACTGCCGGTGCGGCGATCACCACCGCATCGGCGTAGGACACCGGACCCTGTTGCGTGAGCGTGGTCTGCGGGGCTTGCTGCAGGTTGACGTCCAGGCTTGGCAGCCCGACCCACTGCGGATAACGCTGGATAATCAGCAACGCAATCAGCACGCCGGCCAACAGCGGCCAGCCAAAAAAACGCAGACCCTTGAGCATTGAACAAATCCTGGGAGGTTACGAGGGGCCCGGGACGGCCCATAATGTCGCGCATTATACGAGGCCGCGCGCGCCTCTGAACGGGATATTTAGGAGTCTTTGATGGCCGTTGCCCTGAGCACCCTGGTAGAAGAAGCGGATCGTTATCTGGGCAGTTCGCGAATTGCCGATTATTGCCCCAATGGCCTGCAGGTCGAGGGCCGGCCGCAGGTCATGCGCATCGTCAGCGGAGTCACCGCCAGCCAGGCCCTGCTCGATGCTGCGGTGGAGGCCAATGCCGACCTGATCCTGGTCCACCACGGTTATTTCTGGAAAGGCGAAAACCCCTGCATCACCGGCATGAAGCAACGCCGGTTGAAGACCTTGCTCAAGCACGACATCAGCCTGCTGGCCTATCACCTGCCGCTGGATCTGCATGCGGACGTCGGCAATAACGTGCAACTGGCCCGGCAACTGGACATTACCGTCGAAGGCCCGTTGGATCCGGATAACCTCAAGGTCGTGGGCCTGGTGGGATCGCTGGCCGAGCCCATGACCGCGCGCGATTTCGCTCGCCACGTGCAGGAAGTGATGGGCCGCGAGCCCCTGCTGATCGAAGGCGAGGCGATGATTCGCCGGGTCGGCTGGTGCACCGGTGGTGGCCAGGGCTACATCGATCAGGCCGTCCAGGCGGGTGTCGATCTGTACCTGAGCGGCGAGGCTTCCGAGCAGACGTTCCACAGCGCCCAGGAAAACGGCATCAGCTTCATCGCTGCCGGCCATCACGCCACCGAGCGTTATGGCGTGCAGGCCCTGGGTGAATATCTGGCGCGTCGGTTTGCCCTGGAGCACATCTTCATCGATTGTCCGAACCCGATTTAAAGCAGGTCCCGGGTGCCCAAACGGGCGGGCATATTCATATACCCTTTCGATCTAGTTGGCGTCCTGATTAGAAGAGGGCGCTGTGCTAGGATTTCCCGCTCGAACACGGCCCGCTGGCCGTTCATAAGAAAGTTTTCGTGAGTAGCCATGGTCGACAAACTGACGCATCTGAAACAGCTGGAGGCGGAAAGCATCCACATCATCCGTGAGGTGGCCGCCGAGTTCGACAACCCGGTGATGCTGTACTCCATCGGTAAAGACTCCGCCGTGATGCTGCATCTCGCGCGCAAGGCATTTTTCCCGGGCAAGCTGCCGTTTCCGGTGATGCACGTCGACACCCAGTGGAAGTTCCAGGAGATGTATCGCTTCCGCGACAAAATGGTCGAAGAACTGGGCCTGGACCTGATCACCCACGTCAACCCGGACGGCGTGGCGCAGGGCATCAACCCCTTCACCCACGGCAGTGCCAAGCACACCGACATCATGAAGACCGAGGGCCTCAAGCAGGCGCTGGACAAGCATGGTTTCGACGCAGCCTTCGGCGGTGCCCGTCGCGATGAAGAAAAATCCCGCGCCAAAGAGCGCGTGTACTCGTTCCGCGACAGCAAGCACCGCTGGGATCCGAAGAATCAGCGTCCGGAGCTGTGGAACGTCTACAACGGCAAGGTCAACAAGGGCGAGTCGATCCGCGTGTTCCCGCTGTCGAACTGGACCGAGTTGGACATCTGGCAGTACATCTATCTCGAAGGCATCCCGATCGTCCCGCTGTACTTCGCCGCCGAGCGTGAAGTCATCGAGAAGAACGGCACCCTGATCATGATCGACGACGAGCGCATCCTCGAACACCTGAGTGATGAAGACAAAGCCCGCATCGTCAAAAAGAAAGTGCGTTTCCGTACCCTTGGTTGCTACCCGTTGACGGGCGCGGTGGAGTCCGAGGCCGAAAGCCTGACGGACATCATTCAGGAAATGCTCCTGACGCGAACTTCCGAGCGCCAGGGCCGTGTCATCGACCACGATGGTGCCGGCTCGATGGAAGACAAAAAACGTCAGGGTTATTTCTAAGGGGTTGTCATGTCGCACGCATCTGATTTGATCAGCGAGGACATCCTCGCCTACCTGGGCCAGCACGAACGTAAAGAGCTGCTGCGCTTTCTGACCTGCGGTAACGTCGATGACGGCAAGAGCACCCTGATCGGGCGCCTGCTGCACGACTCGAAGATGATCTACGAAGATCACCTTGAAGCCATTACCCGCGACTCGAAAAAAGTCGGCACCACCGGCGACGATATCGACCTGGCGCTGCTGGTCGACGGCCTGCAGGCCGAGCGTGAGCAGGGCATCACCATTGATGTCGCGTACCGCTATTTCTCCACCGCCAAACGCAAATTCATCATCGCCGACACCCCTGGCCATGAGCAGTACACCCGAAACATGGCCACCGGTGCGTCCACCTGTGACCTGGCGATCATCCTGGTCGACGCCCGTTACGGCGTGCAGACCCAGACCCGTCGCCACAGCTTCATCGCCTCGTTGCTGGGCATCAAGCACATCGTTGTCGCCATCAACAAGATGGACCTCAAGGGTTTCGACCAGGGCGTGTTCGAGTCGATCAAGGCCGACTACCTGCAGTTCGCCGAAGGCCTGAAGTCGCAGCCGACCAGCATGCACTTCGTGCCGATGTCTGCCCTCAAGGGCGACAACGTGGTGAACAAGTCCGAGCGCTCGCCGTGGTACACCGGTCAGTCGCTGATGGAAATTCTCGAGACCGTGGAAGTGGCGGGCGATCGCAACTTCACCGACCTGCGTTTCCCGGTGCAGTACGTCAACCGTCCGAACCTGAACTTCCGTGGCTTCGCTGGCACCCTGGCCAGCGGTATCGTCAAGAAAGGCGACGAAGTCGTGGTTCTGCCATCGGGCAAGAGCAGCCGCGTGAAATCCATCGTCACCTTCGAGGGTGAACTGGAGCATGCCGGTCCTGGCCAGGCGGTGACCCTGACCATGGAAGACGAGATCGACATCTCCCGTGGCGACCTGTTGGTCCATGCCGACAACGTGCCGCCGGTGACCGACAGTTTCGAAGCCATGCTGGTATGGATGGCTGAAGAGCCGATGCTGCCGGGCAAGAAATACGACATCAAGCGCGCCACCAGCTACGTGCCGGGCTCGATTGCCAGCATCGTCAACAAGGTCGATGTGAATACTCTGGAAGAAGGCCCGGCCAGTGCCTTGCAGTTGAACGAAATCGGCAAGGTCAAGATCGCGCTCGATGCGCCGATTGCCCTCGACGGTTACGACAGCAACCGCACCACCGGCGCGTTCATCATCATTGATCGCCTGACCAATGGCACCGTTGGCGCCGGCATGATCGTCGCCCAGCCACTGGCCCACGGCAACGCGACGCACCACGGCAAGTTGGCCCACGTGGCCACCGAAGAACGTGCCCAGCGCTTCGGCCAGCAACCGGCCACCGTGCTGTTCAGCGGCTTGTCCGGCGCGGGCAAAAGCACCCTGGCCTATGCGGTCGAGCGCAAGCTGTTCGACCTCGGTCGTGCGGTGTTTGTACTGGATGGCCAGAACCTGCGTCACGACCTCAATAAAGGTCTGCCACAGGATCGTGCCGGACGTACCGAGAACTGGCGTCGTGCTGCTCACGTCGCGCGTCAGTTCAACGAAGCTGGCCTGCTGACCCTCGCCGCGTTCGTTGCGCCGAGCGCAGAAGGTCGCGAGCAAGCGCGGGACCTGATCGGCAAGGAGCGGCTGCTGACCGTCTACGTCCAGGCTTCGCCAGCGGTCTGCGCCCAGCGTGACCCACAAGGCCTGTACGCGGCGGCTGGGGATAACATCCCGGGCGAATCCTTCCCGTACGACGTGCCGCTGGATGCCGATCTGGTGATCGACACCCAGTCCGTGTCGCTGGAAGAGGGCGTCAAGCAAGTGCTGGAACTGCTGCGCCAGCGTGGGGCGATCTAAGGCAAGAGCAGCGGCAGGCGTTTAGCTGCAAGCTGCAAGAAAAAGCCCGCTACCGAGTGATCGGTGGCGGGCTTTTTTGTGTCTGGTCGGACCCCATCGCGGGCCCGCTCCCACAAGCTATGTGGTGTACGCGAAACCTGTGGGAGCGAGCCTGCTCGCGATGAGGCCAGGACAGGCACCCGATTACTTTGTCGGATACTCCCGATGCATCTGCTCCAGCAACGCATCCTTGTCCTGCCACAGCTAATTGATCCAACCCTGGAACTGCAGGCGGTACTCGCCGTCCTGGTCGTAGTTCTTGAAACCGACTTCGCCGGCAAGCCAGCTCCTACAGTCTTGAAGGTGATTACAGATTTTGTGAACGACGCGATCCCCGTAGGAGCTGGCTTGCCAGCGAAGAGGGCGGGATATTCAGCGCACTATTTTGCTGGATACTCCCGATGCATCTGCGCCAGCAACGCATCCTTGTCCTGCCACAGCTGGTTGATCCAGCCCTGGAACTGCAGGCGATACTCGCCGTCCTGGTCGTAGTTCTTGCCGATGAACTGCGGTGGGATCTTCAGTTCTTCGAGGTGCACCACCACGTCCTCAACATTGCCGCACAGCAGGTCCCAGAAGCCGGGGCGGCCGGCGGGGTAGTGGATGGTCACGTTGACGATGGACTCCAGTTGCTCGCCCATGGCATCGAGGACAAAGGCGATGCCGCCGGCCTTGGGTTTGAGCAAGTACTTGAACGGCGATTGCTGCTGTTTGTGCTTGCCCTCGGTGAAGCGTGTGCCTTCGACGAAATTGAAAATGCCCACCGGGTTGTTGCGAAACTTCGCACAGGTCTTGCGGGTGGTTTCCAGATCCTTGCCTTTCTTTTCCGGGTGCTTTTCCAGATAAGCCTTGGAATAGCGCTTCATGAACGGAAAGCCCAGGGCCCACCAGGCCAGGCCGATCACGGGGACCCAGATCAGTTCCTGCTTGAGGAAGAACTTCAGCGGCTGGATCCGTCGGTTGAGCACGTATTGCAGCACCAGGATGTCGACCCAGCTTTGATGGTTACTGGTGATCAGGTACGAGTGCTGGTAGTCCAGCCCTTGCAGGCCGCTGACGTGCCAGCGGGTGCGGCGCACCAGGTTCATCCAGCCCTTGTTGAGGCTGATCCAGGCTTCGTGGGTGTGACTCATCAGCCAGCCGGCAATGCGCTGGGTGAACGCGAACGGCAAGGCCTTGACCAGCGCCACGCAGAACAGGAACGAGCACAGCAGGAGGGTGTTGAGTGCCAGCAACAGTGCTGCAATCACGCCGCGGACAGGAGCAGGGAGAAAATCCAGCATTTACACATCCATAGGTCGGTTGGCGGCTTGAATCGCGGTCAGGGCGATGGTGTAGACGATATCGTCGACCTGGGCGCCGCGCGGCAAGTCATTCACCGGTTTGCGCAGGCCTTGCAGCATCGGGCCGAGGCTGACGCAGTCGGCGCTGCGCTGCACGGCCTTGTGAGTGGTGTTGCCGGTGTTCAGGTCGGGGAAGATGAATACCGTGGCACGTCCGGCCACCTGACTGTTGGGCGCCAGTTGCCGGGCCACGTCGGCATTGGCGGCGGCGTCGTACTGCAACGGGCCGTCGATCAGCAGGGTGCGTTGCGCCTCATGGGCCAGCAGCGTCGCTTCGCGGACCTTCTCGACTTCCTCGCCACTGGCGGAATCACCGCTGGAATAGCTGAGCATCGCCACCCGCGGGCTGATGCCGAACGCGGCGGCGGAGTCGGCGCTTTGCAGGGCAATCTCCGCCAGTTCGCTGGCGCTCGGGTGCGGGTTCATGATGCAGTCGCCGTAGACCAGTACTTCTTCCGGAAACAGCATGAAGAACACCGACGACACCAGGGTGCAGCCGGGTGCAGTCTTGATCAGTTGCAGCGCCGGGCGAATGGTATTGGCGGTGGAGTGGATGACCCCCGAGACCAGGCCGTCGACCTCATCCAGCGCCAGCATCATGGTGCCGATCACCACCGGATCTTCAAGCTGCTGTTCGGCCATCGGGGCGTTGAGGCTCTTGGTTTTGCGCAGGGCCACCATCGGCTCGACATAGCGTTCGCGGATCAGGTCCGGGTCAAGAATTTCCAGTCCCGGTGGCAGCTCGATGCCTTGGGCGCGCGCCACCGCCTCGACGTCGGCCGGCTTGGCCAGCAACACGCAGCGGGCAATGCCACGGGCCTGGCAGATCGCCGCCGCTTGCACGGTCAGCGGTTCGCTGCCTTCGGGCAGGACGATGCGCTTGTTCGCCGCCTGGGCGCGCTGGATCAATTGATAACGGAACACCGCTGGCGACAGGCGCATCTCCCGCGGCGTGCCACAGCGCTGGTGCAGCCAGTTGGCGTCGAGGTGACTGGCGACGAAATCGGTGATGATTTCCGCCCGTTCTCGGTCGTCGATCGGGATTTCCTTGTTCAGGCCGTTCAACTGGTTGGCGGTGTCGTAGGAACCCGTGCTCACCGACAACACCGGCAAACCGGCCTGCAGGGCGCCGCGGCACAGCTCCATGATGCGTGGGTCGGGCAGGGTGTCGCTGGTCAGCAACAGGCCGGCCAGTGGCACGCCATTGAGTGCAGCGAGGCTGACAGCGAGGATGATGTCGTCGCGATCGCCCGGGGTCACCACCAGCACGCCGGGCTTGAGCAGCTCCACGGTGTTGCGCATGGTGCGTGCGCAAATGATGATCTTGGTCATGCGCCGGGTTTCGAAGTCGCCGGCGTTGAGCACCTGGGCGCCCATCAGATCGGCTACGTCGCGGGTGCGCGGGGCATTCAGTTCGGGCTGGAACGGGATGCAGCCGAGCAGGCGGAAATCCCCACTGCGCAACAGGGGCGAGTGTTCTTTCAGGCGTGCGGCGAAGGCCTCCATGCTTTCATCGGTCTTCACCTTGTTGAGGATCACGCCGAGGACTTTCGGGTCTTTCGGCCCGCCGAACAGTTGCGCCTGCAACTCGACCCGGCCAGACAACTCGGTGAGCACTTCGTTTTCCGGCGCCGAGACCAGGATCACCTCGGCATCCAGGCTTTTTGCCAGGTGCAGGTTGACTCGTGCGGCGTAGCTGGCGCTGCGGGTCGGCACCATGCCTTCGACGATCAGCACGTCCTTGCCGATCGCGGCTTGCTGGTACAGGGTGACGATTTCTTCCAGTAGCTCATCGAGTTGGCCGTCGCCGAGCATCCGCTCGACGTGCGCCAGGCCCAGGGGTTGCGGCGGCTTCAGGCCGTGGGTGCGGGCCACCAGTTCAGTGGAGCGTTCCGGGCCGGTGTCGCCGGGGTGCGGCTGGGCAATCGGTTTGAAGAAGCCGACCTTGAGGCCGGCTCGTTCGAGGGTGCGCACCAGTCCGAGGCTGATGGAGGTCAGGCCCACGCCAAAGTCGGTGGGTGCAATAAAAAAAGTTTGCATGCGAATTCTCTGGGGGTGCATGGCAAGGTCTCGGCCCAAGCCTGGCCGACGACCGCAATTTCAGACGCCAAGGTTAGCGCTAACCGAGCCTTGAGCGCACCAACCGCACGCGAAGGACTGGCCAATTTTTTCCTGGCGTTGCAGTGGGTCTTCGACCCAGGCCCGGGATTGCCAGGGCGGCTGGTGGCGCAGGTGTTGGGTATGGCCGCAGGACAGCTCGGCCACCCAGTGGCCTTCCTCGTCCTGATGGAAACCGGTGATCGTCGATAGGGTCGACGCGGGCCGTTGGTCCGGGTTCCGTTCGCTTTCGGGCGATTGCTTCGCTAAACTTGCCCATTCTTCATTCTTTTGCAAAAGGTCTCGCCCCATGCTGATCGCCGCCAATAAGGCTGTCTCTATCGACTATACCCTGACCAACGACGCTGGTGAGGTCATCGACAGCTCCGCCGGCGGCGCACCGCTGGTCTACCTGCAAGGCGCAGGCAACATCATTCCAGGCCTGGAAAAAGCCCTGGAAGGCAAAGCTGTCGGCGACGAGCTGAAAGTCTCCGTTGAGCCTGAAGACGCTTACGGCGAGTACGCTGCCGAACTGGTCAGCACCCTGAGCCGCAGCATGTTCGAAGGCGTCGACGAACTGGAAGTGGGCATGCAGTTCCACGCTTCCGCGCCGGACGGCCAGATGCAAATCGTCACCATCCGTGACCTGGACGGCGACGACGTCACCGTTGACGGCAACCACCCACTGGCTGGCCAGCGCCTGACTTTCGAAGTCAAGATCGTGGCTATCCGTGATGCCAGTCAGGAAGAAGTCGCTCATGGTCACGTCCATGGCGAAGGTGGTCACCACCACTGATTTCTGCGCTAAGCTCAGATATCTGGAGAGGCGCCCGAGTGGCGCCTTTTTAGTCGGCGACGTTCAGCGGACGCCGAAAGCGGGTACGCCAAGGGCTTTTCGAGAAAAACACGGGATATCTGGAGTTTGCCATGAGTGCTTTTCACGACCTTACATTGAAAACCCTGGACGGTGCGGCATTGCCGCTGGCGCCTTTCAAAGGCCACGTCGTACTAGTGGTCAACGTGGCCTCCAAGTGTGGTCTGACCCCACAGTACGCCGCCCTGGAAAACCTCTATCAGCAATACAAGGGGCAAGGCTTCAGTGTCCTCGGTTTGCCGTGCAACCAGTTTGCCGGGCAGGAACCGGGTACCGAGAGCGAGATCCAGAGTTTCTGCAGCCTCAACTACGGCGTGAGCTTCCCGTTGTCCAGCAAGCTGGAAGTCAACGGTCACGATCGTCATCAGTTGTACCGTTTGTTGGCTGGTGAAGGCGCGGAGTTTCCGGGTGACATCACCTGGAACTTCGAAAAATTCCTGCTGGGCAAGGACGGTCGCGTGCTGGCTCGCTTTTCACCGCGCACTCCACCGGACGATCCGGCGGTGGTGCAGGCTATCGAGAAGGCGCTTAGCTGATCGGCCTTTGCTGGAGCCGGGATCCCGGCCCAGCATGTTCTCCCTTCGTTTTAAACCTTAATCATTCAAATCAATAGTGCTACCCAAAGCATTCCTTGCTCCATATTATGCTCGTCATAAACCTCGCGTCCCTGTGGAGTGCCGCATGCCTGTTCAAGCCTTGTTCAAACCTTTCCACCTCGCCAACCTCGAGCTGCCAACCCGTGTGGTCATGGCGCCGATGACCCGTTCCTTTTCCCCCGGTGGTGTGCCGAATTCGAAAGTGATCGAGTATTACCGTCGTCGTGCTGCCGCCGGCGTAGGTTTGATCATTACCGAAGGCACCACGGTGGGTCACAAGGCGGCCAATGGTTACCCGAACGTACCGCAGTTCTACGGCGATGCGGCCCTGGCTGGCTGGAAGAAGGTAGTGGACGCGGTGCATGCCGAAGGCGGCAAGATCGTTCCGCAACTCTGGCACGTCGGCAGTGTGCGGCGCACCGGCACCGAGCCGGATGCCAGCGTTCCGGGCTATGGCCCATCGGAAAAGCTCAAGGACGGCCAGGTCGTGGTCCACGGCATGACCCACCAGGACATCCAGGACGTCATCGCGGCGTTCGCCCAGGCCGCCAAAGACGCGCAGAGCATCGGCATGGACGGCGTGGAAATCCACGGTGCCCATGGTTACCTGATCGACCAGTTTTTCTGGGACCACAGCAACCAGCGCACTGACGAGTACGGCGGCAGCCTGGCCAACCGCTCGCGCTTTGCCATCGAGCTGATCCAGGCGGTGCGAGCGGCGGTGGGCGAAGGTTTCCCGATCATTTTCCGTTTCTCGCAATGGAAACAGCAGGACTACAGCGCGCGCCTGGTGCAGACGTCCGAGGCACTGGGTGAATTCCTCAAGCCGCTATCCGACGCCGGCGTGGACATTTTCCACTGCTCGACACGGCGTTTCTGGGAGCCGGAATTCGAAGGTTCCGACCTCAACCTCGCTGGCTGGACTCGCGTACTGACCGGCAAACCGACCATCACTGTGGGCAGCGTCGGTCTGGACGGCGAGTTCCTGCAGTTCATGGTCAATACCGACAAAGTTGCGCAACCGGCCAGCCTGGAAAATCTGCTGGAGCGCCTGAACAAGGACGAGTTCGATCTGGTGGCGGTCGGGCGTGCGCTGCTGGTCGACCCGGACTGGGCGCAGAAAGTCCGTGACGGACGCGAAGGCGAGATCCTGCCGTTCAGTCGCGAAGCGTTGATGACGCTGGTGTAAGCGGCGCTTCAATGACCGCTGGCGCGGGGCCCTGACAGACTCCGCGCAACTGCCCCTCAAACTGCTCGATGATCGCCGCCCAGCCCTGGCGACTGGCGTGCTGGCGGGCATTGAGGCGGATGCAGCGCAGGGTTTCCGCTTGCTCCAGCATCCAACTGGCGGCGTCGCAAAAAGCTTCTTCATCCCCCGGCATGGCCAGCACCCCGTTGTAGCCATGGCGGATGTGCTGCGCGGCGGCGGCCTGATCGTAGGCCACCACGCCCAGGCCCGAGGCCAGCGCCTCAAGCACCACATTGCCAAAGGTCTCGGTCAGGCTCGGGAACACGAACACGTCCCCCGAGGCATAGTGGCAAGCCAGCGCTTCGCCACGCTGCGATCCGCAGAAAATCGCCTCCGGCAGCTCCTTCTCCAGCGCCGCGCGTTGCGGACCATCACCGACCACGATCAACTTCATCTGCCGCTGTGGATGACTCGCGCGCAGGTACTCGTAACAGCGTTTGAGCAACGCCAGGTTCTTCTCCGGTGCCAGCCTGCCGACGTGGATCACCGCGATATCGTCAGGGCCCAGGCCCCAGCTGTCCCGCAGCGACGCCAGCCGTTTCGCCGGATGGAACAACTGACTGTCGACGCCTCGGGACAGCAGCGCCAGGCGCTCGAAATGCCGCCGCTCCAACTCCAGTTGCTGGCTCGCGCTGGGCACCAGTGTCACGGCCGAGCGATTGTGGAACCAGCGCAAGTAGTGGGTCAGCAGGCGGGTCAGCAGGCCCAGACCATACTGGCTGGAGTACTGCTGGAAGTTGGTGTGAAAGCCGCTGACCACGGCTATTCCCAGACGTCGTGCGGCGCGCAACGCGGACAGGCCCAATGGCCCTTCGGTGGCGATATACAGCACATCCGGGCGATGACGTTTCCAGCGCCGCAGCAGCTTGTGCATCGACGCCTGGCCCCATTGCAACCCGGGGTAGCCGGGCAGTGGCCAACCTCGGCACAGCAACACGGCATCGTCGCTGGTCGCCTGCTGGTCGCAAGCCTGGCGCGGACGCACCAGTTCCACCTGATGCCCTCGCGCGCGCAGGCCATCACACAGGCGGCCCAACGTGTTGGCCACGCCGTTGATTTCCGGTGGAAAGGTCTCGGTGATGAGGGTGATGTGCAGGGCTGTCGTCATGACCTCAGTGTCGGCTGGGGCCATGTCGTCAATGTGGCAGTGTGATGACGAATATATGACAGGCTTAGCGCGGGTTCGCGACCAGATTCTCCGCCCCACGCTCACGGACCCAGAACAGCGTCGCCCCGGCGACTGCGGCCGGCATCATCAGGATGTTCACCAACGGAATCAGCAGCACCAGGTACACGCTGCCGCCGAAGCTCATGCTCTGCCAGCGCTTCTCGCGCAGCCAGGCGAGCATCTCGTTCCAGCCCAGTTTGTGGTTGTCCGCCGGGTAGTCGATGTACTGGATCGCCATCATCCACACGCCGAAGATCAGCCACAACGGCGCCGCGATCAGGTTGACCACCGGAATGAACGAGAGGATGAACAGCGCCAGCGCCCGGGGCAGGAAGTACCCCAGTTTGCGCATCTCGCGCGCCAGGGTGCGCGGAACCATGGCCACCAGCTCGCCCCAGCTGAAGGCCGGGAAGTCGTCGGTGCCACGCACCACCACTTCGACCTTTTCCGCGAGGAAGCCGTTGAAGGGTGCGGCGATGATGTTGGCGAGCATGGTGAAGGTGAAGAACACCATCAGCAGCACCAGCACCACGAACAGTGGCCACAGCACATAGCTGAGGAAGCTCAGCCAGTCGGGCAGGGACGGCATCAGCGTATCGACCCACAGGCTGAACTGATGGCCGGCCAGGTAGATCAATCCGACGAACAGCAACAGGTTGATGGCCAGCGGCAATAGCACGAACAAACGCAGGCCGGGACTCAGGACCAGCTTCAGGCCTTCGCGCAGGTATTGCGGGCCGGACAGAACAGGGGCGGGCATAAGGTGCTCCGAGCAATGGGAAAACGCGCCGACCTTACCGGCTTTGCCCAACAGGCGAAAGCACGGCAGCGGGATCGACATTAACTGTAACAAAGGCGCCGATAATTCGGCCTCTCGCGCATAGAGACCGCCTATGAGCTGGATTGTTAAACCGTATTTCCTTAATCTTCGCCTCCTCGATACGCTGCACCCATTATTTTTCAGGGCTGTCCCACTACAGCGCTTCCCCAAGTGCTGGCACGGTCCTTTTTTATTCCAGCCGGCAATCCGGCATTCCGCGCCAGCGAACAGCGGCCGGTCGATAGGAGTGAGTCATGTCTGATGTACGTCATTCGCGTGTGATTATTCTCGGTTCCGGCCCTGCCGGTTACAGCGCTGCGGTCTATGCCGCCCGCGCCAACCTCAAGCCGCTGCTGATCACCGGCATGCAGGCTGGCGGTCAACTGACGACCACCACCGAAGTCGACAACTGGCCGGGTGACGTTCATGGCCTGACCGGTCCGGCGCTGATGGAGCGGATGAAAGAGCACGCCGAGCGCTTCGAGACTGAAATCGTCTTCGACCACATCAACGCCGTCGACTTCGCGGCCAAGCCGTACACCCTGACTGGCGACAGCGGCACCTACACCTGCGACGCACTGATCATCGCCACCGGCGCCAGCGCGCGTTACCTGGGCCTGCCGTCGGAAGAGACCTTCATGGGCAAGGGCGTTTCCGCCTGCGCTACCTGCGATGGTTTCTTCTATCGCAACAAGCCAGTGGCCGTGGTCGGTGGTGGCAACACCGCCGTGGAAGAGGCGCTCTACCTGGCCAACATCGCCAGCACCGTGACCCTGGTTCACCGCCGCGAAACCTTCCGCGCCGAGAAGATCCTGATCGACAAGCTCAACGCTCGTGTGGCTGAAGGCAAGATCATCCTCAAGCTCAACGCCAATCTGGACGAAGTGCTGGGCGACAACATGGGGGTGACCGGTGCGCGCCTGAAGAACAACGATGGCAGCTTCGACGAGCTGAAAGTCGACGGCGTGTTCATCGCCATCGGCCACACCCCGAACACTTCGCTGTTCGAAGGCCAGCTGACCCTGAAGGACGGCTACCTGGTTGTGCAGGGCGGCCGTGATGGCAACGCTACTGCCACCAGCATCGAAGGTATCTTTGCTGCCGGTGACGTGGCTGACCACGTCTACCGTCAGGCCATCACCTCGGCCGGCGCTGGCTGCATGGCGGCACTGGATGCCGAGCGTTACCTGGACAACCTGAAGAACGCTTGATTCTGAGGGAATGAAAAAACCGGCCAAGGCCGGTTTTTTCTTGCCCGCGATTCAGGGCTCAGCGGCGAGTCAGCGGCTGGGTGGCGAACTTCACCCCGGCCAGGCCGTGGGTGATCAGCGCGCGGATGTTGCCGTGGTCGGTGCCTTCTGGCGTGGCCAGTACCGAGCGGTAGTGCTCGCCGAACGCCAGCAGCGCTTCTTCATCGCTCAAGCCTTCGAGCAGGGCCAGGCCCAGGGTCTTGCACGAACCTTCGTTCTGGCCGGCGGCGTTTTCCACACCGCCATTGTTGAAGGCTTGTGGCTGGTAGTCATAGCCCGCCGCGATAAACGCCAGGGTGTCGGCAAATAGATGTTCGCCGCTCTTGAGGCTGGTGCGCAGGGTGTTCAGGTCAGTCATGGGTTTTTCCTTTGGCGAACGCCGCCTGTTGTTCGGCGCTGGCTTCTTGCTGGTATTGGGCTTTCCACTCGGCGTACGGCATGCCGTAGACGACTTCGCGGGCGTCATCGAGGCTGACCTCGATCTGGCGCTCGTCTGCCGCGGCCTTGTACCACTTGGACAGGCAGTTGCGGCAGAAGCCGGAGAGGTTCATCAGGTCGATGTTCTGTACATCCTTGCGGCTGTCCAGGTGGGCGACCAGCCGGCGAAAGGCGGCGGCTTCGAGTTCCAGTTGTTCTTGCGGGGTCATGAGGTCTCTCTGAGACAGCGGCAAGCTTCAAGGTTGAAGCTGCAAGTTGGAGTGCGGTGGCTTCTAGCTTAAAGCTTGCAACTTGTGGCTCCAAGCCTAGCGGCTCGCCGCCAGCGTAATCGATACCGACTCGGCAAAGCGCAGGGCGTGAGGTTTGTCGACTTCGACCTCGGCGTACAGCACGCTCTGGTTGGCCATCACCAGGTCCAGCAGTTCCTGGGTCATGCGCTCGAGCAGGGCGAAGCGATTGCCCTCCACGTAGGCGATGATTGCCTTGGTGATGGTGCGATAGTTCAGCGCGTGGTCGATATCGTTGTCACGCACCGCTTCCTGGGCGGAGTAGAGGATGGTCAGGTTGATCAGCACATCCTGCTTGTTGAGGATTTCATCCTCATTGATGCCAATGAAGGTCCGCAGGCTCAGGTCCTTGACCCGGATCCGGGCCATTCCCGGTTGAAGTTGTGGCATTGCTACTTGCTCCGTCCAATCAATTGCAGGAACTCCTGGCGGGTGTTGCTCGAGTCGCGAAAGGCGCCGAGCATCACCGAGGTGTTCATGGTCGAATTCTGTTTCTCGACGCCGCGCATCATCATGCACATGTGCCGGGCCTCGATCACCACGGCCACACCGGCGGCGTCGGTCACACCTTGCACGGCATCGGCGATCTGCCGGGTGAGGTTTTCCTGGATCTGCAGCCGTCGGGCGAACATGTCGACGATCCTGGCGATCTTCGACAGGCCCAGTACCTTGCCAGTAGGAATATAAGCCACATGGGCCTTGCCGATGAAGGGCAGCAGGTGATGTTCGCAGAGTGAGTAGAGCTCGATGTTGTCGACGATCACCATCTCATCGTTGTCAGACGCGAACAACGCCCCGTTGACGATCTCCTCGACGCTTTGCCCATAACCGTGACACAGGTACTGCATGGCCTTGGCCGCGCGCACCGGGGTATCGAGCAGGCCCTCGCGCTCGGGATCTTCACCGAGGCCGACGAGAATCTCGCGGTATTGCTGGGGCAGGCTCAAGCTCATGATGTTTCCTCGCGGGGACGGCTTACTTGACGTGCCGTCCGCCGTTGACGGTCAGGGTGGTGCCTGTGACGTAGGGGTTGTCCAGCAGATAGCGCAGGCTCTGATAGACGACTTCGCTGCCGGGCTCGAAGCCCAGCGCCGACTTGGCCAGGGCCTTGGTGCGATAGGCCGCGTCGTCGTCAGCATTGAACAGTAGCAGGGCCGGGGCGATGCCGTTGACCTTGATGGTCGGCGCGTAGCGGGCGGCGAACGACAGGGTCAGGCTGTCCAGTCCGGCTTTGCTCGCGCAATAGGCAATGTGCTTGCTGCTGCCCTTGCGGGTGACGTCATCGCTGATGTGCACGATATCGGCGGGGCTCGAGCGTTCCAGCAGTGCGGCGCAATGCAGGTTGATCAAGTAGGGCGCGAGCATGTGCACGTTGACCATCTGTGCGAAGGCGGCCATCTCGTTGTCGGGCGTTTCCGCAATCCACGCCGAAGCATTATGCACAATGGCCCGCAGGCATGGGGTGTGGCGCTTGAGCTGATCGATGAAGGCGAGAATCCCGGCTTCGCTGGAAAAGTCCGCATACAGCGCGGTGGCACCCTGTTCGCGCAAGACCTGCACGCCCGGGCGCTCGCTACGATAGCTGATGATCACCGGATAACCATCCTCCAGCAGGCGCTGCGCGCAATGCAGGCCGACGCGCTGGCTGGCACCGGTGATCAGGATCGGGGCTGGGGAGGAGGGCATGGACGGCTCGTTTCGCGGGTATGGCAAAACTATACCAGCGCCGCGAGCCGGATACCTCAACGGGTCGGGTCAGTTGTTCTGCGGCGAAGCCTCGGCGGGCAACGCGCGCGCCGGCGTACTGTTCAGCCAGCCGGCCAGCAGGTGGGTCGACAGCGGGATGAACAAATAAACCATCAAGGGCGTCAGGGCCAGGGTGCTGATAAACACTCGCGCCAGCATGTCCAGTTCACCGAGCAGCGGGCCCAGGACAAAGTTGAACAGCAGCGACACCGGAAAGAACGCCAGCCAGATCGCCACCGCTTGCTTCCAGCGCGGCGGGCGTTGACCGGCCGCGCCGAACCAACCGTCGATGCCACTGACCCGATGTTCCGAGGGATGGGCGAACAAGTCGCTGCCGCGCCCCAGCCAGGCCGTGCGCGAAGCGGAGTGCTCCCAGGCGTGCAGGGTCTGTTCGTCGGCAAAGCGGAAGATGATCTGGAATTCGTCATCGCCGGGCGGCGGCGCGAGCACGCCGGAGCCCAGATAACCGGGAAAGTCAGTGGCCAATTGTTCGCCTTCGCGCAGCCAGGCGATCAGGTCTTGATAGCGACCGCTGGCAACGCGGCGGGCCACCATCAGGGTGACAGGTGAGGTAGACATTATGTATCTCCGTAGGACTCGTACGCAGCTCCGGGTAGGAGGCGTACACAACACAGCGCCGGGGTAGTGGGCTTGTGTTGCAAACAAGCAAGGGTCGGACCCGATCGTGTAGAGTTCGACAGATCTATTGGTCCAGCACTGCTCTACTTGTATAGACAGTGGGGTTGGGAGTATAGAGTACGATTGAACTGACACGGATGGTCCCGCAGCAATGGTCGTCACTTCTGACCTTTCTCATTCTTTGCAGACGAACACGTCCAACAGCGCGGAACAGATGTTCCCGATTCGAGAGGTCGCGCGGCTCACGGGCGTGAACCCGGTGACCCTGCGTGCCTGGGAACGGCGCTACGGCTTGATCCAGCCGACGCGCACCGAAAGTGGGCATCGGCTCTATTCTGTGAGCGATATCGAGGCAATTCGCAGCATCCTCGGCTGGATCGGCCGCGGCGTGCCGGTCAGCAAGGTCGGCAAGATCCTCGCGCGGTCCAAGGTCACCCAGGCCTTGTCGAATATCATTCCCGACGAATTGGTCCGGGCGGATTACGCCCAGTGGCAGGGGCAGATTCGCGCCGCGCTGGTCAATTATGATGACCTGGAGCTGGCGCGGATCTACGGCCAGGTGTTCTCCACTTATTCAGTGCCGGTGGTGTTCCAGGACATTTTCATGCCGGTATGGACGCTGGCACTGCAGCAAAAAGAGCTATTTGGTCGGACCAGCGAGTGGGTGATGCTCGACGCGTTCCTGCGGACCCGGGTCACGCAGCGTTTGATGATGGCGCGGGGATCGCAGCCGGCACAGGTGGCAGTGGTCGCGATCGACGGGCATTGTCATGAGCTGGAGCTGCTGCTGGCCGGGTTGTTCCTGAGCGGAGCAGATACCGGTACCAGGGTCCTGGCCCTGGGCAAACCATTCGAAGAGCTGACGCTGATTTGTGAAAAAATCCGCCCGCAGGCATTGGTACTGGTTTCCAACCGTGCGCCGGCGAGCGACTTCACGCGTCGCCTGAACCGTCTGGCGATGAGCGTGGATTGCCGCCTGTTGTTGGCGGGGACTGCATCGGATCTGGCGCGGGACAGCCTGGCCGGCTCCTCGATCGGTTGCCTGGGCAATGACGGCCTGGAAATGCGGCAGCGTCTGCAGCAGTTTCTCGGCGGAACGCTGGATACCTGAGACTCAAAGGTGCAGGGCGGGGTGGCTCAGGCGGTGCTGCTGGAGAATGTACTGGCGTAACCGTTCGGTTTCGCCGCTGTTGCCCTGATTCAGCCGATAGGCATAAAAGCCCTGCTCGTTCTGCCGCTCGAAAGTCCCGCGCAGGGCAATGCGCTCATACCCCGATGGGCTGAACCACAGCGAGAAACCTTTCGGTGGCTTGGTGCGATTGCGCACCTCCAACAAAACCCCCTTGAACGAAATCTCGTGGACCCACAGTGCTCCCGGCTGGCCTTTGGCATTTTCCAACGCGACCGGCTCCTCAAGCGCCAGGCGCCAGGGGCGGACCATCGGCCCACCTTCGTAGATGCTGGGCACACCCAGGCGCAAATGCAGCGCATGAAATTCGTCTTCCTCCAGGTGCAGGGGGAAGGTGATCTGCTGGTTTTCGAACTGCGCCTGGATCGTCACCTGCTCATTGGCTGCGAGACGCGTGAGCAGGTCGCGGATTTGCGAACCACCATTGACCAGCAGGCTCGACGTGGCATCACGCACGTTGAGCTGCGGGTTGTGTTGCATGGTCCGGATGAAATCCAGCTCATCCTGGGTCAGGAGGGCGTCGCGCTGCATGGCTAGCTCGAAGGATATAGTTACAAAGTTATTGGTGATTGTAGTGAGTGACCATTAATTCGCTAACTGGTTCTGACCGCTGGTCGCTTTCAGTGCCGCCAGCTCGGCCTGAACCTCGGCCAATTGTGCTTCCAATTGGGCGACTCGCTGCTGGGCTTTGACCTGCACCGTCACATCTTTCTGGACGCCGACAAAGTAAGTCTGACCGTCGTTCTCGTTTATTACCGTGGAAAGCGACAGCTCATTCCAGAACGGGGTGCCGTCCTTGCGGTAGTTGCGCAGGATCTCACGGCACGAGCCATTGCTCCTCAGGGTTTCTCGAACGGATTCAAGTGCCGCCTGGTCGCGGTCTCCTGACTGCAGGAAACGACAGTCCTGATAAAGAATCTCTTCCGAGCTGTAACCCGTGAGCTTCTCGAAAGCCGGGTTGACGTAGATCAGGATGGCGTCTTCTTTCCCCTCCCTTTCAGCAATCACAATCCCGTCATTCGAAGCGTTGATCACCATTTGCATCAATTGCGCATTGATCATCGGAGCATCCATTCAACGTTGAGAAGTGCGCTTGATTTTAAGGCATGGTTGGCGGCTGTCCACTTGCCATCAGGGCCAATTGAGACTCAATCGCAGTTTTTTCTCGCCAACTGGTAAGATCGCCGGTCTTTGACTCAGCTTCAGGATCAGATTGATGAAAGTCGCCATCCTTTCCGGCTCGGTGTACGGCACGGCAGAAGAAGTCGCCCGTCACGCGCGCACGTTACTCAATGCGGCAGGTTTCAATGCCTGGCACCACCCGCGGGCGACTCTCGCCGAAGTGCTCGAGTTCGCTCCCGAGGCATTGCTTGCCGTGACCTCGACCACGGGCATGGGCGAATTGCCGGACAACCTGCAGCCTCTGTATTCGACACTGCATGACCAACTGCCGGGCGCATTGCGCGGCTTGCCTGGCGCTGTGATCGGCCTGGGCGATGCCAGCTACGGCGACACCTTCTGCGGCGGCGGCGAACAGATGCGTGAACTGTTCGGCGAATTGGGCGTGCGCGAAGTGCTGCCGATGTTGCGCCTGGATGCCAGCGAAAGCGTGACCCCCGAAAGCGATGCCGAGCCGTGGCTCAACGAGCTGATCACGGCATTGCGCGGCTGACCGGCTGCTCGCGCAGCAGTGCCAGCCAGGCCTGGGCGGCTTTCGACAGATAGGCGCCCTGGCGCCAGATAAAGGCAATGTCCCAACGCAGATACTCGGGAGCGTGCAAGGCCAGGCGCACCACGCCCGGCCGCACCAACCCGCGCGCAACCACCCTGGGCAACAGCACCACGCCTTGCCCGGCCGCCACCAGCGCCACAAGAAAGTCCGCCTGGCCGCTGCGCCCGCCCTCCCTGGGCGTAAAGCCGACCTGCTGGCAAGCCTGGAGCAGGCGTTCGTTGAGGACGAAGCTGCGCTGATAGAGCAGGAAGGGCGTCTCGGCCAACTCTTCCAGGCGCACGCTGCTGTTGCCGGCCAAGGGATGGTCGGTGGCCAGCAATGCATCCAGCGGTTCATCGCAGAAGGGCTGCCAGGCGAATTGCGGGTCCTTGGGCTGCAGGCCACCGCCCAGTTCCAGCTCACCACTGAGCACCGCCTGCTCGATATTCAGGCTGCCACCCTCAAGCAACTGCACGCTGATGTTCGGGTAGCGCCGGCGGTACTCGGCGAACAGTCCGGCAAATAGCGCATCACTGCCCAATAGCGGCAGCCCGAGGCGCAGTTCACCGCGTTTGAGCTCACTCAAGTCATCCAGCTCGCTGAGCAATTCATTGCGCAGGCGCAGCATGTCTTCGGCGCGTTGCAGGACGACGCTGCCGGCGGCAGTCAGTTGAACGTGCGAACCCTGACGCTGCAACAGTGGCGTGCCCAGGCTGTGTTCCAGTTGGGCCACCTGCTTGCTGACGGCCGATTGGCTGATGTGCAGGGTCTTGGCGGCTTGGGTGAACCCACCTTGGTGAATCACCTCGACGAAGCTGCGCAGCTGTTTGAATTCCATGGGTGTAATTCCAGTTTGGAATGGGTTTGAGTCTAACAATTCGCTTCGGCGATGACAGCTGGCTCTTTAAAATGGCCACCTGTGAGGAGCGCAAAAATGAACCCTGATACTGTGAAAAAATTTATTCGGCTGCTGGCAGAGCTGGCGGTGTTGCTGGCGATCTATCTGCTCGGCTGTCAGTTGGCGAGCTGGCTGGACTGGCCGATTCCCGGTGGGGTGATGGGTCTGGCCGTGTTGCTGCTGGCCTTCGCCCTGGGTTGGGTCAAACCGGCCACGCTGAACATGGGCGCCGGCTTCCTGCTGGCCGAGATGCTGTTGTTCTTTATCCCGGCGCTGATGAGCCTGCTCGACTACGGCGGCCTGCTGCGTGACGAAGGCTGGCGGATCCTGCTGGTGATCGGGGTCAGCACCCTGGTGGTGATGCTGGTCACGGCCTTTACCGTGGAGCTGGTGTGTCGCTGGAGCCTGCGTCATGAAACTTGAGTGGATGTCGCTGTTCTGGCTGCTGTTTACCCTGGCAGCCTACGTGTTCAGTCGCTGGCTGTATAAACGCAGCGGACGCTACCTGCTGTCGCCGTTGATCCTGGTCCCCGCCATCCTGCTGCTCACGGCCATACCACTGCACGCGACCTACAGCGAATACGCGAAAAATACCCATTGGCTGATGGCGGTGCTGGGCCCGGTCACCGTGGCCTTCGCAGTGCCGATCTGGCAACAGCGGCAGATGCTGATCCGTCACTGGCCGGCGTTGCTGTTGGGGATGCTGGCGGGCAGCGCCGCGTCGATGGGCAGCTCGTTTGCCCTGGCGCGGGCGTTGGCGCTGGACAGCTCGGTGACGATGTCGCTGCTGCCACGCTCGATCACCACGCCCTTCGCCATGCCCCTGGCCCACGACCTCGGTGGCGTGCCGGAGCTGACGGCGGTATTCGTGATGTTTACCGGGGTGTTCGGCGCCATGCTCGGCGGCATCCTGCTCAAGTGGTTGCCACTGCGCAGTGCCTTGGCGCGCGGCGCGTTGTTCGGCGTCGGGGCCCACGGTGCCGGTGTCAGTCGCGCCCACGAAGTGGGCGGCGAAGAAGGCTCGGTGGCGGGCCTGGTGATGGTCCTGACCGGCTTGCTCAACCTGTTCGCGGCGCCTCTTCTGACCCATTGGTTGTGACCCACTTCACGTCATATGGCAGTTGTCAGCTAACTGACTCGATGGGTCAGTAAGCTGGCTGCCAATGCAACTACCCTAATCAAGACTCCTGACTAGACTGCGTTCACTGCCAGAAAATAATAAGAACCCGAGGTCCTTGCCGTGAGCGTAGCCCCCGTCCAGAGCGTGAAAGATCAGGTCAGCGCTGCCGAATGGCAAGCCCGTGTTGACCTGGCCGCCTGTTACCGACTGGTCGCCGCCCATGGCTGGGACGATCTGATCTTCACCCACATCTCGGCCAAGGTGCCGGGCACCGAAGATTTCCTGATCAATCCCTACGGCATGATGTTTCACGAAATCACCGCCTCGAGCCTGGTCAAGGTCGATCAGGCCGGCAACAAACTGATGGACAGTCCCTACGAGATCAACCCGGCCGGCTACACCATCCACAGCGCGGTGCACGAAGTGCGGCATGACGTGGTCTGTGTGCTGCATACCCACACGGCCGCCGGCGTGGCGGTGTCCGCGCAGAAGCAGGGCGTGCTTCCCATCAGTCAGCAGGCGCTGTTTGTCCTGTCCAGCCTGGCCTACCACGCCTACGAGGGGGTGGCGCTGAACCACGAGGAAAAGGTCCGGCTGCAGGCCGACCTCGGTGACCGCAATTTCCTCATGCTGCACAACCATGGCCTGTTGACCTGCGGCGCCAGCATCGCCGACACCTTTCTGATGATGTTCACCTTCCAGCGTGCCTGCGACATCCAGGTCCTGGCACAGAATGGCGGGGCCGAACTGATTGCCATCGAGCCGCAGATTCTCGCTGGCGCCAAGGCCATGCTGGCCGGGGTGACCCGCAGTTCGCAAGGCATGGGAGGCGCGCTGGCCTGGCCGGCGTTGCTACGCAAGCTGGATAAACAAGACCCGGGGTACAGACTCTAATGGATCTCACCGAGATACCGCTGCGTGTCTGGCGCAAGCGTAGCCAGAGCCTGGTCTTCCGTGGTCAGACCATTCGCTATTGGGTGGCCGGGCAGGGCGAACCCTTGCTGCTGATCCATGGTTTTCCCACAGCCAGTTGGGATTGGCACTACCTGTGGCAGCCCCTGACCCAGCGCTATCGGGTGATTGCCTGCGACATGCTCGGCTTTGGCGATTCGGCCAAACCCCAGGACCATGATTACTGCCTGCTGGAACAGGCCGACTTGCAACAGGCCTTGCTCGCGCACCTGGGTGTGGATCAGGGCGTGCACCTGCTGGCCCACGACTATGGAGACAGCGTCGCGCAAGAGTTGCTGGCCCGGCACGTCGAAGCGCGCGCCGAGATTGCCAGTTGCGTATTCCTCAACGGCGGCCTGTTTCCCGAAACCCATCGGCCGGTGTTGATGCAAAAGCTGCTGCTCAGCCCCATCGGCTGGATGATCGGCCGTGCGTTCACCCGTGATGCGCTGGTCAAGAGTTTCCGGCAGATCTTCGGTCCGCAGACTCGTCCCAGCGAAAGTGAGCTGGATGATTTCTGGAGCCTGATCGACAGCAACCGCGGGACGCGGGTGCTGCACAAGTTGATCAATTACGTGCCGCAACGCCGCGCCCAGCGTGAGCGCTGGCTCAGCGCCATGCAATCGTCCAGCGTGCCCATGCGCGTGATCGACGGCGAAGCCGACCCGGTTTCCGGCAGCCACATGGTCGAGCGTTACCGGCAGCTGATTACCAAGCCCGACAGCGTGCTGCTGCCCGGCATTGGCCACTACCCGCAAATCGAAGCACCGGCGCAGGTACTCCGGCATTACCTGGCGTTTCGCGAGCAACTGGACTCACCGTCGTTGAAAATCGCCTGTTCCTGAGCTGATCTCCTGTGCCGGCGTTGTCGCGTCCGGCAATCATCCCCCTACCTTATTGCCCACCATTCAGCCGCCGCCCAGTTGATTGTCGGCCCCGGTCCGCTGCCCGACACTGAAGCCACTGTCCTTGGCCTGCTGGAGTTGGGTAATGAATGAGTCTGTGCGCTTCGAAGATAAAGTCGTGATCGTTACCGGTGCCGGCGGTGGTCTGGGACGGGCCCATGCCTTGTTGTTCGCCAAACAGGGCGCCAAGGTGCTGGTCAACGACCTCGGCGGTTCGACCCAGGGCGAAGGCGCCAATGCCTCGGCGGCTGATCGCGTCGTGGCCGAGATCCGTGAAGCAGGCGGCACTGCGGTGGCCAACCATGACTCGGTGACCGACGGCGAGAAAATCGTCCAGCACGCCCTCGACGCCTTTGGCCGTATCGACGTGGTGGTCAACAACGCCGGGATCCTGCGGGACAAGACCTTCCACAAAATGGACGACAGCGACTGGGACCTGGTTTACCGGGTCCATGTCGAAGGTGCCTACAAAGTCACCCGCGCCGCCTGGCCGCACATGCGCGAGCAGAACTACGGGCGAGTGATCTTCACCGCATCCACTTCGGGCATCTACGGCAACTTCGGCCAGTCCAACTACGGCATGGCCAAACTCGGTCTGTACGGCCTGACCCGCACCCTGGCCCTCGAAGGCCGCAAGAACAACATCCTGGTCAACGCCATCGCCCCCACCGGCGGCACGCGCATGACCGAAGGCCTGATCCCGCCACAAGTCTTCGAGCAACTGAAACCGGAACTGGTCAGCCCGCTGGTGGTGTACCTGGCCAGCGAAAACTGCCAGGAAACCTCGGGCCTGTTCGAAGTCGGCGGCGGCTGGATGGGCAAAGTGCGCTGGGAGCGAAGCCTCGGCGCCGGCTTCGATCCGCGCGAAGGCTTCTCCCCGGAAGACGTCGCCGCCCACTGGCAACAGATCTGCGACTTCGAAGGCGCGGCGCATCCGAAGGACAACATCGAAGCGTTGAAAGAGATGATGGGTAATTTGCAGAAGTATGCGTTGTAGCTGGGAAACTGGATCGAGCGCAAGGGAGGGGCTTGCGCTCGATGTTGTCTGGAGTCGTTCATTCGGCGCTCAAGCGGTCTTCGCGAATACTGAAAGTCAACCCACGTACTTGCTCACCAGCGCCTGTAACCGCGCCGCGGTCTGCGCATCCATTACCCCATCATAGTGCTCCGGGCGAAAGTGCAGTTGGAAGGCTCGCACCAGTTGCCGATAGCCCGCCTCGGACGTCGCCCCGGACGTGTCGTAGCCATATTCCTTGAACTGCTTGAGCAGGGTTGCACGATCCGGCAGGCCGACTTGCTGGTATTGAGCCAGGCAGCTGTCACGGCAATCATCGTCGAACCAGGCGCCGATGCCCTTGAGGTACAGCGCGTGCCAGGGGAAGGCGGCGCCCGGGTCGCTTTTGCGGCCGATGGAAATGTCCGAATGCCCAAGCACATTGCATGGACCGATGTCCGGGTAGCGCTGGAGGATGTCGGTTGCCAGTTGCTCGATGGCGGCGATTTGTTGCGGGTGATAGGGCGGGAATTGGAACAGGCCCTGGTTGTCGCTTGCCTGATTGACCACCTCGATACCGATGGCCGTGTCGTTGAGGTTGCTGCGGCCTGCCCAGTGGCTGACGCCGGCCTGCCCAGTGGCTGACGCCGGCATGCCAGGCGCGCTGGTGTTCTTCGAGCAGGCAGAAAATCTGCTGATCGGAGTAACCGGCTTTGAGGTAAGTGCTGTCGCTGATATCGGGGATCAGATAATGCGCACTGACATTGGGGCCCGTCAGGGCGCTGAGCGAACTGGAAAAGTTGCCCGCGGTGTAATGAATGATCAAACAACGGTCGCGGTTGTTGAACGCCTGGGCGCGATAATTTCGGTTGATAGCAAACATGATGTGCATGCCTCTTCGTTAGTCGGGAGTTGGTGCTGAATCACCAACTAACGGCAAGGTAGCAGTGTCGATACGCGTGATGAGTGGTGGCTTTCTTGATGTTTTGTAGGACAGCGCCAGTGCGCTGCGCCATACATTTTTTCCCATAAAAAAGGCCGCTGCACAGGCAGCGGCCAAAGTAAGACGTTGGATCAAGGAGCTACAAATCAACGTCAGTGAACAGCGGGAGACGAGTTGAACAATCGGCGTTCAACCCATCGAAATCGGCTGGCGAGGCAACTTGCCGCGACCACGAACAGAGAATAAGTCCTTCTTGCCAAAGGAAAAATAGCGATTCGCGACATGCACTGTTACGTCATCGGCAACAGTCGGGCGGATCATCGCTTTGATTGATGCCCCTTCATCCAGCCCATCCATGCCCGGCGCAAAGCCCCGCCAGCTGCGGCCATTCACTCTTTGGAGCGACACCGCGAATACCTCCTTGGTGCGCTTATCGACCCTGATGGGCGGCAGTAGGGTGGGGCCTTCAGTCACTCACCGGGGAAGACGCATGACAAAAACAACAATGCGCGCCATCTTCACGCCGCACGCGCTCGCCGCGGCGGTGGCCTTGGGCTGCTGTGCCCAGGCGCAGGCGGTCGATTTCAATCTGGGGGAAATCGAGGGCACGTTCGATTCCTCGCTGTCGATCGGCGCGAGCTGGGGCATGCGCGATGCCGACGATGCACTGGTGGGCACGGTCAATGGCGGTTCCGGGCAGTCGTCGACCGGTGACGATGGCCGGCTGAACTTCAGCAAGGGCGAAACCTTCTCGAAGATCTTCAAGGGCATTCATGACCTGCAACTGAAGTACGGCGACAGCGGTGTGTTTGTCCGCGGTAAATACTGGTACGACTTCGAACTCAAGGACGAGAGCCGGCCGTTCAAGGACATCAGCGACCACAACCGCAAGGAAGGTGCGAAATCTTCCGGTGGACAGATCCTCGACGCCTTCGTCTATCACAACTACTCCATTGCCGACCTGCCAGGCACCGTACGCGCCGGCAAGCAAGTGGTCAGCTGGGGCGAAAGTACCTTCATCGGCAACTCGATCAACAGCATCAACCCGATCGACGTCTCCGCGTTTCGCCGTCCAGGTGCCGAAATCAAGGAAGGCCTGATTCCGGTCAACATGCTGTTCGCCACCCAGAGCCTGACCGACCGCCTGACCGTCGAGGGCTTCTATCAACTGGAGTGGGACCAGACGGTTGTGGATAACTGCGGGACTTTCTTCGGCAACGACGTGGTCGCCGACGGCTGCGTCAACAACTACACGGTGGCCAGCCCGGCGATCCGGCCACTGCAGCCGATTGCCGCAGCCTTTGGCCAGGGCTTCGAAGTGACCTCCGAAGGTGTGGTAGTGCCCCGTGGTGGCGATCGCGATGCGCGGGATTCCGGGCAGTGGGGCACAGCCCTGCGCTGGCTCGGCGATGACACCGAGTACGGCCTGTATTTCATGAATTATCACAGCCGCACGCCCACGGTAGGCACGGTCACCGCCGGGCTGTCGACGCTCTCGGCGTTGCCTGGCATCGTCGGCACGGCCAACGCAATCGCACCGGGCACCGGCTCGGCCCTGGCCCAGAGCGTGATGCTCGGTCGCGGCCAGTACTACCTCGATTACCCGGAAGACATTCGCCTGTACGGCGCCAGCTTCTCCACCACCTTGCCCACCGGCACCGCCTGGACTGGCGAGATCAGCTACCGGCCCAACGCTCCGGTGCAAGTCAGCACCAATGACCTGACCCTGGCCCTGCTCAACCCGATCGCCGGCGGCGCCTTGTCGCCGATCAGCACCACGCCGGGCGCGGACAACAAGGGTTATCGGCGCAAGGAAGTGACCCAGGTGCAGAGCACCCTGACGCACTTTTTCGACCAGGTCATGGGTGCCCAGCGCCTGACCCTGGTGGGCGAGGCGGGGGTGGTGCGGGTCGGCGGCCTGGAGTCGCGCAGCAAACTGCGTTATGGGCGTGACTCGGTCTACGGCCAGTACGGTTTTGCCGGCGATACCGGCGGCTTCGTCACCTCCACCTCCTGGGGCTACCGCGCGCGGGCGATCCTCGATTACGCCAACGTGATTGGCGGGATCAATCTCAAGCCCAACCTGTCCTGGTCCCACGACGTCGCTGGTTACGGCCCCAACGGTTTGTTCAACGAAGGCGCCAAGGCGGTCAGCGTCGGTGTCGATGCCGACTACCGCAACACCTACACCGCGAGCCTCAGCTACACCGACTTTTTCGGTGGCGACTACAACACCCTTGAAGACCGCGATTTCCTGGCCCTGAGCTTCGGCGTGAACTTCTGATCTGGCTGAAAAGGATGACCTTATGCGCAAGATGATTCTGCAATGCGGTGCCCTGGCCTTGACCCTGCTGGCGGCCAACGTGATGGCGGCAGTGTCGCCGGAAGAAGCCAACAAGCTCGGCACCAGCCTGACCCCGCTGGGTGCGGAAAAGGCCGGCAACGCCGATGGCTCGATTCCGGCCTGGACCGGTGGCCTGCCGAAAAATGCCGGTGCGGTGGACAGCAAGGGCTTCCTCGCCGATCCGTTCGCCAGCGAGAAGCCGCTGTTCACCATCACCGCGGCCAACGTCAGCCAATACAAGGACAAGCTCTCCGAAGGCCAGGTGGCAATGTTCAAGCGCTACCCCGAGACCTACAAAATCCCGGTCTATCCCACCCACCGCAGCGTCGCCGTGCCGCCGGAAATCTACGAGTCGGCCAAGCGCAGCGCGCTGAACGTGACCAGCATCAACGACGGTAACGGCCTGGCCAACTTCACCGGCAATCGCTACTACGCCTTCCCGATTCCGAAGAACGGCGTCGAGGTGTTGTGGAACCACATCACCCGTTATCACGGTGGCAACCTCAAGCGCATCATCACCCAGGTGACCCCGCAGACCAACGGCGCCTACACGCCGATCCGCTTCGAAGAAGAAATCGCCGTACCGCAGTTGATCAAGGACCTGGATCCGGACAAAGCCGCCAACGTGCTGACCTTCTTCAAGCAGTCGGTGACCGCTCCGGCTCGGCTGGCCGGTAACGTGCTGCTGGTCCATGAAACCCTCGACCAGGTCAAGGAACCGCGCCTGGCCTGGATCTACAACGCCGGCCAGCGCCGGGTGCGCCGTGCGCCGCAAGTGGCCTACGACGGGCCGGGTACCGCGGCCGACGGCCTGCGTACCTCGGACAACTTCGACATGTTTTCCGGTGCACCGGATCGCTATGACTGGAAGCTGATCGGCAAGAAGGAAATGTACATCCCGTACAACAGCTACAAGCTCGATTCGCCGAGCCTGAAGTACGACGATGTGGTCAAGGCCGGGCACATCAACCAGGACCTGACCCGCTATGAGCTGCACCGGGTCTGGGAAGTGGTGGGAACGGTCAAGCCGAGCGAACGGCACATCTACGCCAAGCGCCACATGTACATCGATGAAGACAGCTGGCAAGTGGCGCTGGCCGATCACTACGACGGGCGCGGGCAACTGTGGCGCGTCGCCGAAGGGCACTCGCAGTACTACTACGACCACCAGACCCAGGCCTACACCCTCGAAGCGCTGTACGACATCATCGCCGGCCGCTACATCGCCCTGGGGATGAAAAACGAAGAGAAGCACAGCTTCATCTTTGGTTTCGAGGCCAGGGCTGCGGACTACACTCCGGCAGCGCTGCGGGCGGAGGGGGTTCGCTGAACCCAACTCCAGGCGCAGATGATCATGCAGGAGATGTGAACTGCTGAACTGTGGGAGCTAGCCTGCTAGCGATTGGCCTGCCGATTCAAAGAAGATATTAAATGGGCCGCCGCCATCGCTAGCAGGCTAGCTCCTACAGTTCGTTGAGCGCGTCAGCTTCATAGTTTTTTGTATGGCCCAGTTCCCACAAGGCAGTCAGGACAAATGGCGACCCAGCGGTCGCCATTTTTTATGGCACTCGATCAGCCTGCTGAATCTTTCTCAACAAGGCCACGGCAGAGGACTAGGGTGGCTGCACAATTATAAAAAGGCCCGTTGCAATGACTGCCATGACGCTGTGTCTGGATCGCCCGGGAGCGGTGCCGCGTTTGTCGGCCCTGCATGTCAATCGCGCGCGCCTGGCGCAGCCGTTGCTGAGCTCGCCGGCGCGGGTGAAATTGCTCTGTGCGCCGGCGGGCAGCGGCAAAAGCGCGCTGTTCGCCGAATGCCTGGCGCAAGCGCCGGCAGGCTGCACGGTGCATTGGCTGGCGCTGCATGGGGTGGCGCAAAGCCCGGCTCAACTGTGTCATGCCCTGGCCCGGACGCTGGGGCTGGAGGCGCAGGACGAGTCGCAGCTGCTGGCCGGCCTGGCGCAGTTGGCGACCCCGGCCTGGCTGTTTATCGACGATTATTGCCGTGCTCCTGCGCCCGAGCTGGATGCCTTGCTCGATCGCCTGTTGAACGCCAGCAGCCCGGCGCTGACCTGGTGGCTGTCCGGCCGGCGGCGACCGCACTGCAATTGGCCACGCCTGTTGCTCGACGACGATCTGCACGAAGCGGTGACGAGCGAACTGGCCTTCAACCGGGGCGAGATCCAGCAGTTGATCGCGCAACTGCCCCATCAACTGTGTGCCAACGCCTGCGAGCGGATTTATCAGCGCAGCGCAGGTTGGTGCGCGTGCGTCAGGGTGGCCGTGCAGGACAGCAATGGGCGCAGCTGCGACGAACTGAAGAGTGGTCGCTCGGCGATCCTGCTCGACTACCTGCATCACGAACTGTTCAGCGGCCTGTCGCCGGAACTGGCACAGGCCTGGCGTGTTCTGGCGCACTTGCCTCGCTTCAACCTGGGCCTGTGCGAGCATCTGTTCGGCGCGGGCGAGGGCGGGCAATGGTTGCGCGCCCTGCAGGAGCAGGGGTGTTTCATCGAACCCTGGGGCAGCTCCGATGACTGGCTGCAAGTGTTCCCGCCCGTGGCGCAACTGGTTCGCGACGATGGCTGGGACGCTGGTCGTTCCTGGCATCGGCAGGCCTGCCAGTGGTTCGTCGCGCAGCAGGATTGGCAGGCCGCGTTCGACCAGGCATTGCAGGCCGAAGCGTTCGAGATGGCGATCAGTCTGCTGCAGCATTTCGGTTTCGAGCAGTTGTTCCAGCAGCGCAACGCCGTCCTGCTGTTGCGTTTGTATGAGCAGCAGGGTGCTGACCTGTTGCTGTGCAGCGCCCACCTGATCGGCCTGGTCACCGCCGCCTTGTTGTTCGCCGGACGCTTTGAAGAGGCGGCAACGTGCATCGAGCACATGGCCCGGTTTGCCCCGCAACCCACGGCGGATAGCCAGCGCGAACTGGTCGCCCGCTGGCAGGCGCAACAGGGCTGGCTGCTGCACCTGCAAGGGCGGATGGCGCCGGCGCGCGAGCACTTCGTCGAGGCGCTGCAAGCGTTGCCAGTCCAGGCCTGGGCCGCCCGCTTGCTGTGCCTGTCGGGGCTGACCCAACAAGCCCTGCTGCGCGGCGAGCTCGACGTAGCCCAGGGCTTGAACCGCGACGCGTTGTGCCTCGCGCGGGCCCAGGGGGCGTTGTTGTTCGAAGGCCTGCTGGAGCTCGATCACGCGCAAATTCTCGAGCAGCGTGGCGCGCCTCATCGGGCGCAAAATCTGCTGGAGGGAATCCAGCAGTTGCTGTCCCAACAGGCCCGTTCAGCCACACCTTTGCTGGGGCGGATCGCCCTGCGCCGCGGTCGACTGGCCTTGACTCTGGGCCGGGACGAGGAAGCCAGCGAGTTCTTCGAGACCGGGCTGCAGGCGTGTCTGCGCAGTCATGACAAGCGCGTGCTGTACGGTTACCTGGGGCTGGCGCAGATCGCGGCCAACCGCGACGATTTCGCCCAGGCCTTTGTCTACCTGCGTGACGCCGAGCGCATGATGCAGCGCCGGCAGATTCCCGACACGGTGTACCGTGGGGTCCTGCTACAAGTCAGCAGCGACTTCTGGCTGCGGCAAGGGCGAGCGGAGTTGGCCCACGAGGCGCTGACCCGCGTGCTGCGGCATTTCCATGGGCCACAGGCTCGACAGGCGCCGCCGGCGACCCTCGAACTGATCCCGCGTCTGCGCTACCTGCTGGTGCTGGCCGAGGTTCAGCTCAAGCAGGCGACGCAGCCCCTGGCCCAGCTTCAGGCGCAGCTGCACGAAGCGCGGCAATCGGCAATGCTCGGGCTGGAGGTGGAGTTGCTGCTCATCATCGCGCAGGTGACATGGCGCCTGGAACGTCCACTTGAGGCACGGCAAGCGTTGCAGGAGGCCCGGCAACTGGCCGAACGCTGTCATCTGCAGCAACCGCTGATCGCCTTGCAGCGGCAATTGCCGACGTTGTTTGCGGTGGTGGAGCAGGCGCCAGCGCCAGGTCGCGGAGACAACCCCCTGAGCCAGCGCGAGATGGCGGTGCTGCAACTGATCGCCCAGGGCAACTCCAACCTGCAGATCGCCGAGCGCCTGTTCATTTCCCTGCATACGGTCAAGACCCACGCCCGGCGCATCAACGGCAAGTTGGCGGTCGAGCGCAGGACCCAGGCCGTGGCCAAGGCCAAGGCGCTGGGGTTCTTTGCCTGAGATCAGCCCTGGCTGGCGATGCCGTCGTGGCCCATGCGCCAGCTTACTGCCCGGGCCGCCGCCAGCAGGCGCCGGGCTGCCGGGCCATTTTCGTCGGCGTGAAACAGCGAGGCCGGGCCGACGATGGTCAGCACCGCGGCGATCTGGCCGACGGCGTTGAACACTGGCGCCGAGAGTGCATCCACACCGGGCATCAGCAGGCCGTGCACATGATGCAGGCCGCGCTCGCGGATCTGTTCGCACAGGCTCGCGTAGGCCGATTCACTGGCCAGGGGATGGGGCGCTGAAGCCGCGACTTCCTGTTCCCGCAGTTCGTCGGTTTCGCGGTGCGGCAAGTAGGCGCCGAACACCAGCCCGGTGGATGAGCTGAGCAGCGGCAGCACCGAGCCCAACTGAGTGACCACCGTCACGGCGCGCACCGCCGGTTCGATGTGCACCACGGTAGCGCCCTGGTTGCCCCAGACCGCAAGGAAGCAGGTTTCATTCAGTTCGTCGCGCAACTCCGAGAGGGGCAGGGTGGCGACTTTCAGCACGTCCATACTGTTCAGCGCCGCCAGGCCCACGCGCAGCGCCTCGCGACCGAGGCCATAGTGGTTGGTCGCCGCGTTCTGTTCGGCAAAGCCGCTGGCAATCAGCGCCTGCAGGTAGCGGTGGACCTTGCTCGCGGGCATCTGCACATGCTCGGCCAGGCGCGACAGCGAGGTCGAGGGCGACAGTTCGGCCAGCGCCTTGAGGATGTCGGTGCCGACCTCGGCCGAGCGGACTTTCTGTTTGCCGGTGCTGTCGGCGGTAGGGCGCGGCTTTTCCATGGTTCGGTCATGTCTGCAGATGAATGGGCGTCTTTATAGCTTGACGGTCAATACCAATCAAATTACGTTATGCGTAATTGAATTACGACAAAAATAACCGGGACGTGCCGAAACCCTGATCAATGGGCGCGAAGGCCACGGCCCTCTCCCTGTTCAGGAGGCTCCATGAACCCCGATTCAACGACGCCAGCGCTGGCCTATCAGTCAGGCTTCGGCAATGAATTCAGCAGCGAGGCCTTGCCCGGTGCACTGCCGGTCGGCCAGAACTCGCCGCAGAAAGCCCCGTACGGCCTGTACACCGAGCTGTTCTCCGGCACCGCCTTTACCATGGTCCGCAGCGAAGCGCGGCGCACCTGGATGTACCGCATCCAGCCGTCGGCCAATCACCCGGCGTTCGTCAAGCTTGAGCGGCAGTTGGCCGGTGGTCCGCTGGGCGAAGTCACGCCCAATCGCCTGCGCTGGAACCCGTTGGATATCCCTGCCGAGCCGACCGATTTCATCGATGGCCTGGTGAGCATGGCGGCCAATTCGGGTTCGGAGAAACCGTCCGGGATCAGCATTTATCACTACGCCGCCAACCGCTCCATGGAGCGGGTGTTCTTCAACGCCGATGGCGAGTGGCTGCTGGTGCCGCAACTGGGGCGCCTGCGGATCGCCACTGAACTGGGGGTGCTGGAGCTGGAGCCGCTGGAAATCGCCGTGCTGCCCCGAGGCTTGAAATTCCGCATCGAACTGCTCGACCCGCAGGCCCGTGGCTACCTTGCGGAAAACCACGGCGCGCCCCTGCGCCTGCCGGACCTGGGACCGATTGGCAGCAACGGCCTGGCCAATCCACGGGACTTCCTGACGCCAGTCGCGCACTACGAAAACCTGCAGCAACCGACCACCCTGGTACAGAAGTTCCTCGGTGAGTTGTGGGCCTGCGAGCTGGACCATTCGCCGCTGAACGTGGTCGCCTGGCACGGCAACAACGTGCCGTACAAATATGACCTGCGCCGCTTCAACACCATCGGCACCGTCAGCTTCGATCACCCGGATCCATCGATCTTCACCGTGCTGACCTCGCCGACCAGCGTACATGGCCTGGCCAACCTCGACTTCGTGATCTTCCCACCGCGCTGGATGGTGGCCGAGAACACCTTCCGTCCACCGTGGTTCCACCGCAACCTGATGAATGAATTCATGGGCCTGATCCGTGGCGAATACGACGCCAAGGCCGAAGGCTTCCTGCCCGGCGGCGCCTCGCTGCACAGTTGCATGAGCGCCCATGGCCCGGATGGCGAGACCTGCACCAAGGCGATCAATGCCGAGCTGGCGCCGCACAAGATCGATAACACCATGGCCTTCATGTTCGAGACCAGCCAGGTGTTGCGCCCGACGCGGTTCGCCCTGGACTGCCCTCAGTTGCAAAAAACCTATGACGCTTGCTGGGCATCGCTGCCCGCCACTTTCAACCCGAATCGGAGATAACCCATGACCCAGATCACCCCCACTCGTAGCTGGGTTGCCTCCGCCAACGGCCACGCCGATTTCCCTCTGCAGAACCTGCCGCTGGGCGTGTTCAGCACCCAGGGTTCGGCGCCGCGCAGCGGCGTGGCGATTGGCGAGCACATCTTTGATCTCGAGGCGGCGCTGGCGGCCGGCCTGTTTGAAGGCGCGGCACGCACTGCGGTGGAAGCCACCCGTGGCGGCCAGCTGAATGCCTTCTTCGAACTCGGCCGCGGTGCCCGCGTGGCCCTGCGCGAGCGCCTGCTGGAACTGTTGGCCGAAGGCAGCAGCCTGCACGGCAAGCTCGAAGCCCTGGGCGCGAAACTGCTGCCGCTGGCTGCCGATTGCCAGATGCACCTGCCGGCCCGCATCAACGACTACACCGACTTCTACGTCGGCATCGAGCACGCGCAGAACGTCGGCAAACTGTTCCGTCCGGACAACCCGCTGTTGCCGAACTACAAATATGTACCGATCGGCTACCACGGCCGCGCCTCGACCATTCGCCCGTCGGGCACCGACGTGCGTCGCCCGAAAGGCCAGACCCTGCCGGCCGGCCAGACCGAGCCAAGCTTCGGCCCCTGCGCACGCCTGGACTACGAACTGGAACTGGGCATCTGGATCGGCCAGGGCAATGCCATGGGCGATTCGATCGCCATCGGCGACGCGGCCGAGCACATTGCCGGCTATTGCCTGCTCAACGACTGGTCGGCGCGTGACATTCAGGCCTGGGAATACCAGCCGCTGGGGCCGTTCCTGTCGAAAAGCTTCATCACCAGCATTTCGCCCTGGGTCGTTACCGCCGAAGCCCTGGAGCCGTTCCGCCGTGCCCAACCGCCGCGTCCAGAAGGTGATCCGCAGCCACTGCCGTACCTGCTGGACACGCGTGACCAGGCCGCCGGCGCCTTCGACATCGAGCTGGAAGTGCTGCTGCTCACCGAAACCATGCGCGAGCAGAACCTGCCGGCCCACCGCCTGACTCTGAGCAACACCCAACACATGTACTGGACCGTGGCGCAGATGGTCGCGCACCACAGCGTCAACGGCTGCCAGTTGCAGGCCGGCGACCTGTTCGGTTCGGGCACCTTGTCCGGCCCAGAGAGCGGTCAGTTCGGCAGCCTGCTGGAAATCACCGAAGGCGGGAAAAAGCCGATCGAACTGGCGTCCGGTGAAGTGCGCAAGTTCCTTGAAGATGGCGATGAAATCATCCTGCGCGCCCGTTGCAGCCGCGAGGGGTTCGCCTCCATCGGCTTCGGCGAATGCCGTGGCAAGATCCTGCCGGCACGCTAAGGGGGCAGGGGCATGGAACTCTTTACCTACTACCGCTCGACCTCGTCGTTTCGGGTGCGGATTGCCCTGGCACTCAAGGGCCTGGAGTACCAGGCACTGCCAGTCAATCTGATTGCTCCGGCCGGCGGCGAACACCGTCAGCCGGCGTACCTGCAGATCAATCCACAAGGCCGGGTGCCGGCCCTGCGCACCGACGACGGCGAGTTGCTGATTCAGTCGCCGGCGATCATCGAGTACCTGGAAGAACGTTATCCACAGGTGCCGCTGCTCGCCGAGGACCTCGCCCAGCGTGCCCATGAACGGGCCGTGGCGGCGTTGATCGGCTGCGACATTCATCCGCTGCACAACGTCAGCGTGCTCAACCAATTGCGCCAGCTGGGTCATGACGAAGTCCAGGTGGTGCAGTGGATCGGGCACTGGATCAGCCAGGGGCTGGCGGCGGTCGAGCAGTTGATTGGCGAGCAGGGCTACTGCTTCGGCAGCGCGCCCGGGCTGGCGGACGTGTACCTGATCCCGCAGCTGTATGCGGCCGAGCGGTTCAACATCTACCTGCAGGCTTATCCGCGGATTCGTCGGGTGGCGGCGTTGGCGGCGACGCATCCGGCGTTCGTCAAGGCGCATCCGGGCAATCAGCCGGACACGCCGTAAACCTCAGTGGACGATCGAGTTGGGCGGCAGATGGCCCAGGCGTTCGGTCAGGCGAATGCGCTGGATCGGGTCGTCGCTGAGCAGCAGGGCATGCTCCAGGTCGAAGCGTTCGGCATTGGGGCACTCCAGCCGCTGATAAAGGCTGGCGCGGGCGAGATAATCGCTGGCGCTGGCATTGCCCAGTTCGAGGACCCGTTCAGCATCGATCAGGGCGCCCATGCAGTCGTCGTTGGCCAGGTGCAACTGGCGCAGGTTGCGTGACAGGCGCTGGAGTATCTGCACGGGCTCGCTGCTTGACAGGTGCTCGGCACTGAGCTGCATCTGCGCGCCATATTGGCGATGCAGCAACTCACGGCAATCACCGGGATACAGTCGTCGACCGCCGCAGGGATCGAGCAGGTGGTCGGCGCCCGGCACGCGCAGCAGGAAGTGCCCGGGGAAATTCACCCCGAGCATGGGAATCTCCAGCCGCCGAGCCAGCTCCAGGGCAATCAGGCCCAAGGTCAGCGGCTGCCCGCGTCGGCGCTCCAGTACCTTGTTCAGCAGCGCCGCCTGGGGCCGCAGCGGCGACGCATCGTCCTGTTGATAACCCAGGTCGTTGAGGCGGCGCAGCAACGGCTGGCCCAATTCGCTGACCGGCAACATCGGCAGGCCGCTGCTGACCCGCTGCTCGACCTCCTTGAATTGCGCCAGCAGTACCTCTGGCTTGACCTCGGCATCGTGCTCGGCCCCAATCCACAGCGCGGCTTCGAAGAGTGCCGGTGGCGAGCGTTGCAGGCAGGCGAAAAAGGCTTGGCGCGGTTTCATCGAAATCTCCGGTGAATGCCCAATGTTGTCCAGCGAGCGCTTTTGTAGGAGCGAGCCTGCTCGCGAAAAACTTCAGGACACCGCGTTCATTCAGAATGTCAGCGTTATCGTTAACGTTTCTCGTCGGATCGCCGCCCGGACCAAGCTCGCTCCTACAGGTGAATGCCTCGTTTTAGCCCCGCCGCGCACGTTCGTCCAGTGCCGCACGCGGCACCGTTGAAGATATGTCGCAAAGCCTCGGCGCCGGCCTTTGCTTATTCCGGTGCGCTCCAGCAATTTCTGGCCGCACGCCTATACTGGCGACTACTGGAAGTGATTCGGGAGCCTTACGATGTTCGCTCTCATGCAAAGCACTCGCCTTGAATCGCTGCACTTGAGCGTCGACCCGGCCACCGGGTTGAAGGCTGTGATTGCCATTCATTGCAGCCGCCTGGGACCTGCTCTTGGCGGTTGTCGTTACCTTGCCTATCCCGACGATGAAAGCGCCGTGACCGATGCCGTGCGCCTGGCGCAAGGCATGAGCTACAAGGCGGCCTTGGCCGGCTTGCCCCAGGGCGGCGGGGTGGCGGTGATCGTGCGCCCGGCCCATGTCGAAAGTCGCAGTGCATTGTTCGAAGCCTTCGGCCGTTGTGTCGAGCAACTCGACGGTCGCTACATCACGGCGATCGACAGCGGCACTTCGGTGGCCGACATGGACTGCATCGCCCAGCACACCCAGCACGTCACCAGCACCACTGCTTCGGGCGATCCCTCGCCGCATTCGGCCATGGGCGTGTTCACCGGCATCCGCGCCACGGCGATGGCGCGGCTGGGCAGCGACAATCTCGAAGGCTTGCGGGTGGCGATCCAGGGCTTGGGCAACGTCGGCTTTGCCCTGGCCGAGCAGCTGCACGCGGCGGGTGCGGAACTGTTGGTCAGTGATATCGATCCGGGCAAGGTGCAACTGGCGATGGAGCAGTTGGGTGCGCACCCGATTGCCAACGAAGCCCTGCTCAGTACGCCCTGCGACATCCTCGCGCCCTGCGGCCTGGGCGGCGTGCTCAACAGCCACAGCGTGGCGCAATTGCGCTGTGCGGCGGTGGCCGGTTCGGCCAACAACCAACTGACCAGCCTCGGCGTGGCTGACCAATTGGAAGGGCGCGGGATCCTTTATGCCCCCGATTACGTGATCAATTCCGGTGGCCTGATCTACGTGGTGCTCAAGCATCGTGGCGAGGCGTTGTCGACCATCACCGGGCACCTGTCGAAGATCGGCTCGCGCCTGACCGAGGTCTTCGCCCACGCCCAGGCGGAAAAACGCTCCCCGGCGCGGGTGGCCGATGAGCTGGCGGAGCGCTTGCTGTACCGCTGAGCACCGCATCATGAAAAAGGCCCTGATTCGGTGAGCCAGGGCCTTTTCAATTCAGCTGTCGTCTACTTCGCAGCCTTGACCGTCTTGGTCGGCTTGCTGGCCTTGACCGGTTCGGCAGGCTCGTCTTCAGTTGCCGGTTCCGCCACTTCGACCGCGGGTTCCACCGGCGCCGGTGCAGTGAGCAGTTCGGACAGGGCGTCCGGCTGGCTCTTGAAGGCCTTGGCGAACACATCGCGATTCTTCGCCATGTAGATCCCGGCTTCTTCCACTTGCTGCTCGGTCAGCGACGGCACCGCTTTTTGCAGCACTTCGGCCAGCAACTCGGCCAGTTCGAGCATCTTGTCATGACGGTCAGCTTCGGCTTTATCCATGAACAAGCGCTCCAGATCTCGGCTGCTGCGGTATACCACTTCGACGGCCATTTACCACCTCATATGCCTTCACAATAGTTGTCTTTTGCGACCACTGTATTTATATACAGCAAAAAGGATAAGCGAATCTCGTCGCTTTGGGTAGTCGCTTTTTAATCTAGACCGGTTTCGGGGTTTGTCAGCTGTCCGGCAGTGGCAACGTGCCTCATCGACGCCGGCCATCATCTCAATCGATGATCGCTGGCCTTTTTTCTGCATGCAGATCAACCGTCACGTCCAACCCGCATTATTCGGTCGAAGCGACCTAAGGAAGAATCACCGTGAAAATCCATTGGGCAGAGCGTCTTCGCCAGAACGTGCATGAGTTGGCCGAGTCCCTGGGCAACCTGTTCGTCGAATCCTTCCACTACCTGGCCCTGTTCGCCATCGGCGCCGTCACTGCCTGGGCGGCGGTGATGGAGTTTCTCGGCATGCTCGAGAAGGGCCACATCAAGATCGACGACATCCTGCTGTTGTTCATCTATCTGGAACTGGGGGCGATGGTCGGGATTTACTTCAAGACCAACCACATGCCGGTGCGCTTCCTGATCTACGTGGCGATCACCGCGCTGACGCGCCTGCTGATTTCCAACGTGTCGCACCACAATCCGCCGGACCTGGGGATCATCTACCTGTGCGGCGGGATCCTGTTGCTGGCATTCGCGATCCTGGTGGTGCGTTATGCCTCGTCGCAGTTCCCTTCAGTGAAGATCGAAAACCCGCAGCGCAAGGTTGGCGCGGGCTCGGCGGAGCATCCGGAAGTCGAGAAAGGCGAGCTTTAATGCCGCGCCGAAAGAGCCGCCGGACGCTTGCGGGCGGGCGGCGGCAACGCGTGCCTGGCGCTGTCGGTCATGGCTTCGAGAATGGCCACCGCGCTGTGGCCCTGTTCGATGGCAATGCCGAATTGAATGCTCTGTACCAGGCGCTTGAGGCGCTGCGGATCATTGCGTTGCTGGGCGCTGATCATGCGCTTGGCAACCACCCGGCCGGCGTTGGACAGGGTCAGCATGATGCCGCCATCGAGGCCCTGGATGCTCAGGTTGATCTGATAGTCCTCGGCGAAGGCGTCGGTAATCAGTTGGAAAGGATTGTCCATGATGCGTCACCGCTTGATTGGCTCGTGCATGCATTGACCGGCCGTGGCCGGGATTGGTTCGCTTTTCCAGACCGTCGGCGGCTGGTGGGCTGCCTGTAGGACAAAGCAAAGGGCATGCCGGCCAGGCACCTACCGCAGGCGCAGGCGTGGATGCGCCTGCGGCGGGTGCTTTACTGGGCTATTTCAGGGCATCACCGAATAGATGATCGCAGACAGTGCGATCAGCCCGACCAACACGACAAAGACGTTGGACGCCTGGCCCGAGTACTGGCGCAGAGAGGGCACGCGTCGAATGGCGTACATCGGCATCAGGAACAACAGGCACGCGATGACCGGCCCACCGAGGGTTTCGATCATCCCCAGGATGCTCGGGTTGAACGTCGCCACGGCCCAGCAGCTGAGAATCATGAACAGCGCCGTGGCCCGGTTCAGCCAGCGATTGGACACCACCCGGCCACGGCCGCGCAGGCTTTTCACGATCAGGCCCTGGAAGCCTTCGCTGGCGCCGATGTAGTGGCCCAGGAACGACTTGGTGATCGCCACCAGCGCAATCAGCGGCGCGGCGTAGGCAATGACCGGGGTCTGGAAGTGGTTGGCCAGGTACGACAGGATCGAGATGTTCTGCGCCTTGGCGGCTGCCAGGTCAGCAGGCGACAGTGCCAGCACGCAACTGAAGCAGAAGAACATCACCGTCACGACCATCATGCCGTGCGCGACCGCGAGGATGCCGCTGCTCTTCGCCTCGGCCTGGGCGCCGTAGCGTTGTTTCTGATCGACCGCAAAGGCCGAGATGATCGGCGAGTGGTTGAACGAGAAGACCATCACCGGGATCGCCAGCCACAGGGTCTTGAGGAACACCGGCATGGCCATGCCCTCACTGGCGGAGGCGAAGAAGGCGCCGTTCCAGTTGGGGATCAGGCTCAGCGCCAGCAGCAGCAAGGCCGCGACGAAGGGGTAGACCAGCACGCTCATGGCCTTGACGATCACGCCCTGGCCGCAACGCACGATGGCCATCAGCCCGAGGATCAGCGCCAGCGACAGTACCGCGCGCGGCGGCGGGGTGATGTGCAACTGGTGCTCCATGAAGTTGCCGAGGGTGTTGGTCAGCGCCACGCTGTAGACCAGCAGGATCGGGAAGATCGCGAAGAAGTACAGCAGGGTGATCAGTTTGCCGGCTCCGACGCCAAAGTGTTCTTCCACCACTTCGGTGATGTCGCCGGAACGGCCGGACAGCACGAAGCGGGTCAGGCCGCGGTGGGCGAAGAAGGTCATCGGGAAGGCCAGCAGCGCCAGGATCAGCAACGGCCAGAAGCCGCCGACGCCGGCGTTGATCGGCAGGAACAGGGTGCCGGCACCGATCGCTGTGCCATACAGGCCGAGCATCCAGGTGGTGTCGTGCTTGCTCCAGCCCTTGTGGCTGGTGTCGGTGGTGCGGGATAGGTCTACAGCAGGGTTTTCGGCAGCAGGTGTACGTACATCGGTCATCGTAAAGGCCTCGTTATTATTGTTGCTCGGGCTCACGTGGGGCGGGTTGGTTGGGCTGGCTCAGGCCGGATGTTTGTAGGAGCGAGCTTGCTCGCGAAAAACGTCAACGATGACGCGCGCATCCTGAAAGTGCGCGGCGCCCTCAGGTTCTTCGCGAGCAAGCCGGCAAGCGGGCGCTCGCTCCTACAAAAAGACAAACCAACCGCAGCAACCTGCCAGGGACAATCAGGCAGTGCTCCTCAGCACTCCACCCAGCTCACCGCCAGGCCGCCCCGTGAAGTTTCTTTGTATTTGTCGTGCATGTCGGCGCCGGTATCGCGCATGGTGCGGATCACCCGGTCGAGGGAAATGAAGTGCTTGCCGTCGCCGCGCAGGGCCATCTGGGTGGCGTTGATCGCCTTTACCGCGGCAATCGCGTTGCGCTCGATGCATGGCACCTGGACCAGCCCGCCGACCGGATCGCAGGTCAGGCCGAGGTTGTGTTCCAGGCCGATTTCAGCGGCGTTTTCCAGCTGTTCGGGGGTAGCCCCCAGCACCTCGGCCAAGCCAGCAGCGGCCATCGCGCAAGCGGAACCGACCTCGCCCTGACAGCCGACTTCGGCGCCGGAGATCGACGCGTTCTTTTTGCACAGGATGCCCACGGCCGCAGCGCCGAGGAAAAACGCCACGACGTCGTCGTCCGACGCCTCGGGGTTGAACTTCATGTAGTAATGCAGCACAGCGGGAATGATCCCGGCGGCTCCGTTGGTCGGCGCGGTCACCATGCGCCCGCCGGCGGCGTTTTCTTCGTTCACCGCGAGGGCGTACAGGTTGACCCACTCCATCGCCGACAGGGTCGAGCTGATGACATTCGGCTTGCCGATTTCCAGCAGGCTGCGGTGCAGTTTCGCCGCGCGGCGCGGCACATCCAGGCCACCGGGCAAGATGCCTTCGTGGCGCAGGCCCTGCTCTACACACTCGCGCATCACCGACCAGATATGCAGCAGGCCCTGGCGGATCTCGGCGTCGCTGCGCCAGGCGCGCTCATTGGCCATCATCAGCTCGCCGACCCGCAGACCGTGCTGTTTGCACAGCGATAGCAGTTCGGCGGCGCTGGAAAAATCGTACGGCAGTTGTACCTCGGTCGCAGCCGGCGCGCCTGCTTCGACTTCGGCAGCCTCGACGATGAATCCGCCGCCCACCGAGTAGTAGGTTTGCTCGAACAGCAGTCCGTCTTCGGCGTAGGCGCTCAACGCCATGGCGTTGGGGTGGTAGGGCAGGCTCTCGTCGAGCAGGCGCATGTCCCGTTGCCAGTCGAAGGCAATGTTCAGGCGGCCACCGAGCAACAACTCGCCACTGTCGCGCAACTGCTGGATACGTGGATTGATGCTGGTGGGGTCGATGCTGTCCGGCCATTCACCCATCAGACCCATGACACTGGCGCGGTCGGTGGCGTGGCCGACGCCGGTGGCAGACAGCGAGCCGTACAGGCGCACTTCGACACGCGTTACCTGGCCCGCCAAATCCTGATCGAACAGGGCCTGGACGAAGGTCGCGGCGGCGCGCATCGGGCCGACGGTGTGAGAACTGGACGGACCGATGCCGACTTTGAAAAGATCGAAAACACTGATAGCCATGCTAAAGCCTTACAAGCAATGGAGTAGGAATCGCTGCCATTTTTTGTAGGCCAAGCGCAATGTCGGCGATACTGCGCCGCTCGGTCCCAGGTGACCAACGAAACTTTCTACTCAAGGCTTTAGCAGGACTAAATGATGCGCCATCAATTTCACGCCCAGACTTACGTCTGGCTGCATGTGTTTTCCTGTGCCGCGCGGCACCTGTCGTTTACCCGCTGCGCCGAAGAGCTGCACATCACCCCGGGCGCGGTGAGCCAGCAGATTCGCCAGCTGGAGGAGCGCCTGGGTTTTCGCCTGTTCCATCGTCGCGCGCGGGGAGTTGAGTTGAGCGCTGAAGGCCAGCGCCTGGCACTCACCGTCAGTGAAGCCTACGGCAGCATCGACGCTGAATTGCGCCGGTTGGACGCCGGGATGATCAGTGGCATTTTGCGGCTGCGCTCGATTCCTTCATTTCTCGGCAAATGGCTGACCCCGCGCCTGCCGCGCCTGCAGCAGCGTTACCCGGATATCCAATTGCGCCTGGTGGCCGAAGACAGCAGCGTGGCCCTGCACGAAGGCGACTTCGACCTGGCCATCGACCTCAACGACGGCAGCTACCCCGGGCTGTTATCCACAGCCTTGCTCGACGAACAGATCTTTCCGGTGTGCGCGCCGAGCTTGCTGCGCGGGCGACCGCCGCTCCATGGCCCGGCCGACCTCGGGCACTTTGCGTTGTTGCACGACATCACCGCCTGGCGTGGCAGCTATGAATACGCGGAGTGGGAGTTCTATCTGAATGCCATCGGCTTCGACGGTGCCGATGTACGGCGCGGACACACCTTCAATCGCAACCATCTGACCATCGAGGCGGCGATTGCTGGCATGGGCGTGGCAATTGCCCGGCGTACCCTGCTCAACGATGAACTCGAACGTGGCACCTTGATCGTGCCGTTCGGGGTCGCGGTGCCCAATCACAAGCGCTATGTACTGCTCTACGCTCCCGGTGCGCTGAGCCATCCGGGCGTGCGTGCGGTGCATGACTGGCTGGTGGAAGAGGCGGAAATCTTTCGCAGTTTGCACCCCTTGGGTGACGGGCAGTTGTGAGCAATTGTTGCAGCATTGCAAGCCGACCCAACTCCCGACCTTACCAGCGCATTTGCCCTTTGTCCGGCTTTTTCGCCGTCTAAAATTTATCTTTTTTTAGGGGTTGAAATGTTTCCGGATCTGCCCAACTCTGTAATCAAGAGGTCACGGTAACCGGGTTTTTCGAGACCGCCCCGGACCTCTCGCGAGCTAGCTGAAATAAGGGATGAACTATGCAAATCCAAGTCAACAGCGATAACCATATTCAAAGCAGCATCCGACTGGAGGAGTGGGTACGTACTACCATTGAGAGCACGCTCGAACGTTATGAGGAAGACCTGACCCGCGTCGAAGTCCATCTACGCGATGAGAACGGCGATAAACCCGGTCCACACGATATGCGCTGCCAACTTGAAGCGCGGCCAAAAGGCCATCAACCGGTATCCGTGACGCACAAGGCAGACACCCTGGAACAGGCCATCGAAGGGGCCGCCACCAAGCTGGAACATGCGCTGGAACATCTGTTCGGCAAACTGCGCGGTAAACGCGCCACCGTGACCCCGATCCAATCGGGCGCCCATGCCGATGCGCTGTTGGAAGAAGAGTTTCTGGAGAATGAACAGGCCGCGCTCAATAGCTGACGCCTGACACTTCCACCCCAATGAAAACGGGCCTGCAGATGCAGGCCCGTTTTGTTTTGCGGGCGCGAACGTTGTGGGGACAGCCAGGCGTGCGCCGCAACCATCCGATGAGCCACTTGTGAAGGGCGAGGCCAAGGCTTTCATCGGAGTATTTTGCATGTGAGAATATTTATCATTATTATCGCCATCTGTTGATCCTGTGCTGGCACGGACCGCGCGCAGATTCCCTTCCGTTTCAAGGTCGAAACATGAAAAGCCTCCCCGTTTCCTATCGTCTGGCTGTCACTTCACGGGTGCTGGCCGCCTTGTTTGGTGGCTACCTGCTCGCGGCACTGGCCAGCATCTGCTTGAGCCTGTGGCTGCCGATGCCCCGTGCCGAAGCGGTGGTCAGCGGCATGATGACCTCGTTCCTGGTGTACCTGGTCGCGGTGCTCTGGTGCTTCGCCAGTCGCAGTGCCTGGCAGGCCTGGCTGGGGTTGTTGGTGCCAGGCCTGGTGCTGGCGGCGTTCGGCGGCCTGGGCTACTGGCTGGGGCAAGCATGAAAGAGGGCTTTCGTCAGGCGATGGCCTGGTTGCACACCTGGACCGGTTTGATTTTCGGCTGGGTCCTGTTCGCGATTTTCCTCACCGGTACCCTGTCGTACTTCAAGGACGAGATCAGTCACTGGATGCAGCCGGAAGTGCCGCTGCGCTCGGTCAGCAGCGAGGCCAGCCTGACCCTCGCCCAGCACTATCTGCAGCAACATGCCGCCGATGCCGGGCGTTGGGTGATCAGCCTGCCGAGCGCGCGCGATCCGGGGCTGTCGGTGTCCTGGCAGATGCCCGGCAACGAGGGCCGGCGTGGCCCGCGGGAGAACCGCCAACTCGACCCGCTGAGCGGTGAAGAGATTCAGGTCCGCGACAGCCGTGCCGGCGACTTCTTCTTTCGCTTCCACTACCAGTTGCAGATGCCGCATCCGTGGGGGCGCTGGTTAACCACAAGTGCCGCGATGCTGATGCTGGTGGCGCTGATCACCGGGATCATTACCCACAAGAAGATCTTCAAGGACTTCTTCACCTTCCGTCCGCGCAAGGGCCAGCGCTCATGGCTCGACGGGCACAACGCGGTGGGGGTGCTGGTATTGCCGTTCCACTTGATGATCACCTACAGCAGCCTGGTGATCTTCATGTACATGGTGATGCCGGCGAGCATTCTGGTGGCCTACAAGGGCGACACCGACAGCTTTTTCAGCGAACTGTTTCCGGCGTCCACCGATGCGCCACCGGCGGCGGGGCAGCCCGGGCAATTGCTGGCGCTGGCGCCGTTCATCGAAAAGGCCCAGGCGCACTGGGGCGGTGGGCGGGTCAACCTGGTGACGGTGAGCCATCCGGGCGACCTCAAGGCCACGGTGAATATCATGCGCAGCGGTGCCGACCGGGTGGCCTACGCGTTTGGCAGCGCGGTGTCGTTCGATGGGGTCAACGGCCAGTTCCTCGGCGCCGATCCACAGCGTGCGGCGCCGATGGTGCTGGCCGGGACTTTTTACGGCCTGCACCTGGGGAACTTTGCCGGGACAGCCCTGCGCTGGCTGTACTTCATCTGCGGCCTGGCCGGCACCGCAATGATCGGTACCGGACTGGTGATCTGGCTCGGCAAGCGCCAGCTCAAACATGCGAAAAATGCGGCGATGCCGTTCGAACTGCGCCTGGTGGAAGTGGCGAACATCGCCAGCATGTCGGGCCTGGTGATCGCCGTGGCTGCCTATTTCTGGGCCAATCGCCTGTTGCCGGTGAGTTTTGCCGAGCGCGCCGAGTGGGAAGTGAACAGCTTTTTCATCACCTGGGGCCTGAGCCTGGTGCATGCGGCGCTGCGTCCGGGGCGCAAGGCCTGGGTCGAGCAATTGACATTGGCGGCGCTGTTGTTCGCGAGTGTGCCGTTGCTCAATGCCTTGACCACGTCCAGTGGCCTGCTCAGGTCGTTGATCCGGGGCGACGGGGCCATGCTCGGTTTTGACCTGACGTGCCTGGGCGGTGGTCTGTTCCTGGCCTGGGCGGCGTGGAAAATGCAGCGCGCCACGGCGCTTGCGCCAGAAGGCGCGGAGCGTGCGCGAAAAGTCCCCCTTGCGCAGAAGGTGAGTTGAATGTTGCTCGCCCTGTTGCTGTGCTACGGCGGATTCAGCGCCTTGTGCGTGTCGATGGATCGGCACCACCGCGACCTGTTGGGACGCACGCCAACCACCCGCCAGCGTCAGTTGCTGAAAACCCTGGGCTGGGGCTTGCTGGCGCTGTCGGTATGGCCAGCGGTGGCGGCGGCTGGCTGGAGCCTGGGGCTGGTGGACTGGTGTGCGGCGCTGATGGCCAGCGCGATGCTGCTGGTCTGGTTGCTGCCCTATCGGCCGCGCCTGGCACTGTCGCTGGCGGTCGCCGGGTTACTCTGCAGCCCGCTGGCGCTGTGGTAGTCGAGGCGAATCGGCAATGAACCTCACGCCCCCCGAATCGCAGATCCCCGACGCCCCGGACAACCCCGGTGGCCGGGCGCATTTCCTGCGGGTGTTTTTGTCCCAGCGTTCGCAGATGGAGGCGCTGGTCAATCGCCGAGTGGGCTGTCGGGCGACGGCGGCCGATCTGGTGCAGGACCTGTTTGTGCGCTTCTGGCGCCGGCCGCTGGTGCAGGTCGAAGAACTCAGCACCTACCTGCTGCGCTGCGCCGGCAACATCGCCATCGATCATTTGCGCAGCGAAGGCGCGCGCGGGCGACTCAGCGAGGCATGGCTGCCGGAGCAACAGAATCAGTTCGGCGTGGAGCCGCAAGCGGCGCTGGAAGCCGGCAATGACCTGCGCCATGTCGAAGAGGCCCTGCGCAGCCTGCCCGAGCGCAGCCGGCAGATTTTCCTGCTCAATCGCATCCATGGCCGCACCTATGCCGAGATCGCCAAGGCCATGGGGCTTTCCCAGAGTGCCGTGGAAAAACATATGATGCGCGCACTCGAAGCCTGCAAGGCCAGCCTGCGGGAACCTCAACCGCGCACGCCAGGGAAAGCCCCGTGAACCCCATCACTCCCATCAGCCCGACGCCCGACCAGGAACAGGCCGCGTTGGCCTGGCTGAGCCTGTTGCACGACCAGCCCAGCAGCGGCGACCAGGCGACTTTCAGCCAGTGGTTGCTGGCTGACCCGGCCCATGCCGAAGCCTATGCCCAGGCCCAGGTGCTCTGGGAATTGAGCGAAGGGCCAGCGCGAGTCCTCGCCGCCGAAGACGCGCAGGCCTTGCAAGGTTATCTGGATGCCATGGACCGCTCGCGGCACTCACGCGTGGGGCGATGGTCGGCTGGTCTGGCGATGGCGGCGTGTCTGCTGCTGATGCTGTCGATGGGCGCGGGCTGGCAGCCGGCACGCTGGTTCGACGATCTGGGCGCCGATTATGTTTCGGCGCCCGGTCAACTGCGCAGCGTGACCCTGGCCGACCAGTCGCAGGTGACCCTGGACGCCGACAGTGCGATTGCGGTGAATTTCAGCGGCGGCGAGCGCCACGTCGAAGTGCGCCGTGGCGCGGCGTTTTTCCGCGTGACTCACACGGGCGAGCCGTTTGTGGTCGAGGCAGAACAGGGTCAGGCGCGGGTGCTGGGGACGCAGTTCGAGGTGCGTCGGCAAGCTCAGGGCGCGCAGGTTACGGTGCTGTCCGGGCGAGTCGGAGTGACCGCGCAGGCGGGTGCTGAACAGCAGGTGCTGGGCGCGGGCCAGCAAGTGGCGTATCACGCCGGTCGCGCCGAGCCGCTGCACGCCGTCGACAGCGAGGCGCAACTGGCCTGGCGCCAGGGTTGGCTCAATTACTACAAGGCGCCCATGGCCGAGGTGATCGGCGACCTGCAGCGCTATTACCCCGGGCGGATCATCCTGCTCAACGATGAACTGGCCGCCCGACGGATCAGCGGCAGCTTTCCCAGCAAGGATCCGCGTGCGGTGTTGGTTTCGCTGCAGGGGGTGTTGGGGTTTGAGTTGAATGAGTTGGGTGGTTTGATCATCGTGCGCTGAATGTGCCGACAAGCCACAGATCTCTGTAGGAGCTGGCTTGCCAGCGAACCAGGCTCCTCGGTGTGTCAGGAACGCCGCCTTCGCCGGCAAGCCGGCTCCTACAAGGTGTGTCAGGCACGCCGCCTTCGCCGGCAAGCCGGCTCCTACAAGGTTTGTGGCAGGCCGCACATAGCGCGAGCACCGCAGATTCCCGGACTACCCACAATCAAAAAAATCCCCCCTCGAAAATATTTTGCAAAACCCCATGAGGTAAACCCGATCCCCATCCGTGTAGTGGATGAAAGTGCGATTGATTCGCATCGGTGCGTTACTTCACACGGGTCCAAGCAATGAAGTCCAGGTCAGGTTCGGTAGTGTCCAAGCAGCAGTGGTTCGGTGTTTCAGTGTTGGCCGTGTCGGCGTTGGCACTGTTGCCGCAACAGGTGGCCCATGCCGCTCAGGTCGGCGAGCAGCACAGCACACAATTCAGTTTCAACATCGCCGCCAAGCCCTTGCCCCAGGCCCTCAGCGATTTCAGCCGGGTGACCGGCATCAGCGTGGTCTACACCGACGAGGCGCCTTACGGCCTGACCGCGCCGGCGATCAACGGCCAGATGAGCGCCGAGCAAGCCATGCAGCGACTGTTGAGCCAGTCGGGCCTGACCTTCCGCCAGACCGATGCGCAAACACTGGCCCTTGAACCGCTGCCGACCACCGGCGCCTTGAACCTCGGCGCGACCACCATCACCTCGGACTTCGATCAGTCGACCAGCTACCAGCCGCCGTCCACCACTTCGATTGCCCGGTCCTCGGCCTCGCTGCAGGAAATTCCCCAGACCATCAACGTGGTCGCGGCCCAGGTCCTGCGCGATCAGGCGCCGCGCAATCTGGACGATGCACTGGCGAATGTAAGCGGCATCACCCAGGGCAATACCCTGGGCGGTACCCAGGACTCGGTGATGACCCGGGGCTTCGGTGACAACCGCAACGGCTCGATCATGCGCGACGGCATGCCGATCGTGCAGGGCCGGGGCCTGAACGCCTCGGTGGAGCGGGTGGAAGTGCTCAAGGGCCCGGCGTCGCTGCTGTACGGCATCCAGGACCCGGGCGGGGTGGTCAACATGGTCAGCAAGAAGCCCCAACTGCAGAGCTACAACGCCCTGACCGCGCGCGGCTCGACCTACGGTGACGGCAAGAACGGCAGCGGTGGCAGCCTGGACAGCACCGGTGCCCTGGGTGAGTCCGGCCTGGCTTACCGGCTGGTGCTGGACCACGAAGACGAAGACTACTGGCGCAATTTCGGCACCCACCGCGAAACCTTGATCGCGCCGTCGCTGGCCTGGTACGGCGACAGCACCTCGCTGTTGTTCGCCTACGAGCACCGCGAATTCCTCTCGCCCTTTGACCGCGGCACGGCGATCAATCCACAGACCAATCACCCGCTGGATATTCCGGCCTCGCGGCGCCTCGACGAGCCGTTCAACAACATGGAAGGGCGCTCGGACCTGTACCACTTCGAGGCCGACCATCAGCTCGACGACAACTGGAACGCCCACTTCGGCTACAGCTGGAACCGCGAAACCTACGACGCCAGCCAGGTGCGCATCACCGCCATCGATCCGGTGAAGGGCACGCTGACCCGCAACATGGACGGCACCCAGGGCGCGCTGACCACCGATCGCTTCACCACCCTCAGCCTCGAAGGCAAGGTTGAGCTGGCGGGTATGCAGCATGATCTGGTGATGGGCGTCGACGACGAATACCGCAAGATCTACCGCGCCGACCTGATCCGCCAGAAGAGCCTGTCACCGAGCTTCAGCTACCTCGATCCGGTGTACGGCCGTGAAGTGGCCGGCACCACAGTCAGCGCGCCGGACAGCGAGCAAACCGACCTGCTGCGCAGCGACTCGGTGTTCCTCCAGGATTCGATTCACCTCACCGAGCAGTGGATCCTGGTGGCCGGCGCGCGTTTCCAGGAGTACGACCAGTACGCCGGCAAGGGCCGGCCATTCAAGGCCAATACCGACAGCAACGGCCAGAAATGGGTGCCCCGCGCCGGCCTGGTGTATCGCTACACCGATGAGCTGTCGTTCTACGGCAGCTACACCGAATCGTTCAAACCCAACTCGACCATCGCCCCGCTGAGCGGCAGCAGCACGGTGCTCGACGGCAGCGTCGCACCGGAAGAAGCCAAGTCGTGGGAATTGGGGGCCAAGCTGGACATGCCGGGACGGATCACCGGCAACATTGCCCTGTTCGACATCAAGAAGCGCAACGTATTGGTGGCCAACTCCGAAGGCCCGGTGACGATTTACAGCGCGGCGGGTGAGGTGCGCTCACGCGGTTTGGAAGTCGACCTCAGCGGTCAGTTGAGCGAGCGCTGGAACCTGATCGGCAGTTACGCCTATACCGATGCCGAGGTCACCGAGGACCCTACCTACCAAGGCAAGAAACTGCAGAACGTGGCGCGCAACAGCAGCTCGCTGTCGGCGGTCTATGACTTTGGCAGCCTGATCGGCGGCGACCAGTTACGGGTTGGCGCAGGGGCGCGTTATGTCGGCGAACGGGCCGGTAACGCGGTGAACGACTTTGACTTGCCGGCCTACACCGTGGCCGATGCCTTTGCCACCTACGACACTCGTCTGGACGGGCAAAAGGTCAAGTTCCAGCTCAACATCAAGAACCTGTTCGACCAGACCTACTACACCTCGGCGGCGAGCCGGTTCTTCGTGTCGATGGGCGATGCGCGGCAGGTGTCGTTGTCCAGCACCCTGGAATTCTGACCGCTGCTCAGTTGCCGAACGCCTGGCGGAATTCGCCGGGCGTGGCGTGCAGGGTTTGCCGAAAACGATTGGTGAAATGGCTGGCGCTGGCAAACCCGCACGCCAGGGCCACTTCGCCCAGGGGCAGGGCGGTGTGGCGCAGCAGGTGCCGGGCATGGGCCAGGCGCCGCGCCAGCAGGTACTGGTGGGGCGGCAGGCCGAAGCTCTGGCGAAACATTCGGGCGAAGTGGTACTCCGACAGTGCGCACAGGGCTGCCAGTTGCCCGAGGCTGATGGGCTGCTCCAGATGCTGCTCGATGTACTCCACCAGTTGCCGGCGCTGGTGGGCGGCCAGGCCACCTTTGAGGCGCAAGCCCTGGCGCAGGCCGACCTGGTTGAGCAGGGTGTGGCTGAGCATTTCGTGGGCCAGGCTGCTGGTCAGCAGGCGTTCGCCGGGCTCGTTCCAGTTCAGTTCGGTCAACTGACGAAAGCGTCGGGCCTGCAGCGGGTCGTCGAGAAAGGTGCTCTCTTGCAACTGCACGGCGCGGGGTTCGCGGTCGAGCAGGGTAATGCAGCCGAGGGCGAATTGCTCGGGGCTGAAGTACAGGTGGGCGAGGCGGATTTCGCCATTGATCACCCAGGCGGACTGGTGTTCGGCGGGGAGGATACAGAGCTTGTTCGGCCCCCCGGTGGTGCCTGGCTGTTCGCGGCGAAAGGTCCCGGTGCCACCGGCGAGGTAGCAGGACAGGGTGTGATGCCCGGGTGCTTCATAGTCCTGGGAGTCGTGATGATTGCTCCACAGGGCTGCAGCCATGCCGTCACCGAGCTCGGCGCTGTGCTCAAGGCGAGCATGGGGCGAGCGGTTGAGGGCTTGAAAGACTTGCAGGGTTTCGAGTGCGGGCATGATCGTTTCTCCAACGCCTTGCATCCTACTCCCTCGCCATGGTCGTGCCAGCCCGGCAGCCGAGAAAAGCGCAAGTTTATGCAAGCGCGCTCGCTCACCACGCCACAGACTGAAGGCCATCTTCAGGAGTAAGCGTGATGAACCTTTCGTTGTATGTGCTGACCGTGCTGATCTGGGGCACCACCTGGATTGCCCTGAAACTGCAGCTGGGGGTGGTCGCCATTGCGGTATCGATCGTCTATCGCTTTGGCCTGGCGGCGCTGGTGCTGTTCGTGATGCTGCTGCTCAGCCGCAAGCTGCAGGCGATGAGTCGGCGTGGCCACCTGATCTGCCTGGCCCAGGGTTTGTGCCTGTTTTGTATCAACTTCATGTGCTTTCTCAGCGCCAGCCAGTGGATCCCCAGCGGCCTGGTGGCGGTGGTGTTTTCCACGGCCACCTTGTGGAACGCCCTGAACGCCCGGGTGTTTTTCCGCCAGAAAATCGCCCGCAATGTGCTACTGGGCGGCGGGCTGGGTCTGGCGGGACTGGGCCTGTTGTTCTGGCCCGAGCTGGTCAGTCACAGCGCCAGCCCGCAAACCTTGCTGGGCCTGGGTCTGGCGTTGTTGGGCACGCTGTGTTTCTCGGCAGGCAACCTGCTCTCGAGCCTGCAGCAGAAAGCCGGGCTGAGGCCGCTGACCACCAATGCCTGGGGCATGGCCTATGGGGCGGCGATGCTGTCGATGTACTGCGTGGTCAAGGGCATCCCCTTCGATATGGAATGGAATGCCCGGTACGTCGGTTCGCTGCTGTACCTGGTGATTCCCGGTTCAGTGATCGGTTTCACCGCGTACCTGACCCTGGTCGGGCGCATGGGACCCGAGCGTGCAGCCTATTGCACAGTGTTGTTCCCGGTGGTGGCGCTGAACGTTTCGGCCCTGGTCGAGGGCTATCAGTGGACCGCACCGGCGTTGGCCGGGTTGGTGCTGGTGATGCTGGGTAACGTGCTGGTGTTTCGCAAGCCCTCGGCACGGAGCAAAGCGCTGAAGGCTGACCTGGCATGAGGGTGATCAGTGTTCGTTTTCCAACGATACATAGATCAGCGCGGGAAACATGTATTCAAGATTACTGCGTGCCCAGTCAAAGGCGTTGCGTTTGGTCGAATACTCAACATCAAACCATTCGTTGATGATGACTACATAGAGGATGTAGTACACAAAGATCGCCGTTGTCAGGCCGATAATGGCGAACCTCTTGGCACTCTGGAACTCCTTGCGGGGAGCCTCGATAGTTCGGTAGAGCTGATAAGTTCCGACCAGGCAACATAGGGTGAAGATGGTCTCGAAAGTAATGATCGCCCAGTAGAAACGGTGGTGGAAAAGGCTTGAGGTTACGGCGCGGTAGCGCCTTGATTCATTGCCTTCGGTGGTGGTCATGCTGAGGATCTCGCCTATGTATTCATAATAGGCGGTGTAGTCCGTGAAGTTGTTGACCAGGGTGACACAACCAAAGGTGGCCGCCATCATGACAATCAATATTTTGCTGCGCCTGACGGCGCAAGTGGTCGTAAGTTTTATCATGCGCGCTATGCTCCGGATATAACCTGTATTTGAAGTTGTACAGGGCGTTGTCGGAGTCTATAGCGGGTGGCTGCAAGTAGGTCGAGAGTGGTTGTGCAAGTTTTGTCGCTTGATATTAAACAATCGGCAGTAAGTTGACCGTAAGTGTTGAACCGCCAGCGGCACGCCCCACGGGACGTGCCGCCTGCGAATCAGCCTTTCCACACCTGCGGGTTGACCAGGTCTTGTGGTCGCTCGCCCAGCAGAGCGCTGCGCAGGTTGGCCAGGGCGCGGTTGGCCATGGCGTCGCGGGTTTCGTGGGTGGCGGAGCCGATGTGCGGCAAGGTCACCGCGTTCTTCAGTTGGAACAGCGGCGACTCGGCCAGCGGCTCCTTCTCGTAGACATCCAGCCCGGCGCCGCGAATGCGGTTGTTCTGCAGGGCCTCGATCAATGCCGGCTCATCCACCACCGGACCACGGGAGATGTTCACCAGGATCGCCTCGGGCTTCATCAGCGCCAGTTCGCGGTGGCTGATCAGGTGCCGGGTTTTTTCGCTCAGCGGTACTACCAGGCAGACGAAGTCGGCTTCGGCCAGCAATTGGTCGAGGGTGCGCATCTGCGCGCCCAGTTCTTGCTCGACGGCAGTCTTGCGGCTGTTGCCGCTGTACAGGATCGGCATGTTGAAACCCAGGCGGCCGCGCCGGGCGATGGCCGCGCCGATGTTGCCCATGCCAACGATGCCCAGGGTCTTGCCGTGCACGTCGCAGCCGAACAACGGCGCACCGACGCTGGCTTGCCACTGACCGGCCTTGGTCCAGGCGTCCAGTTCGGCGACGCGGCGGGCGCTGCTCATCAACAGCGCGAAGGCCAGGTCGGCGGTGCTTTCAGTCAGCACATCCGGGGTGTTGGTGAGCATGATCCCGCGTTCGTTGAAGTAGGCCAGGTCATAGTTGTCGTAACCCACCGAGACGCTGGACACCACTTCCAGGCGGCTGGCGTTTTCCAGTTGCGCCCGGCCCAGCTTGCGCCCGACGCCGATCAAGCCATGGGCGTGGGGCAGGGCTTCATTGAACTGTGCATTGATGTCGCCCTGCTTGGGATTGGGCACGATCACCTCGAAATCCTGTTGCAGGTACTCGACCATGGCAGGCGAGACACGGCTGAAAGCAAGTACAGTCTTTTTCATCGCGGAAAAGCTCATCGGGCGGAGGACAATGCCAAGCAAGCTATCATTCTTGGCAAGGTCAGCGCGAGTCCCGTGGGCAACAACCGCGCATTCGCTTCAATTGGCCAGTCGCGCGCCGCCCAGGGTGCCACTCAGCTCATAGGCTGCCAGTTCGGCCTGGTGCGCCGAGAGAATTTCCGGCAGTGAGCCGCGCAGGTACTCGACCCAGGTCTTGATCTTGGCGTCCAGGTACTGCCGCGAAGGATAGATCGCGTACAGGTTCAGCTCCTGCGAACGGTAGTTGGGCATCACCCGCACCAGACTGCCATTGCGCAAGCCGTCGATGGCTGCATACAGCGGCAGCACGCCGACGCCCATGCCGCTGGTGATCGCGGTTTTCATCGCATCGGCCGAGTTCACCAGGAACGGTGAGCCGTTGATGGTGACCATTTCCTGGCCTTCGGGGCCGTCGAACAGCCACTTCTCCAGCGGAATCACCGGGCTGACCAGGCGCAGGCACGCGTGGTTCAGCAGGTCGCTGGGCTTGTTCGGGCAGCCGTGCGCCTTGACGTAGGCCGGCGAGGCACAGGCAATGCTGTAGGTGATGCCCAGGCGCTGGGAAACGAAACCGGAGTCCGGCAGTTCGCTGGCCAGCACGATGGACACGTCGTAGCCCTCGTCGAGCAGATCCGGGACGCGGTTGGCCAGGGTCAGATCGAAGGTCACATCCGGATGGGTCTTGCGATAACGGGCGATGGCATCGATCACGAAGTGCTGGCCGATGCCGGTCATGGTGTGCACTTTCAATTGCCCGGCGGGGCGCGCGTGGGCGTCGCTGGCCTCGGCTTCGGCTTCTTCTACATACGCGAGAATCTGTTCGCAGCGCAGCAGGTAGCGCTTGCCGGCCTCGGTCAGGGCGATGCGGCGAGTGGTGCGGTTGAGCAGACGGGTTTGCAGGTGGGCTTCCAGATTGGAGACCGCGCGCGAGACGTTGGCTGTGGTGGTGTCGAGCTGCACGGCGGCGGCGGTGAAACTGCCAGCCTCGGCGACACAGCTGAAGGCGCGCATGTTTTGCAGGGTGTCCATGGGGTGCTCTCAAGGGAGATGGCAAATTGTGACATGAAGTTACGGGGCAAAGCATTCAACCAAGGGATTATCTCGTTAACGGTAACAAAGATTCACAGGAATCCCAGCTTATCGCCGCAGGGGCCCAGCCCTAGAATTATCGCGATCAAACACCGCCCCCTCAGGAATTTGCAGCAGTGCCGCGTCGCATCGACAGAGAGCTCAAGGCTCTCAGTATTTTGGCTTTATCCCTGGCAATCAGCGGCTGCATCGGAACCGGAGGTATTGCCCCACAGGGCAAGGCACTCGATGCCAATACATTGGCCACGGACGAAGCCATCCAGAGCGCCGCACAGGACGCGCATTGGCCCGTCGCACAGTGGTGGCGCGCCTATGGCGATCGCCAACTGGACGCCTGGGTCGAACTCGCCGTACAGGGTAGCCCAAGCCTGGCCATGGCGGCGGCGCGGGTGCGCCAGGCCAAGGCTATGGCCGGCGTGGTCGAGTCGGCGGAATCGTTGCAGGTCAATGCCGACACCACCCTCAAGCGCCACAACTGGCCCACCGATCAGTTCTACGGCCCTGGTGACCTGGCCAACTCCACCACCTGGGACAACAACGCGGCGCTGGGCTTCAGCTACGCCCTCGACCTCTGGGGCCGCGAAAGCAATGCCAGCGAGCGCGCCGTCGACCTGGCGCACATGAGTGCCGCCGAGGCGCGCATGGCCCAGTTGGAATTGCAGAACAACGTGGTGCGGACTTACATCCAGCTCTCGCTGCATTACGCCCAACGGGATATCGTCGCCGCGACCCTGGCCCAGCAACAACAGATTCTCGACCTCGCGCAGAAACGCCTGGACGGTGGCATCGGCACCCATTTCGAGGTCAGCCAGGCGCAGACGCCGTTGCCCGAAACCCATCGCCAACTGGACGCACTGGACGAGGAAATCGCCCTCAGCCGCAATCAGCTCGCGGCCCTGGCTGGCAAAGGTCCGGGTGAAGGCGCACGGCTGCAGCGCCCGACCCTGGCCTTGGGCGCCGCGCTGAAGCTGCCCTCGAGCCTGCCGGCGCAATTGCTCGGGCAGCGTCCGGACGTGGTCGCCAGTCGCTGGCAGGTGGCTGCCGAGGCGCGCGGCATCGACGTCGCCCATGCCGGTTTCTACCCCAATGTCGATCTGGTTGGCAGCCTGGGATACATGGCCACCGGCGGCGGTGCGCTGGAGTTCCTCACCGGGAAAAAACTCAATTACAGCGTCGGCCCGGCGATCTCCCTGCCGATCTTCGACGGCGGCCGCCTGCGCTCGGAACTGGGGGCGGCCTCGGCCGGCTATGATTTGGCCGTCGCCAAATACAACCAGACCCTGGTCAACGCGCTCAAGGGCATTTCCGATCAGTTGATCCGCCGCGAGTCGATGGACAAGCAGCAGGACTTCGCCGCCGAGTCGGTGGCCGCGGCGCAGAAAACCTATGACATCGCGATGATCGCCTACCAGCGTGGCCTCACCGATTACCTCAATGTGCTGAACGCGCAAACCCTGCTGTTCAAACAGCAGCAGGTGCAACAGCAGGTCCAGGCAGCGCGCCTGAGTGCCCACGCCGAACTGGTCACGGCCCTCGGCGGCGGTCTCGGTGCGGGCGACGACGTGCCGGCCGACAGCAAAGTCCAGGCACCGAAAACCCCGGCCATTCTCTCCGCCCTCGATCATTGAGCAGGACACCATGACTCCCTTGCCTGCACCGCTGCGCTGGCTGTATAGCCTTGAGTGGCGCCGTGGATTTTTCGACTGGGCACGCAGTGATGGCGTGACCTGGGTCTACATCTTCAAGGTGTTGATCGCCGCGTTCCTGACCCTCTGGCTGGCCATGCGCCTGGAATTGCCGCAACCGCGCACGGCGATGATCACCGTGTTCATCGTCATGCAACCGCAAAGCGGCCAGGTGTTCGCCAAGAGCTTCTATCGCTTCCTCGGCACCCTCACCGGTTCGGCGGTGATGGTCGCGCTGATTGCCCTGTTTGCGCAGAACACCGAACTGTTTCTCGGCGCGCTGGCGATCTGGGTCGGTATCTGCTCGGCCGGTGCCGCGCGCTATCGCAACTTCCGCGCTTACGGTTTTGTACTCGCCGGCTACACGGCGGCGATGGTCGGCCTGCCGGCCCTGGCGCACCCGGAAGGGGCGTTCATGGCGGCGGTCTGGCGGGTGCTGGAAATCTCCCTGGGGATTCTCTGCTCGACCTTGGTCAGCGCCGCGATCCTGCCGCAAACCGCCAGTGCCGCGATGCGCAACGCCCTCTATCAACGCTTCGGCGTGTTCGCCCTGTTCGTCACCGATGGCCTGCGCGGTCGCAGCCAGCGTGACAGCTTTGAAAGCCGCAACGTCGGCTTCATTGCCGAAGCCGTGGGCCTGGAAGGGTTGCGCAGCGTGACCGTGTTCGAAGACCCGCACATGCGTCGGCGCAACGGCCGGCTCAGTCGGCTGAACAGCGAGTTCATGGGCATCACCACGCGCTTCAACGCCCTGCATCAGTTGCTCGAGCGCTTGCGTGACACCGCCGCCGAACAGGTGCTGGCAGCGATCAAGCCGGGGCTGCAGGATCTGGCGGAATTGCTCGACGGCTTTTCCGGACGGGCCCTGACCCATGCCGACGCGGCGCGCCTGGCCAGTCAACTGGCGGCCTACAAGGACGGCTTGCCGGCACGGGTGCGCAGCCTGCGCGCGGCTTTCGAACACAGCGCGCCGAGCGACGCCGATCAACTGGATTTCCACACCGCCTACGAGTTGCTTTATCGCTTCGTCGATGAACTGCACAGTTATGCCCAGACCCACGCCTCGCTGGCCGACCACCGCCACGAACGGGAGCAGTGGGACGAGCCGTTCACACCGAAGACCAACTGGCTGGCCGCGGCAGCGTCGGGCATTCGTGCCTCATTCATTCTGCTGGTGCTGGGCAGCTACTGGGTCGCGACCGCATGGCCGAGCGGCGCCACCATGACCTTGATCGCGGCGGCCACCGTCGGCCTGTCGGCGGCCACGCCCAATCCGAAACGCATGGCGTTCCAGATGGCCTGCGGCACGTTCCTCGGTGCACTGATCGGCTTCGTCGAGATGTTTTTCATCTTCCCGTGGATCGACGGTTTCCCGCTGCTGTGCGTGATGCTGGCGCCGGTGATCGTGCTCGGTGCCTTCCTCACCTCGCGCCCGCAATACGTCGGCGTTGGCCTGGGCCTGCTGATTTTCTTCAGCACCGGCTCGGTGCCGGACAACCTGACGATCTACAACCCGTACACCTTCATCAACGACTACATCGCCATGGTCATCGGCATGCTGGTCTGTGCGGCCGCCGGGGCGATCATTCTGCCGCCCAACAGCCGTTGGCTGTGGCGTCGTCTCGAGCAGGACCTGCGCGGCCAGGTGGTGGTTGCCATCAGCGGCAAGCTCAAGGGCCTGGCGACGAGTTTCGAAAGCGGCACCCGCGACCTGTTGCACCAGGCCTATGGCCTGGCGGTGGGGCAGCCGCAGGTGCAACGCAATCTGCTGCGCTGGATGTTCGTGGTGCTGCAGGTCGGCCACGCGATCATCGAGTTGCGCAAGGAACAGGCGATCCTGCCGGTGCACCCGGCCTACGCCGAGTCGCAGCCGTGGCGCCAGGCGATCCGGGTCATGGGCCGTTCGCTGGTGCGCCTGTTCCTGCAGCCGGGGCAGAGCAATCTGGAACGTGCGCTGATTGCCGTCGACCATGCGATCAGCCGCGTCCAGGCCACCGACGAACCCTTCGCCCCGCACTTCGACACCTCGGCCCTGCGCCGGGTGAAAAGTTACCTGCACTTCATCCGCACTTCGCTGCTCGACCCGCAATCGCCGCTGGCGGCGCTGGCCGCCCCGCAAGGACCTGACCATGCCTCGTGAAATCGCCTTCCACGGCGTGTACATGCCGACCATGACCCTGATGTTTTTCATCGCCGCAGCCCTGGCCTGGGCGCTGGATCGCTTTCTCTCCGGGTTCGACCTGTACCGTTTTTTCTGGCATCCGGCGTTGCTGCGCCTGAGCCTGTTCATCTGCCTGTTCGGCGCCCTGGCGCTGACGATTTACCAGTGAGTCCGCTTCGATGAAAAAGCTTTTCAGTCTGCTTGCTACCTTGCTGGTGCTGGCCCTTGCGCTGTGGATCGGCCGCTCGCTGTGGGTGCACTACATGAACACCCCCTGGACCCGCGACGGCCGTGTGCGGGCCGACATCATCAACGTCGCCGCCGACGTCACGGGGGAGGTGGTCGACGTGCCGGTGCGCGACAACCAGTTGGTGAAAAAGGGCGACTTGCTGATGCAGATCGATCCCGAGCATTACCTGCTCGCGGTCAAGCAGGCGCAGGCGCTGGTGGCCTCGCGCAAGGCCACCTGGGAAATGCGCAAGGTCAACGCCCACCGGCGCGCCGACCTGGATAACCTGGTGATCTCCCGCGAGAACCGCGACGACGCCAGCAACATCGCCGACTCGGCCCTGGCCGACTATCAACACGCCCAGGCGCAGCTCGAAGCCGCGCAGTTGAACCTCAAGCGCACTAAAGTGCTGGCGGCAGTGGACGGTTATGTCACCAACCTCAACGTGCATCGCGGCGACTACGCGCGCATCGGCGAGCCGAAGATGGCGGTGGTCGATATGAACTCGTTCTGGGTCTACGGCTTCTTCGAAGAAACCAAGCTGCCCCACGTGCGGGTCGGGGACCAGGCTGACATGCAGTTGATGAGCGGCGAGGTGCTCAAGGGCCACGTCGAAAGCATCTCCCGCGGCATCTACGACCGCGACAACCCCGAGAGCCGCGAGCTGATTGCCGACGTCAACCCGACCTTCAACTGGGTACGCCTGGCCCAGCGGGTGCCGGTGCGCATCCATATCGACGAAGTGCCGGAAGGGGTACTGCTGGCGGCGGGGATTACTTGCACGGTGGTGGTTAATCGGTAGGAGCGAGCTTGCTCGCGATGGAATAACAGGCACCGCGGACATTCAGAAAGGGCGCGTTATCGTTGACGTCCATCGCGAGCAAGCTCGCTCCTACAGGGTAGGGTGGTGTCATTCAGCAAAATGTCTCATGCAGATGCCGCCAGAGCAGCGCGCCCGACGCCTGGCGTTCGAACACCGCGGTGGCGCGCCGGTCATTGAGTACCCCACTGGCATCCGACTGCAGTTCGCGGTAACTGACGCTGGCGCCATCGGCGTGTTGCACAATGCTGTGCATCTCGCTCAACGCGATGCGCAGCCCCGGACGGGCACCGCCGAGTTTTTCGAACAGTGCCTGCAGGCCAGAAAAATCAAGCGAATCGCCATTGGGCGCGATCATCGAGAACGCTGGCGAGAAGCGGGTGAGCAGGCGCGTCAGCACGGCTTGGTCATCGGTACCGGCGAACCATTGTTCGATGTCGGCGAGGGTGTGGGTGACTTCAGCGAAATAATCATTCATGGGTGTTTTCCAGCGTGGGTGGGGGAGTGGCGAGGGCTTTCACCGCCCTGTCGTCGAAGCGCCAGACGGCGAGGAGCGGAATCAGGGTCAACAGCGCGGCGATCTGGAAAATGCGCTCGAAGGCGTGCGGCGATTGCGGGCCGAGGGCATCAAGCAGTGCACTGAGGACTGCAGCGCCAAGGCCGAAGCTCAGTTGGCGGTTGATGTTCCACAGCGCGCTGGCGTGGTTCATGCGTGCGGCAGGCATGTCGAGAAACGCCAGGGTTTGCGCGCAACTGCTGCACAGGCTGCCGCCCATGCCCATCAAGCCATAGACGAGGATCGGCAAAGCACCCTGTGGCTGGTCGATCAAAATCAGCAAGGCAATGCCGAGGCTTTGCAGCAGCGCGCCGAGTATCAGCACCGGCTTGGGACCGCAATACTGGAAGGCGCGTTTACCGGCGATGATCGCCAGCGCCGAACCCATGGCCCATGGCAGCATCAAGGCACCGATCTGCGGGCTGCCCCAACCGCGCTGGTTGAGGTACAGCACGGCGATCAGGCTGGTGCCGATGAACACCCCGGGAATCAGCAAATAGATCCACATGGCCAGGCGCAGTGCCGGATTGCGCAGCAGTTGCAGGTCGAGCAAGGGGCGCGTCGTACACTCGACGTCCGTGTTATCGGTCTTCAGCCAGAGCGCTGCCAGCAGCAACGCCAGCAGGACAACGGGCAGGTTGAGGTAAAACACCCAACGCCACGACAGCGCTTGCACGATCAGCCCGCCCAGTGCCGGCGACAGCGCCGGGACCAACAGCGCAACGGACATCACCCAGGTGGTCAGTTGTGCCCGTTGCTGCGCCGGGAACTCGCGAAACGCCAGGGCCTGGCCGATGGGGATCAACAGCCCGCCGCTGAGCCCCTGCAACAGCCGCCAGCCGATCAGGGCTTCGATCGAGCCCGCTTGCGCGACCAGCAGCGAAGCGCAGCCAAACGACAGCAACGAGACGAGGATCAGACGGCGCTCGCCGAGGCGAGTCGCCAACCAGACACTCAAGGGAATCACCAGGGTCAGGCCGAGCATGTAGGCGTTGCCGATCCATGCCAACTGGCTCACCGAGGCCTGAAGCTGACGGGCGATGTCGGGGTAGGCAATGTTCGCGACAAACATGTTCAGCAGATCAAGGGCGAACCCCAGCAGGTACACCAGCGCAACTTTCCAGCGATAGGCCATGAGCACTTTCCGGGCAATGAGCGGTGCAGGGTAGAGCGCCGGTAGGTTTGGAAAAACCTTGAAATGGCTGCTAGTTTGTCAAAATTATTTTGACAAGGAGTGCCGTCACGATGGTCAGCCTGGACCGATTCGACACCTTCAAGGCCGTGGTCGAGGCCGGCTCGCTGACTGCAGCGGCCGACCTGCTGGGACAAACCCGGGCCGTGGTCAGCTTCAACCTCAAGCGCCTGGAGGCCGAGCTGGGCGTCACCCTGTTGACCCGCAGCACCCGGCAATTGGCCCTGACCGACGCCGGCGAGCGTTTCTACCAGCGCTGCCTGCGCACCCTCGACGAGGCACGCCTGGCCATCGAGGATGCGCGTTCGGAGCACAGCCAGCTCAAGGGCACCTTGCGTATCACCACCACCCTGGAGTTTGCACTGGCCCAGGTGGTGGCGGCGCTGCAGGTGTTCCGCGAGCAACACCCGCAGCTGAACATTCACCTGTCGACCTCATCGACCCATGCCGATCTGATTTCCGAACGCTTCGACGTCGCGCTGCGACTGGGGCGCATGCACGACTCCAACCTGCGCGCCGTGCAGTTGTCGACCTTCGACATTCATGCGGTCGCGGCACCGGCGCTGCTGGCGCAACACCTGCCGGTGAGTACGCTGGCGCAGTTGCAGGCGCTGCCGACCCTGGGTCACGGGCGGGTGCCGGAGCTGACCGTGGAGGACGCCGAAGGCAAGGAGCATGTCTACCAGCCACAACCCGGCAAGACCGCAATCGTCGCCGACAACTCGGCCACGCTGCGGGCCTTCGCGTTGTCCGGCCAGGGCGTGGCGATCCTGCCGGAGTGGCTGGTGGCCGATGACCTGAAAAGCGGCACATTGCAACGCCTGCTGCCCGATCACCGCTTTGCCCGGCAAGGGGTCTACGCGCTGTACCCGGATACCCGGCACTTGCCGCTGAAGGTGCGGGCGTTTATTGATTTCATGAAGGCGTGGCGCTGAACTTCAGAGCGAACCACGCAGGCCGAAGCGTTTCATCAGCACTTTTTCCAGCAATCCCTTGGGCAACAGCGCGGCGAGCAACGGCAAGGCCCGACTGCCGTTACCCAGGCGCAGCAAGCGTGGCGGTGGGTCTTGCTGTGCGGCCTTGAGCAGGTCGGCAGCCAATTCGCTGGCCGGCGTCGGCTTGTCCTGGGAGGCCTTGGCCCGCGCGCGAATGCCGTCGCGCAGCGGCCACCACGGCGATTGTTCGCTGATCAGTTGTTCGGCCTCGGCGCCGGCATTTTTCGCAAAGCTTGAGGCAATCGCCCCAGGCTGCACTTCCATGACGCGGATGCCGAACGGTGCCAGCTCCATGCGCAGCGCATCGCTCAATGCGTGGACTGCCGCCTTCGAAGCGCAGTAGGCGCCGGCAAACGGCGTGACCAGCACCCCGGAAACGCTGCCTATATTCACCACCAGGCCCTTGCTGCGACGCAACACCGGGAACAGTGCGCGGGTCACGCCAACGATGGAAAACACGTTGGTTTCGAATTGACGCTGCATGGCATTCACGCCGCCATCGAGCAGCGGCCCCATGGCGCCGTAGCCGGCATTGTTGATTAACAGATCGAGGCCGCCGTGTTGCTGGTTGAGCCGGGCACCCAGTTGTTCGAGGGCGGCGCCGTCGTTGACGTCCAGTTGCACGGCGGTGAAGCCGGCAGCGGCGAGGAGCGCCACGTCTTCAGCCTTGCGCGCCGTGGCCCAGACCTCGTACCCCGCCTGTGTGAAAGCATCGGCCAGGGCGCGGCCAATGCCGCTGGAACAACCGGTGATCAACGCAACGGGCATGGCGCATTCCTTGTGCAGAGAAGTGAGAAGTCAGTCGGAGAAACTACCTTGCAATCGCTCGGCGCGAAACTCCAGGGTTTGTGGGCGGTAGCCAGGGCGCAGGGGCGGCATGGGCAGGCAATCCTGCCAGTTGGCGCCGGCCTGCAGTTCGCCGGGGCCGCGGTAGCGTGGCGCGGCGTATTGATTATCGGCGAGGTTGACCGTGTCACCCGGGGCATAGGCGGCGATGCGCCAACGCAGCTCGGTCAGCGGCACATCGTTGCCGTTGTTCATCTTCAGCAACAGCGGCCGGTCAGCCGGGCACTGCTCGGGGGCATAACTGATGCGCAACTCAAGGCGCGCCAGTTGCTTGAGCTCGCGGTTGTCCAGCCACACCACCCAGGCCGCCACCAGGCCCAGCCCCAGCGCCGCGGCGAGGGAAACCGGCAGGGCCTTGGCCGGATAACGCAGCAACAGCACCAGCCAAGTGATGATCAGCAGAACGCCGATGAACATGACTCGCTACCTCGGGATTAAAGAACACCATCCTAACCAAGCGTGGGGTGGATTGACCACGTTTCAGCGCAGGCGCCACGCCGCCCTATGGGCAATGCAGGGTTTTTCGCAACTGTGATTTCTGAGAGTAGTCGGGCGCAGCTTTTGCGCATGAACTGGGGGAAATATCAAAAGGATTTGTGCCATGCAGCTACGAACACCCGCAACAATTCATGCTTTCACCCCGACACTGACCGTGACGGATGCCCGTGGTCTGGGCGTGCGCGCGGTGACCTACTGGCGTGAGCGACTCGAAGACGTGCCCGAGGCGCGGATCGAGCGCAGCGCGTCCGACGCGCAAGGTCGGCTCATCGCGCAATGGGACCCACGCCTGTTCCGCGATGCCTCGGCGCCCGCCAACCTGACTTCGATCCATTCCCTCGGCGCCCATGTGCTGGGCACCGACAGCGTGGATGCGGGTTGGCGTGTCAGTCTGTTGGGCGAAGCGGCGCAGGCGTTGCAAGGCTGGGATGCCCGGGGCAGCCAGCGCACCCATTGCTTTGACGATCAGTTGCGGCCGTTGGCGATCTGGGAGCAAGGCCAGGGCGAACCCTCCCGCTGTACCGAGCGTTTTGCCTACGGCGCCAGCGATGCTTCGTTCGCCTATCACAATCAATGCGGGCAGTTGATCCGGCATGACGACCCGGCGGGCACTCAGTTGTTTGCCGAGTTTGGCGTGAACGGTGCGACGCTGGAGCAGACCCGGCATTTTCTCAAGACGCTGGCGCCACCCGATTGGCCGCAGTCGATAGCCGATCGTGAGGGGCTGCTGGAACCGGGCGCGGGCGCCAGCAGCCGTTCACTTTTCAATGGGGCGGGCGACGTGCTGGAGCACATCGACGCCAAGGGTCATCGGCAGTTTTACCGCCAGACGCTGGACGGCCAGTTGTGCGAGGTTCGCCTGCAACTCAAGGGCACTTCGGTGCCCACACTGCTGCTCAGCGACATCGCCTACAACGCCTTCGGACAGACCGAGCGGGAAGTCGCCGGCAATGGTGTGGTGACCACGCTGCAGTACGACGCCGAGGACGGTCGCCTGGCTCGCCTCGCGTCACGGCGCGACAGCACGACCCTGCAAGACCTGCGCTACGCCTACGATCCAGTGGGCAATGTACTGGGCATCGAGGATGCCGCACTGCCGATCCGCTACTTTGCCAACCAGCGCGTCGAGCCGGTCAATCGCTACCGCTACGACAGCCTGTCGCAACTGATCGAAGCCAGCGGCTGGGAAGCAGGCGCCGCCAGCCAGGGGCCGGCATCGGCCCACCTCGATGATCCAGCGCCCTGCGTCAATTACCGCCAGACCTACCACTACGATGCCGGCGGCAATCTGCTGGAACTCAAGCACCAGGGCGCGCAAAGCCATGGGCATCGACTGCGGGCAGCGCCGCACAGCAACCGTTGTCTGCCCACGCGCGCAGGGGCCGAACCGGGCGACGGTGACTTCCTGCGCCGCTTCGATGGCAACGGCAACCTGCTCCAATTGCAACCGGGACAGGCGTTGGCCTGGGACCTGCGCAATCAACTGAGCGAGGTTCGCCCGGTGTTGCGCGATTCAGGTGCGGATGACCACGAACGCTACGTCTACGGCGCCGACGGCATGCGCGTGCGCAAGGTCCGCGAAACGCAAACCGGCACCCGCACCTTGGCCGCTGAAGTGCGTTATTTGCCCAACCTCGAACTGCGCACCCACAGCGGCAGCGGCGAGAGGCTGCAGGTGATCAGCGTGCCGGCCGGGCGCAGCAGCGTGCGGGTGTTGCACTGGGAATCCACGCCGCCCAAGGACATCGGCAACGATCAATACCGTTACAGCCTGAACGATCACCTGGGCTCCTGCGCGTTGGAACTGGATGGGGTGGGCGGGGTGATCAGCCAGGAGCGTTATCACCCGTTCGGCAGCACGGCGTGGTTTGCCGGCAGGGGCGAGGTCGAGGCGAGCTATAAGACCCTGAGGTATTCGGGCAAGGAGCGGGATGCGACGGGGCTTTATTACTATGGGTTCAGGTATTACCTGGCGGGGTGGCAGCGTTGGTTGAATCCGGATCCGGCGGGTGTGGTCGATGGGCTCAATGGTTATGCCATGGTCGCCAACAATCCAGTCACGTATCGCGATCGGTTGGGTTTGATCAAGGTGGCGGACTATTTCGAACCCTTTGCCGAATTCGATCCGGCACCGTTCGCGATGGCCGAAGAGCTTGATCATTACGTCAGGCTTGTAGAGGGCACCCAGTACTCCGAGTCGTTGCGCAAAAGTAGCGACAAGGATCTGATTAGCCTGAGTTGGCAGGAAGATTCGGAGCACTATACGCCCGCTTCCGAAGTGGCTACCGAGATCACGGAAGAAGGTGTGTCAGGGGTCTATTCGGCGGGCTTTATCAAGGATTTGCACCGGTCGGATTATTTCTTGCACCGAGGTGACCCCAGCGCAGGCTCAGATGGTTTTTCCGCGTCATTGACTATGTTGCCCACCCTTGCGGAACAACTGAGCTTCTTTGCCGATAAAGTCCCGGATCCGGATAACCGTGCGCGTATTTCCGAGGTGGCCTTTCAAGTCAGTCTGGTTCCGACGTTTCAGGAGCTCCACAAACATAACGAGATGGAGCGGTATTTTTTTTCGGACAGCTCCAGGGCGCGCTTCGATATTCATTTAAATGAAGATCAAAGCGTCACCGTCATTTCGAGTACAAGCTACGGCGTCAGGGATGCGGATTCGGATTCGGATTCGAATCAAACAGTTCCTGGGATACGTTTGCATGCCGTCACTGAAACGAGGATTGGCGCAATCGATGGGCGCTTGGGCCACGACGTGTTGGCCGATGAAACGGTCAAGGGCCGCTACGAACTCACTTTTGAAAGGGCGGCGATGAATCCTGCGCCAACTCCGATGGCTGGACCGTCGTTTCTCGGTCGAATGTTTGGCCACAAGTAATCAAGCGCAAGCAGGATTGAGGCATTAAAAAGCCCCCGTTCAACCCACTGCGGATAGGGGACGCAGTGGGTTGGACGGGGGCTTGTTCTTGCCCTGAAGTTACTGCGCGATGGTTTTCACCGACACCCCGCGTTCCAGCGGCGTCGAGCGCCCGTAGATATCTTCGAAGCGTTCGATGTCGTCCTCGCCCAGGTAACTGCCCGACTGCACCTCAATGATCTCCAGTGGAATCTTCCCCGGATTGCGCAGGCGGTGCAGCGAGGCAATCGGGATGTAGGTCGACTGGTTCTCGGTAAGCAGGAACACGTTCTCGTCGCACGTCACCTCCGCCGTGCCGCTGACCACGATCCAGTGCTCGGCGCGGTGGTGGTGCATCTGCAGCGACAGGCAGGCCCCCGGCTTGACCGAGATGTGCTTGACCTGGAAGCGTCCGCCCATGTCCACCGAATCGTAGGAGCCCCACGGACGGAACACTTCGCAGTGGTTCTGGGTTTCGCTGCGGCCCTGTTCGTTGAGGGTGTTGACCATCTGCTTGACGCCCTGGACCTTGTCCTTGTGGGCAATCATCATCGCGTCCTTGGTCTCGACGACCACGATGTTCTCCAGGCCAATCACCGACACCAGCTTGCCGTTGCCGTGGATCATGCAGTTGCGGCTGTCCTGGATCACCACGTCGCCTTTGCTGACGTTGCCGTTGGCGTCTTTTTCGTGCACGTCCCACAGCGACGACCAGCAGCCGACATCGCTCCAGCCGGCGGTCAGCGGCACTACGCAGGCGCGCTGGGTTTTTTCCATTACCGCGTAGTCGATGGAGTTGTCCGGGCAGCAGGCGAAGGTGGCTTCATCGAAGGTGATGGTATCGGCGTCCTGGGCGCTGCGTTCAAGGGTCAGCAGGCAGGTGTCGTAGATGTCCGGATCGTGTTTTTTCAGCTCTTCGAGGAAGCGGCTGGCGCGGAACAGGAACATGCCGCTGTTCCAGAAATAGCCGCCCGCGTGGACGAACTCGGTGGCGCGCTTGACGTCGGGTTTTTCGACGAACTGCGCAACCCGGCTGACACCTTCCGGCAGCAGCGCATCGTTGCCCGACTTGATGTAGCCGTAGCCTGTTTCCGGTTTGGTCGCCGGCACCCCGAACAACACCATCTCACCGCGTTCGGCGGCCACGGTGGCCAGGGCCAGTGCGCGCTGCAGGGCTTTCTGGTCTTCCAGTACGTGGTCGGCCGGGAGCACCAGCATCAACTCGTCACGCCCTTCATTGACCAGCATCATCGCGGTCAGGGCCACGGCCGGCGCAGTGTTGCGCCCGAACGGTTCCATCAGGATGCGCTGCACTTCCAGTTTGCGGTTGCTCAACTGCTCATTGACGATGAAGCGGTGGTCCTGGTTGCAGACCACGATCGGCGTGTCCATGCCGTCGAACACCAGGCGCTCGAGGGTTTGCTGGAACAGCGTGTGCTCACCGGTCAGGGCCAGGAACTGTTTGGGGAACTGTTTGCGCGACAGTGGCCAGAGACGTGAACCGCTACCGCCGGAGAGGATGACTGGGATCATGGTGTAGCTCCTTCAAATTTGTTTGTTCGGGGCCCTTGTAGGAGCTGGCTTGCCAGCGATGCGGTGGATCAGACACATCAATGCCCAATGACACACCGCAATCTCCAGCAAGCCGGCTCCTACAGGGAACTGCATCAATTCGGAAAATGGATCAGCGCGTCGAAACCGGGCGTTTCACCCACACCGGCGACAGGCTGCTGCCGGAACCTGTGACGTACAGCACCGCCGCCTCGCCGCGTTCCAGCGCGACCGGCTTGAGGTCGCCGACCTTGGTGGCGCCGTCGTACAGCGCCAGGCTGACTTTCACCGGGTTGATCTCGCGCTCGCCGCGGCCTTTGGCGGCGACGGTCTTGACCACTTCGGTCTTGCCGTCGGCGGTCTTCAATGTCAGCGCCTTGTCGCTCAGGTTCTGCACCCGTACCAGGGATTTCTGTTTGTTCTTGAACGGCGGCTCTTCGATCAATTGCGGCTGGCCGCTGGCGTTGTTGACCAGGGTGTAATAGTGATCGGCGGCAAGTTTCACCGGCAGGCTCTGGCTGCCGACCTTGGCGCTGTAGTCGCCGCCGGGCATGAAGCTGAAGTCGCTGCTGGCCAGTGGCGCGACGTCGTTGAGCGCGGTGCTGCCGACGGTGGCGCTGACTTCGGCGTTGCTGGCGTTGTAGATCCGCACGAAGCTCGAGCCTTTCGGCGCGGTCGGGCCGTAGAGCGCGGCGTCACCGGCGAAGGCCTGCAGCGACAGGGCGCTGAGACCGGCGACGAGGGCGAAGGTCTTGGCGAGACGACGAGTATTGGAAGTGCAAGTCATGGGAGTTACCTCTTTCAGTTTTGCGCCCGGTCGGGCATCTCGGATTTAGGGGTGTTGAGTGCAACGTTCTGTTGGCGCGCACCGGCTTGCTTGAGTTCGGCGACCCATTGCGGGTCGGCGTCGCCGATTTCGTTGTTGACGGGCAGATAACGTTCGGGGAACTCCCAGATCAGCACCTGCGGCGGGCTGTTCTTGAAGTCAGCGCTTTTCAGGTAGCTGAGCATCGGCAGGATCGGCCCGTGGCCGTCCTCGGCATAACTGAGCACATCGCTGTGCAGCGCCTGCTTGAGTGCGCCGACGAAATTCCAGTTGGGGTTGGCGCTGTAGCTGGTGCCGACCAGGGCGACGGGCACCTCACTGTTGGCGAACAGTGCGTCCTCACCTTCAGCGGGTTGTTCGGCGGCAACGGTGGTGCGTTTCTGCAGCGGCTCGGTGGCCGGCATCAGGTTTTCGAACAGCGGATCCAGCGGCAGGAACAGGCGCAGGTCGCCCTTGTGACTGACCTTCTCGCTGGCCTGGGTGACGAATTGCTGCGGCTGGCCGCTCAGCGGGGTTTTCTCGGCAATGGTCCGCGCCAGTTGCTCGGCGGCGATCTGTGCGCCCTCTGGGGTCCAGTGGGTATCGGTGCGCAGGAACACCTGCTGCCCGGCATCCTTGGCCTTTTGCAGCGGGCCCAGCAGGTCAGGGGCGGGGATTCGCTCGGCGGCCACGCGCTGGTGGAAATCGCGGTACAGGTCGGCATGGATGCTCGCCGGCTTGACCTCGGCCAGATGCTCCGGATACAGGCGCACCTTGGCCGGGACGATCGCCATCACCAGTTCGACGCCACGGGCCTTGAGGGTCTGGCGCACGCCTTCGACCAGCGCGTAATTGCCTTGCAGGTTGAGCTCTTCGTTGACAACCGGGTTGAACTCTTCATCGCTGTACAGCCATTGATCGCGACCGAGCACCACGCCCGGACGACCTTCGTTGAACAGCTTGAAATCCAGCGCCGCCCACAGGTTGGTGCCCAGGCGCTTGATCGGGAATTCATCGTCGTAGTGGGTTTCCACGGCCTTGGTCCAGCGACCGTTGAGCACGGTGGCCTCGTTGTTGGTGCTGAAGCCAAAGAAGCTGCGTACCGACCACAGGCCCAGGACCAGCAGGGTCACCAGGAACAGGGCGATGTAGAACACGCGTAATGAGCGGGTCATGGTCAGATCCCTCAGAACTGGAAGTAAAGGAACGGCGAGAAGCTTTGCGCCGAGAGTTTCAGGATCGAAGCGATGAACAGCAGCAGCACCAGCGCGCGCATGGCGTAGCGCGGCCAATCCACCACGGCGCCACCGGCCAGGCTCAGAGCTCCGCCGTCGACGGGCTGGCTTGGCGCAACGCTGTCCTTGGCCGGCGGCCGGTTGCGGTAGAAATCCCGCAGGCCGAAGAACGCCAGGGTCGCGTAGGCCACCACCAGGGTTGCCACTTGCAGGCCGGTGAGGCTGGCGCGGTTGAGCTCCGAGAGCGACCAGTCGCTGAAGCTGAACATGGCGCCGTACATGCGGGCGGCGACGTGCAGGTTTTCCGCGCGGAAGATCACCCAGCCCATCACCACCAGCAGGAAGGTCAGGGCCCAGCGGATCGGGTTGAAGCTGCGCGGCGAGGTGTTGAGGCCGATGGCTTTTTCAATCGCCAGCCACATGCCGTGCCAGGCACCCCAGACGATGTAGGTGATGTTGGCGCCGTGCCACAGGCCACCGAGGAGCATGGTCAGGAACAGGTTGCGGTAGGTGGTCAGGGTGCCTTTGCGGTTACCGCCGAGGGTGATGTACAGGTAGTCGCGCAACCAGGTCGACAGGCTGATGTGCCAGCGCCGCCAGAACTCGGTGATCGACTGGCTGATGTAGGGTTGCTTGAAGTTTTCCATGAAGCGGAAACCCATCATCAGGCCCAGGCCGATGGCCATGTCGCTGTAGCCGGAAAAGTCGAAATACAGCTGCGCGGTGTAGGCCAGGGCGCCGAGCCAGGCGTCGCCGGTGGTCGGGTTCTGCAGGGCGAAGCAATGGTCGGCGACCACCGCCAGGGTGTCGGCGATGAACACCTTCTTGATGAAGCCCTGCATGAACCGCGTGCAGCCCTCGGAGAATTTGTCGAGGGTGTGGGTGCGGTGGTTGAACTGGTCGGCCAGGTCACGAAAGCGCAGGACCGGGCCGGCGATCAGGTGCGGGAAGATCGCGACGAACGCGGCGAAGTCGATCAGGTTGCGGGTGGCCGGGGTGTCGCCACGGTAGACGTCGATGATGTAGCTGATGGACTCGAAGATGTAGAACGAGATCCCGATCGGCAGCAGCACGTGGGTCAGGATGAAAGGCTCCAGGCCCACCGAGGTCATCATCGCGTTGATGCTGTCGACGCCGAAGTTGGCGTACTTGAAATAGCCGAGGATGCACAGGTCGACGGCGACGCCGAGCAGCAGCCAGCGCTGCGCCGGTTTGGTGCGCACGCCGGCAGCGCCGACCTTGAGGCCGATCCAGTAGTTCCACAACGTCACGGCGGCGAACAGCGCGAGAAAGTCCACGCGCCACCAGGCATAGAACACGTAGCTGGCAATCAACAGCAGCAAGTTGCGATAGCGTTGCCCGCTCAGGTAGTACAGGCCGAGAAAGATCGGCAAGAACAAAAACAGGAACACGTTGGATGAAAACACCATCCCGGTTTCTCCTTGTTTGATATGTAGGAGCTGGCTTGCCAGCGAAAGCGGTGTGACAGGTACACCGCGTTGTTCCATTCATTTGTAGGAGCTGGCTTGCCAGCGAAGCGGTGTGTCATTCGACATCCTTTTCGGATGTGCTGGCGTCTTCGCTGGCAAGCCAGCCCCTGCAGGGGGCGTGGTGGTTTCAGGAGCCTTTTTCATTGGCCGGGTCATAGACCTTGGTCAGGTCGCCGCCCAGGCGGAAACTCTTGAACGGCTGCATGCCGTGCTTTTTCTCCAGCACATCCGCCGAGCAGCTGTAGAGCGAGCAGTAGGGTTCAAGCCAGGCAAACTTGGAGTCGACCTTGAGGTCGGTCATGTCCTGTTCCTTGCCGTTTTTCTCCTCGAACTCGTCCGGGTCCTTGACCCCGGCCAGCACCCGTTCACCCAGGCGCTTGAGTGCGCTGTTGTTTTCCTGGCGCAGGTCGACGCCGTTGACCTGGGCAAAGCTGGCGATCATCGCCAGCGGTGGCAGCGCGTAGTTGTGGTAAGCCAGCGCCCGTTGCTCGCGCTTGAGTTCGTTGGGCAGGTAGCCCTGGGCGTCGACCTGGTGGGCGCCAACCTTGAACTCTTTCACGGCCCAGTCGAACAGGTCGCGGCGGTTGGTGGCGACCGAGGTGGCCATCACCGACCAGGCGGCCCAGTACGAGTGGTTGTTGGTTTTCTCCAGCGGCAGGTCGTTCCAGTCGCTGACCACCTGGTCGGCCATCTTGCTGAACCAGGCTTCGATTTGTTGCGCTTGCTGCGGGTGGTTGGCCAGCGGATGGGAGTCGGAGAACTTCAGGCGAATGTAGGCCGAGGCCATGCTGCCCAGCGCCCATTTGCGCATCGACTTGCCGGTGTGGTTGAAGTCCCTGGACATCAGCGCGTCGGCCTGGGCCCAGGCGGTCAGCCAGTTCAGCGTGCACTCCAGTTGCTGCGGGCGACCGTCGCGCATGAACTGCATGACCCGTTTGCTGGTGCCGCGCTCGATTTTGGTAATGTCGGCGGTGGTCTCGCGGAAGGCTTTTTCCGATTGCACATTCAGGGTCGAACGGGCCTTGTCGGAGCCTTCGTACTTGCTGCGAAACTGCAGGGCACCGGTGTACGGCGTCGGTACGGCGTCACAGCCTTCACTGCTGTCGCCAGTCTTGAATTTTTCCACCGGGGCAAAGTAACCCTGGGGCGGACGCAATGGCGCGGCGGCCTGGGTGGCGCCGGCGAACATCGCCAGGCTGAGCAGGGCCGGTACCCAGAGCTTTTTGCGTTGTGCAGTGTGCATGGCAGACCTCATTGCCCGAGCTGGGCGGTACGTTGACCCGCGCCGGGGAATACGTTGCGTTTGCAGATTTTCGCTTCGACTTTCTGTGGCGCGGCGCCGGCTTCGGGGCCCTGGACCTCGACCGCCAGCAGGTTCTGCGAGGCCCAGTCTTCGTCGGTGCGCAACTCAAAGGCGAAACGACCGTCGGTGTCGGAGGTTTCCGGTTTGTCGATCTTGATGTCCTCGTGGCGCCCGTTCATGTACCAGAGGGTGGCCTGCAGGGTTTTCACCGACGGGTCGGCGAAACGGATGTCGATCTGATGACTGCTGTTGCGCAAATCCATGTTGCGGCTGTTGACCATCAGCTCGTTCTTGCCCGGCTTGAGGGTCGAGCTGCTGCTCATCAGCGCGTCCTTGCCTTCGCAGCCGTTGTCGAGCAACGCCATCATCTGCCGGTAGATGGTTTCCTGGTCGAGGCGGTACAGCGGCGAGAATTCCCAGATGAGGATTTTCGGCGGGCTCTTCTGGAAATCTTCGCTGCCCAGGTACTGCAGCATCGAACCTTCGAAGCCACCGCCGGGGAAGGCGACGTTGAGAATGTCTGCGCCAATCGCCTCTTCGAGGAAACCGGCGAAGTTGTAGTTCTTGCCGCTGTGGCTGGTGCCGACCAGGGTGATCTGCGGGTTGCCGGAATCGCCGAACAGGTCGCCATCGGCGGCTTCGCCCTTGGGTTCGGTGGTGAACTGGTCCATGTACTGGATCGCGTAGCTGGTGCCGCAGAGTTGCCCGGCCATGTTGTGCAGGGTGCCGGTCTTGCCCATGCGCCCGGACTTTTTGGTCTCGAATTCACGCTTGGGAATGTCGGCGAATTGCGGCAACTGACGGACTTTCTCGGCGACGATTTTCGCCGTGCGCTGGGCGCCGTACGGGGTCCAGTGTTGGTCGCCACGGAAGTAGAAATCGTGGGCGGGCAGGGTCTCGGGCAGCGACTCGTTGGTCAGCGGCGAGAGGTCCGGCACCACGTAGCCCATCTCGGCGAAACGCCCGAGCATGCCCTGGTAATTCTTCAGCGCCTTGTCGTAGTCGAACGCGGCTTTTTCCTGGGGGTTGAGCTTGTTGCGGTTCACCAGGCCACGGGTTGGCTGATAGACCACCACCAGTTCCACGCCCTTGCTCTTGAACGCTTCGTGCAGTTGCTTGAGGCGGCGGTAGCCGGCGGGCGTGGTGTTGAATTCGGTGCGCAGGTCTTCCTGGGTACGGAACAGCCAGTCGCCCTGGGCTTGCACCAGGGTGGTGAAGTTCTGCTGGTAACGCGTGGTGTAGTTCTTCGCGTCATGGGCTTCGGGGCACAGGTTGCAGCACGGCTCGGCGCTGAAGGTCGGTGCCGTGGCATTGGCGGCGCTGGCCGCGTCACTGACGGTCAGCAGGGCGGCGGCAATGCCGGTCAGGCCGAGCAGTTTGATCAGGTGGGGCTTCATCAATGTCATCCTCAGTCGCGCATTTCGGTCTGGCGTTCGACGGGGTCGATCAGCACGGCTTTTTGCTGGCGCACCAGCAGGTCGAGGATTTCGTCCTGGCGTTCGCCGAGGATCCCCGAGAAGCTGATGCCACTGGATTTGGTCGGGGCGAGCATCGAGACCCGGTACAGTTCGATACTCAACGGCGAGTCGATGGACATCGGGCCGCTGCCGTTGGCCGCCAGTTCACCGCCGACCACGATCAGCGAGACCTGGGCATCGAACGGGTCGAGCTTGATGTCGCGGTCGGTGTCGGACAGGTCCTTGATGTGGCCGTAGAGGCCGGTCAGGCCGTTGGCCATGGCGATGTTTTCGTACAGGCGAATGTTCACGCTGTTACGAATACGAATGCCGTGGCGTCGGTTGCTGATCACCTTGTTGCCCCACAGCAGGTTGTCGGCACTCTCGTAGAGGGTGATGCCGTCGGTGTGGTTGCGGTAGATCTCGTTGTAGGCGACCAGGTTGTTGACGCTGTTACGGTCGATCACCAGCCCCGAGAGTTTGTTGTCGTAGCTGCGGTTGTTGAAGATGAAGCTGTCGTTGACCTCACGGGAAATGATGATGCCGTGCTTCTTCTTCGTGCCGTAGACGGTGTTGTCGGCAATGATCAGGCGATGGGAGCGGTCGTGGGGGTCGATGCCGTAGACGATGTTGTCTTTGTAGGTGTTGCCCTTGACCACGAAGTCGCTGGTTTCATAGCAGTAGAAGCCGTACCACATGTCGGAGAACTCCGAACCGATGATCCAGCCGGTCGGTTCCGGGCGCTTGAGGACCTTGGCCATGTTCGGCGTGTATTGGGAAATACTCACCCCGTAGGACTTACTGTTGGCGTAGCCGAAACTGGCCATCTTGCTGTTGACGATGTAGGTCTGCGTGCCGCCCCAGGCCAGCAGGAACGGGCGAAAATCCTTGGGCGAACGGAAGGTTGCCGGGCCGTTGTCCTTCTCGCGCCAGCCGGTGATCTTGCTGTCCCGCACGAACAGTTGGCCGTCGTTGACCAGGAACGAGCCGGCCTCCTCGGACAGGCGCAGTTCCTGGGTCTGTTTGTCGATCTCGAGAATGCCCTTGGCCCCGACCACGATCGGCAGGCGCGCGAGGAACACCCCCGGCGACGTCTCGCTGAAGTACTGCTTGGGCAGCTTCTTGCTCAGGTCCTTGAGGTTCAGGTAGCCGTCATCGATGAAGATTGCCTGGGGAATGCCGTGCTGACGGACCACCCATTCGGCCATCTTGTTGTCACCACCGATAAAGTCCTTCAGCGCGTCCTCCTGCATCATCCGCCGCACGCTGACCTTGCCGGCCTTGCTGCGCACGATCTTCGCTTCGGCCGCTTCGGCGGTGTAGCCGGACAGGTCGGGCAGTTTCGGTGCGGCCAGTTCCAGCGGCCCGGTCGGCGCGCTGCTGACGGTGTAGGTCTTGGCCTGCTGCAACTCCTTGGCCACGGTCACCGGTTTGCTCGGTTCGACGCTGGCGCAGGCGGCATTGGCGGCCAGCAACAGGGCGGCGGCCAGCAGACTGATCGCGGGGTTGTTCATCCGGGGCACTCCCTTGGCGGCTCGCATCAGAAGCGCCAGATCACGTCGACGAATGCGCGGTGCATGTACGAGTCGACCTGGTTGCCATAGGCATCACCCGGCTTGAACACGCCGCCACGAAAGCGCACCAGCGCTGCCGGTTCGTCGATCGACTTGCTCAGGCTGGCCGGCAGCAGGCCTTGCTTGAAGTACTTGGTGACCACCAGATCGACTTCCTGGCCGAGGTCCTTGTTGCCGTCTTCCAGTGGCAGCGAGGTGCTGGAGAGCAGGGCGCCGGTGACGTCGTCGTAGTTGTTGTCGACGGCGTTGATGCCGTTGCTGCCGACCGGCTTGTTACCGTCGACGCGCCAGAATTTGTGGTAGACCAGGCTGGCGTCGTAGTCGTCCTGGATCATCCAGGAACCGAACAGGGTGGCGCTCTGCATGTTGTTCATTTCGCCACGGAACGCCTCGCCGAAACGATGGACCCTGGCGCGGGTGCCGGTGTAGTTCGAGCGGTTGCTCTGCAGGCCGTTCTGCTCGTAGTCGGCACTGGCGCGGGCGTAGGCGGCGCCGACCTGCCATTTCGGATCGAGGCGCAGACGCACGCCGAGGTCGGTGGCCCAGCCGTCGACATCGCCACTGCGCTTGGCTTGCGCCGGTTGGCTACCGTCGGCGTTCAGCGGGTTGACGGTGTCACGGTCGCCGCTCATGCCGGTGAGGCTGGCCCAGTAGTTGACGGTGTTGGTGTTGCGCCAGTTGTACGCGTCGCTGTTGGCTTCCAGGCCAACCCAACTGAGGTCGCCATTCTGTTTCTTGTCGGTGGCCTCGGGCGCTTCGCCGGGCGTCGGGTAGTCGAGCTTGCCGTTGTCGTGGGTGTGGTGGGCGCGCAGGCCGACCCATTGCCCCGGCGTCCACTGGGTAGCGATATCGCCAAAGATGTGCAGGCGGTCCTTGTCTTGCGGCGACAGTTCGGTGAGGTCGGTGCGGTATTCGCTGAAGCGCTCGGCGACCCCGACATTGGCTTTCAGCAGCGTGGTGTCGAAGGTCCAGTTAAGGGCTTCGATATTGGTGTCGCGCCATTGCCCGTCGTCGTTGCGCAGGCGCTGGCGACCGAGCTTGAGGATCTCGCCGGGGTAGGGCGTCAGGCCGCTGTAGCCGACCCAGAACTCGCGCATGGCCAGGTAGTTCTTCTTGCTCTTGCGCCCGTCATCGTTGCTGCTCTGGCTGCCTTCGGTGTCGGACTGCTGCAGGGTGTCGGTTTCGATGATGTCGGTGGAGGTCACGGCCTGGCCCATGGCGTAGGCGCTCCAGTTGCCGCTCTCGCCGTACACCCACGGACGCAGGTCGAGGCCGACGCCGTTGACGTCGCCACCGCTGGCGGTGCCGAGGTCGCGGTCGTCTTCCGATTGGCCGGTGATCTTCACGTCGAGGCCGAAATTCTTGGTCTCGGTCATCGCCGCCAACGTCGGGCACGACCACAACAGGGCGAAGCTCAGGCCAATGCCGGCCTTCACAAAGGGATTCAACTTCATAGGGATTCCTCACCATCTTGTTCTTGCAGGGCCTGGGCACTGATCGGGTTCTGGCTCACGGCGCCACGCATCGCCTGTTCCTGTTGCAGCAGGCGTTGCGCTTCGGCCAGTTGGGCTGGCGGCAGTTGGGCTTCGATCGTTTGCGCCAGTTCATTGGCCTGCGGGGTGTCCTGGGCCTTCGCCAGTTGGCTGAAGACATAGGCGTTAAGCGGGTTGGGCTTGGTGCCCTTGCCTTGGGAGAACAGCTGGGCGAGGGCGAAGTCGGCACTGTTCTGGCCGTTGCGCGCAGCGGTCAGCAGGTGGTCGACGGCCTTTTGCGAGTAGACCTGGCCGAGGTAGCCACGGCGATAGATCTGCCCCAGGTAGTAGTCGGCGGCAACTTCCTTGCCCACGGCTTTTTGCAGATGCGCCTCGGCGACCTTGGCGTCGGCCGGCACCCATTTGCCTTCGTAGTACAGCTTGCCCAGCAGCAGCTCGGCCCGTGGCTGATCGGCGGCGCTACCGTTTTCCAGGTACTTCATCATCGTGTCGACGTCGCCCAGTTCGGGGAAGTCGTAGAGCAACTGCGCGAGGCTGACCCAGGACGCCGGGTAGCCGGGAGCAATTTTCTCGAGCATGGCCTGGGCGGTTTTTTCGTCTGGCTGACCGAGACTGGCATCGCCGAGCACCCGCGCCACGCTGTCGACGCGTTGGGCCGAGACGGCACCGCGACTGAAGCTGGCCTGCAACTGCTTGAGCAGTTCGGCCTGTTGTTCGGGTTGGGCACGTTTCTGATAGACCGTGGCCAACTCGACGTAGCAGATGTCGGTGCTGTTCAGTGCGGCCTTGCAGATCTTCTCGACGTCGTCCAGGTGCTGGTCGTAAGTGCCCTGGGTGCGATACAGCAGCACCTGGGCCAGCCCGGCCTGCGGATAACCGGCGCTGCGCCATTGGCTGATCTGCTGCTGGGCGTTGATGTTGGGGAAACTCTGCGGGTATTGCAGGTAAAGCATCGCCAGCGGGATCAGGGTGTTGCCTTCACCACTGGCCGAAGCTTTTTTCAGCAGCGCTTCGGCTTCATGACGCTCGGCTTCACTGGAGCCTGGCTTGGCCACCAGCAGGCGTCCGAGTCGAGCCTGGGCACGCGGCGAAACGCTGGCGGCGGCGCGGTAAGTCGCTTCGGCCTTTTGCATCTGCGCCGGGTCGCGGCTGTCGACCTGGATATCCGCCAGACCGACCTGGGCTTCGCTGTAACCGAGGTCCGCCAGTTGCTGATAGTTCGCTGCGGCAGTCGTGGTATCGCCACGCTTCAAGGCTTCGTTGGCCAGGCGCTGATCGGGCAGGCCGGCGCAACCAGCCAGGCTCACCGCCAACGCCAGCACACACACCACCGATCCCTTGTAGGAGCGAGCCTGCTCGCGAAGCGGTACATCAGACACACCGCGGTGCGGCGATCGCTGGCAGGCCAGCTCCCACAGTGACCGAGGTGTTTTCAAGAGGGGTGCAAGAGTCACAGGCATGTCCTCGACTTAAAGACCATTGGCCATGGCTTTGTCGATCAGCCAGCTCAGGTTCGGGCCACGATCGCTATTCACTTCCACCGGGCGCCCGGCCAAAGCACTGTCCAGCGCTTCGTCCGGTTTGATCTGCACGCGAATGTCGGAGGACAGGTCGGCGCTGTTGAGGCTGGTGCTGCTGACGATCTTGCCGCTGCGCACGTTGTCTTCACCGGCCACTTGGAAGCTCACGGCGGTGCCGGGGCGCACGTCGGCGAACTGGCGATAGGAGAAGCGCGCCTCGACGTTGGCCTGGCTGTTGCGCGGCACCAGTTGGAAGATCACGTCGCCCTTGCTGGCGTACTGACCGTCGGCGACCATCTGCTGCGCGACGATGCAGTCGCAGGGTGAAGTCAGGGTGCCGGTCATCTGCTTGCCGAACAGTTCTTCGACCTTGGCTGGCTGCAACTGGTCTTCATCCAGATGGCCCTTGAGCACGTCGAGCATGCTGGTGCTGAAGGTCGCCAGCGGCGCGCCCTTGGCGGCCACGCCGTCGGTCTGGATCAGGCTTTGCACGGTGCCGTCGCGGGGCATGGTGACGTTCATCCCCGGCACGCTGACCAGCCCGGCCTGGGCGTGGCTGACGAAGTACATGCCGTACACCGATTTGAGGATGAAGCCGAACGCAGCCAGGCCGACGATGAAAATGCCGGCGCTGAAGGTCACCGCACGCAGACGGCCGAAGGCAGTCATGCCGCTGCCGCCGTCCTTGTTCTTGCGCGCCTTGGTGAAGTTGTCCCGTTGCAGGGTCGCCAGCACGTCGCCCATGGTCACGATGTCGCCGGACAGGTGCGAGGTGATCAGGTGGCGCAGGGTGGAGATGTCCTGCGGTTCGAGGTTCTGGAATTGGCAGCCGACCCGGCCGGTCTGCTGGTCCCAGGAACGCACCATCAACTCGACGTCCATGGCCAGGCCGAGGTTGTCGATCAGGAACTGCAGGCGGCCCTTCTTCACCTCGCCGACCTTGAACGGAATCTGCCCGCCATTGAAGCTCAGGCCACCCGCCGACAGGTCGATCAGGCGCGCCTCGACAGGCGTGCGGTCCGGTCCGAAGAAGCGCAGCTTGGCCGGGATCTTGACCCGGGCGTGTTGGCGTTGGGCTTCGGATTCATGCACTACGTTGACATTCACGGCGGTATTCATAGGGGGCGATTTCCTAGTTAATTCAGGCAAGGTGGGTCAGACCATCAGCAGCAGCACGGCGACGAAAATGCTGCCGGCGGAGAAGGTCATGGTCCGAGACGACCAGGTGTTGAACCAACGTTGAAAGCTGGCGAGATCACGGGACAGAGCAGTGGGTTGGCGCGTCCAGGACTGTTGGTCGAGGCGGAAGAACACGTAGATCTTCACCAGCGCGCCAACGATCTGGTTGTAATAGAGGATCGCCGGGTACGCCGGGCCGATCCGGTGGCCTGAGCACGAGAGCAGCAGGGTCAGGATCAGCCGCGTGATGCCGATCCACAGCAGGTACACGAGGATGAACGCGGTGCCGTATTTGAAGCTGGCGATGATCGCCACGGTCAGGCCCAGCAGCGAGGTCCACATCGATACGCGCTGGTCGAACAGCACCACTGAGGTGAACAGGCCCAGGCGCTTGATCCCCAGGCCGAGGGCGCGGGAGTTCTGCCGCAGGTTGTTGCCGTACCAGCGGAACATCAATTTGCGACTGGCCTTGATGAAGCTTTTCTCCGGCGGGTGCTCCACCGTGTTGATCGCCGCGTCCGGCACGTAGAAGGTGTCGTAGCCCAGGCGCATCAGGCTGAACCAGCTGGACTTGTCGTCGCCGGTGAGGAACTTGAAGCGGCCCAGGCGCCAGTGCTGCAGCGAGTCGCTTTCGACGTCGGCAATGAACTCCGGGTTGGTCACCACGCTGGCGCGGAACACCGACATGCGTCCGGTCATGGTCAGCACGCGCTTGGACAGGGCCATCGAGCACATGTTGATGTGGCGCTGGGCGAAGCGCAGCTTGTGCCATTCGCTCATGATGTAGCCGCCGCGCACTTCGCAGAATTCGTTGGTGGTCAGGCCGCCGACGTTGTCGAACAGCTGGAACCAGGGCACGGTCTTGCGCACTACGCCTTCGGCGAGCACGGTGTCGCCATCGATCACCGCTACCACCGCGCGGTCGTCCGGCAGGTGGCGGGAGATCGCACGGAAACCGAAGGCCAGGCCGTCACGCTTGCCGGTGCCGGGGATGCGCACGAAATCCAGTTTGACGTGGCTCGGCGGGTTCATTTTTGCCCACAGGCTTTTCACCAGCAGCTCATCGGACATTTCCACGATCGAGCACACCACGGTGGTCGGGAAGCCGCATTCGATGGCCTCGCGGATCACCGAGCAATAGACCTGGGCGGTCGTCAGCGCGTCGATGCGAAAGCTGGTGACCATCAGGAAGACATGGGACGGGTCCGCCGCCTTGCCCAGCTTGCGCACTTTGCGCCGCAGGTGCGGGTAGACCACGTAGAGAAACAGCATGCCGCGCAGGAAATGCGTGGCACCCATCGAGTAGCGCCAGATGCCCACGGCGCCAATCAGGAAAATGAAGTCCTTCGACTCGGAGTCGAAAGTGGACGCGGGCAACGCCAGGGCGAGGCCCATCAGTAAACATGAAAACAGCAGCCAACCGGCGGCCTGGAGTAGGCCGTGCTTTAGCCTGTGCATAATCTGCATCCATCTCGATCTCGGGCGCGCCGGCGGGGCGGCCCGATGGGGTTAAGGCTGGCGAACGACGCCGATGTGGCGTGCGCCGCCATCGCGAGCAAGCAGGACCCTGTGGGAGCGAGCCTGCTCGCGATCAACCGCGAAGCGGTTGCGGTGTTTCCCGGATCAGCCGCCTTACCAGCAAATCCCTTCCGTGCGCGCCGTCGGGTTGGTGGCCTTGGCCATGAAGCCGACCAGGTCGATCACCTGTTTGCCGTGGGGGACGGTGTGCGCGAGGCTGCGGAATTTCTCGTCGCGGTTGCCGAGGATGATCACGTCCGAGTTGTTGATCACCTCGTCGAAGTCCGAGTTGAGCAAGGACGAAACGTGAGGGATCTTCGATTCGATGTAGTCCTTGTTGGCGCCATGCACCCGGGCGTACTCGACGTTGCTGTCGTAGATGCTCAGGTCGAAACCTTTACCAATGAGCATTTCCGCGAGGTCCACCAGCGGGCTTTCGCGCAGGTCGTCGGTGCCGGCCTTGAAGCTCAGGCCGAGCAGGGCGACCTTGCGCTTGTCGTGGCTGGAGACGATGTCGAAAGCGTTCTGCACCTGGGACTCGTTGCTGCGCATCAGCGAGTTGAGCAGCGGTGCCTCGACGTCCAGGGAGCCCGCGCGGTAGGTCAGGGCACGTACGTCTTTCGGCAGGCAGGAACCGCCGAAGGCGAAGCCGGGGCGCATGTAGTACTGGGACAGGTTGAGGGTCTTGTCCTGGCAGACCACGTCCATCACTTCACGGCCATCGACACCGACGGCCTTGGCGATGTTGCCGATCTCGTTGGCGAAGGTCACTTTGGTGGCGTGCCAGACGTTGCAGGTGTACTTGATCATTTCGGCGACGGCGATGTCCTTGCGGATGATCGGCGCGTCGAGTTCCTCGTACAGCGATTGCAGGACGTCGCCCGAGGCCTTGTCGAACTCGCCGATGACGGTCATCGGTGGCTGGTCGTAGTCGGCGATGGCGGTGCTTTCACGCAGGAACTCCGGGTTCACCGCCACGCCGAAGTCGACGCCGGCTTTCTTGCCCGAGCAATCTTCGAGAATCGGGATGACTACGTTGGCCACGGTGCCCGGCAGTACGGTGCTGCGTACGACGATGGTGTGGCGGGTGCTCTTGTCGCGCAGGACAAAGCCGATCTCGCGGCACACCGCTTCGATGTAGTTGAGTTCCAGGTCGCCGTTTTTCTTGCTCGGCGTGCCGACGCAGATCATCGACAGGTCGGTATCGCGGATCGCTTCGGCGAAGTTGGTGGTACCGCGCAGACGACCGGTCTCGATGCCCTGGGCGAGCAATTCGCCAAGGCCCGGCTCGACGATGGGTGAACGCCCGGCGTTGATCATGTCGATCTTGTCCTTGGCCACATCGACACCCACGACGTCATGGCCGCGGGCCGACAGGCAACCGGCACAGACCGCGCCGACATAACCCAAACCAAATATGCTGATGCGCATCGTAATTACCTCTGTGTTTATCACGCCATTAAATGGCCGAAGTTAATGATGTTCTGTGGTCGAAGTGCACTCGCAACTTTCCCGCAGGCGCAAAACTACCCGTAGTGGCATGTTCAATTGCGAGTGGCTAAATAAGTGCACTCAAGTTGTGCGTAACTTTGGCCGCTTGTGTCGGCTCGCCCTGATAAGCAGCCAGGCCCCCGCTGAGGAGGCTCTGGTGCAGGCGCCTGGTACTGATATCAGTACCCTTCAGGGGCGAGGCGCTGGCCTTTTGGGGATAGTGAGTTGAGAGGTTCTCCGGTCATTCACTGTTATTCCCGAAGCACGACCGCCAGGCATCAAGTTCAATGTGGCAACTTGGTTATTGGCTTCGTGCTTTGCGTAAGTCATCTCCTACGTGTTCGTGAAGAATCGTTACCGGTGGTATGAGCGGTGCATTTTCAGATAGTTCATGGCCGCTCATCCTGATTTTTGAAATCTCTTGAAATATTGCCAAAGATGGCACTGCTTTCAAATTGATAGCACTTGCCGTTTGGCCCTTTATATATGGGGAGATAATTAGCGGGGATAGTTTTATGCCACTACCGAACAAAAAAAACGGTGCCACTAGTGAAAAAAATCACCCCTGTCGAGTGAAATTAAAGTTAGCGCAGGGCTGTGGTGGATTTTTGGCGTCACAAAAATGACGAATTTGGCGGGAGTCCAGGGAGGATTTGGCACGTCGACAGCCGAGGCTGTCGCGCGCCATCTTTGCCTTATTCCGGTGCGTGATCGCGCAGGAATACCAGGTTGTCCGGTTTCGACTGTTCGGCGCTGTAGCGATAGCCCTGCAGGTCAAAGCCGGTGAGGGCTGCGGGGTCGTTGATGCGTTCCTGAATGACGAACCGGCTCATCAGGCCCCGGGCTTTTTTCGCGTAGAAGCTGATGATCTTGTACTGACCGTTCTTCAGGTCCTTGAACTCGGTGTTGATGATCCGCGCGTTCAGGGCGCTGCGCTTGACCGCCGAGAAGTACTCGTTGGAGGCCAGGTTGAGCAACACGTCGTCGCCTTGCTCGGCCAGGGCTTCATTCAGCCATTCGCTGATCTGCGTGCCCCAAAAGGCGTATAGGTCCTTGCCCCGGGCGTTGGCCAGCTTGGTGCCCATTTCCAGGCGGTAGGGTTGCATCAGGTCCAGCGGGCGCAGCAGGCCGTAGAGGCCGGAGAGGATGCGCAGGTGTTGTTGCGCGTAGTCGAAGTCGGCTTCGCTGAAGGTCTGGGCATTCATCCCGGTGTAGACGTCACCCTTGAACGCCAGCAGCGCCTGTTTGGCGTTGTCCTGGGTGAAGGCCGGGGTCCAGCTGCCGAAGCGCGCGGCGTTGAGGCCACCGATCTTGTCGGAAACGTGCATCAGTTCGCTGATCTGCGCCGGCGTCAGCTCGCGCAGTTGCTCGATCAGTTCCTGGGAATGGTCCAGGTACTGCGGCTGGGTGAAGCGCTGGGTGGCCGGAGGCGTTTCGTAATCGAGGGTCTTGGCGGGGGAAATCACCATCAGCATGCAGTCGTCTCCTTTGAACGTGCGGCGATTCTAGGGGGTTGGGCGGCAGGACTCCAGCTATCGGGGTCATAGCTGATCGGCGGTGCGCGCAATGGCGGAGGCGGGCGGCGAATCGGCTATAGTGCCGCGCGGGTTTTCGGAGGAGTCACCCTGTGCGTAGCGCTTTACTGTTTGCGGCCTGTCTGTTCAGCCTTGCGGCCACTGCCGCGCCTGTCGGGCCGGCGACACTGGACCGCAGTACCTGGCCGGAACAGCTGTCAAATCCGACACTGTTCGATGTCGCCTCGCGGGCCGAGATCCTGACCTTCGCCCGCGCGCTGCTCGCCAGCGAGGCACTGGATGAGGCTGCGTTGAAGCAGCGCCTGGGGCTGCGGATGATCAACCTCGACGCGATCAACCGCCTGCGTGAGCGGATGTGGGTGCGCCTGCTGGCCAACTACAACTTCGCCCAGCAAAGCTGCGACCAGGATGCCTCCTTCTGCTTCCTGGTGGAGGACCGCGACACCCTGCGCGAGCAGGCGGGCAAGTTCGAACTCGGCGAAGACTCCTACTACACCCGTTGGGCCGAGCCGAGCCGGCAGTTCCATGAGCGCTATCTGGACGAACAACTGCGCAAGGCCGCGCTGCTGCCGCAAACCAGCAGCGAGGTCGAATTGCTCGGTGATCACGAGCGCAATGGCGAGCAGTTGAATGACCGGCTGTTTGTCCTCAGTTTTGACAGTGGTGCCAACCTGGTACCGGATCACAGCGCCTGGCTGGCCGAGTACCTGCGTGAGGCAAAACTGACGGCGACCTTCTTCGTGCTCGGCAGCGAGGTCCAGGCTCGCCTGGCCCAGGGCTCGGTGGCGCAGTTGCAGAATCTTTACTCGGGGCAGTGCGTCGGTGTCATGGGCTGGGAGTTTCGTGCCCACAGTCATTGGCAGGACTGGCAGTATTCGATCACCCGCAGCGTCGACCTGGTGAAGAACAAACTGCCGGAGAACTTCGTGCCGCTGTTCCGTCCACCCAATGGTCAGCGCCGGGCCGATGGGGCGGGCTTTTTCAAGGCTCAGGGCTTGCAGGTGGCGCTGTGGGACATCGATCCCATGGACAGCAACCGTCAGTTGAGCGCAGAGGCCAGTGGGCAGCGGGTGCTGACGCTGATGTTGTTGTGGCGCCACGGGGTGATCAACTTCAATAGCCGGCAAGATGCAGTGACCTCGGCATTGCCTTGGCTGATGGCGCAAACGGCGCAAAGCGGGATCGGTTGGGAAGAGTGTCAGGACGCGTTTCGTTGAAACGGCAAAACCCCGTAAACATTGGCTTTGGGGTGATTTTTGCGAAGAATTCGCTACAGGCGGACTTCCGACTTTAACGGTGCCTGAGTCACCCGCCAAGCGCTTTTTAGCGCTGTGAAAAATAAATATCAAAAAAGTGTCAAAGTGCTTTTTCCTGTCATGGGTTTTGGAGTATTACGAAGACAGACCGCCGAAACCTGCAGCACAGGTGGCGTCTTCCAAGACCCGCTTGTGTGCAATTCTCCGGACGCCCCCCCGGGGAATTCGGTGGCCACTTCGAGGCGCAGCACTGTCACGGTATTGCGTCGACTGGCTCCCACAAAGGTGACCGAGTATGGATGATCACGGACGTAGCCCTTCTTCCAACCAGCCAATCCTTTATGTACTCGATACCAACGTATTGATTCACGATCCAAACGCGCTTCTGAACTTCGAAGAACACCACGTCGCCATCCCCATGACCGTGCTTGAGGAGCTGGACAAGCTCAAGAGTGGGCATCACAGCGTCGCGGCCGAGTGCCGTCAGGCCATTCGCCTGATCGACAAGACCCTGGGCGAGGCGTCCCCGGAAGACGTCGAGCTGGGTGTGCCGATCCAGCGTGGCAAAAGCGGTCCCAAGGGCTTGCTGTCAATTCTGATGAGCAAGCGCGCCGAGCCGAATATCATTCTGCCCGAGCACCTGAACGACAACATCATCATCAACCAGTTGATCGACCTGCACGCCCGCGAGCCCAAGCTGCCCGTGGTGCTGGTCACCAAAGACATCAACATGCGTCTCAAGGCCCGCGCCTGCGGGATCGCGGCCGAGGACTACAGCACCGACCAATTGGTCGACGACGTCTCGCTGCTACCTAACGGCTATCACAACATGAGCGGTTCCTTCTGGGATCGCGTGAGCAAGGTGGAGACCCGTCAGGACCACGGTCGCACCTGGCATCAAGTGCAACTGATCGACAACCTGCCGGCCGTGCACATCAACGAATTCATCATCGACGAACAGGGCTTTGTCGGCTGGATCAAAGAGATCGAAGACGCCAAGCTGCTGATCCTCGACCTGCATCAGGAACCCCTGTTGCACCAGGAAGCCTGGGGCCTGAAACCGCGTGACATCTACCAGAGCCTGGCGCTGTATGCGTTGCTCGATCCGGACATCCACCTGGTCAACCTGTCAGGCGCGGCCGGCTCCGGCAAAACCATCCTCGCGCTGGCAGCCGCCATCGAGCAGACCATGGTCAGCAAGCGTTACCGGCGCATCATCGCGACCCGCAGCGTGCAGGGGCTGGACCAGGAAATCGGCTTCCTGCCAGGCACCGAAGCGGAAAAAATGGAGCCTTGGCTGGGCGCCATCACCGACAACCTCGAAGCCTTGCACATGGATGACGAAAGCACCCATGGCAGTGTCGATTACATCCTCAGCAAAGTGCCTTTGCAGTTCAAATCCCTCAACTACATCCGCGGCCGCAGCTTCCAGCAAAGCCTGATCCTGATCGACGAATGCCAGAACCTCACCCCGCACCAGATGAAAACCATCATCACCCGTGCCGGCGCCGGTTCCAAAGTGGTGTGCCTGGGCAACTTGGCACAGATCGACACCCCTTACCTGTCCGCGACCAGCTCCGGGCTGACCTACCTGACTGAACGCTTCAAGGATTTCCCCAACGGTGTGCACATCACCCTGCAAGGGGTGCCTCGTTCGATTCTGGCTGAATACGCAGAGTCTCATCTGTAACTTTTCACACACACCGGGCGGCCTTGAAAGCCGCCCGGTTTTTTTTGCGTGGCGGATAACCCTACAAACAAGGGTGCTTAAATCTGACCGGCAGGTTTACAATCGGGGCTCCTGATCAGGAGTAACCCTGTGCTGACTCATCTCGATTCCCAAGGTCGCGCCAATATGGTCGACGTCACTGAAAAAACCGTGACGTTCCGTGAAGCCACGGCCGAAGCGCGTGTGCGCATGCTCCCCGAAACCCTGCAAATGATCGTCAGCGGCGGCCACCCCAAGGGTGATGTGTTTGCCGTGGCGCGCATTGCCGGCATTCAGGCGGCGAAGAAAACCTCGGATCTGATCCCCCTGTGCCACCCGTTGCTGCTGACCGGGGTCAAGGTCGAGCTGAACGCCGAAGGGCTCGATACGGTGCATATCACCGCTCGCTGCAAGCTGTCCGGGCAGACCGGCGTGGAAATGGAAGCCCTGACCGCCGCCAGCGTGGCAGCGCTGACCCTCTATGACATGTGCAAGGCGGTGGACCGCGGCATGGTCATCGAGAACGTGCGTTTGCTGGAAAAACTCGGTGGCAAGAGCGGGCACTATCAGGCGGACGACCAATGAAAGTGACAGTCAAATACTTTGCCCGATACCGCGAAGCCCTGGGCATGGATTCGGAGCGGGTCGAGGGTGAATTCGCCACGGTCGACGATGTTCGCGCACTGTTGGCACAGCGTGAAGGTGCCGAGGTGTTGAGCGAGCAGAACCTGATGTGCGCGCGCAATGAAGACCTGTGCCAGCTGGACGAACCGCTCAGCGATGGCGACGAAGTGGCGTTCTTTCCGACCGTCACCGGAGGCTGAGCCATGGCGATCCGTGTGCAATCGGCGGCGTTCGATCCGGGTGCTGAGGTCAATGCACTGCATGACGCCAATGTCGGCGTCGGAGCGGTGGTGAGTTTTGTCGGCTATGTGCGCGACTTCAACGATGGCCTCGATGTCGCCGGGATGTTCCTCGAACATTATCCGGGCATGACCGAAAAAGCCCTGGGCAAGATCGCCATTGAAGCCGAACAGCGCTGGCCGCTGCTCAAGCTCGAAGTGCTGCACCGCATCGGCGCCCTGGAGCCGGGCGAACCCATTGTGTTCGTCGGCGCCACCAGCGCCCACCGCCAGGCGGCATTCGACGCCTGCGCCTTTGTCATGGACTACCTGAAGACCCGCGCGCCGTTCTGGAAGAAAGAAACCACCAGCGAGGGGCCGCGCTGGGTGGAAGGGCGTGACAGTGATCATGCGGCGGCGGATCGCTGGAAGCGTTGAGTCCTTTAGTTTTTGTATTGCCTGTTCTGGCCCCATCGTCGGAACGCCGCCCGGAGCCGGCTCGCTCCTACAGTTTGATCCGCGCCCAATGTAGGAGCGGGCTTGCTCCGGGCGGCGTTCCGACGAAGGCGGCATTTGCCTCCCTGAAAATCTCAATTTCCAGCCACCCGACCATCGGCTGGCCCGGCCCGCATTTGCCCGATTGACGCCAAATACATAAAAGTCCAGTATGGAATTATAAGTACAAAAAAAGGCTTCACCGATTGACGCTTTCTTCTCTCTTGCCAAACCAACAACAACTCGCGAGAAAACCAACATGAAGAAATTCCCCCTCATCACCGGTCTGGCCCTGAGCCTGTTGGCGTGCAGCTCAGTGTTCGCCGCCGAGAAGACCCTGCGTATCGGCATCGAAGCCGCCTACCCACCGTTCGCCTCGAAAACCGACAAGGGCGAGATCGTCGGTTTCGACTACGACATCGGCAACGCCTTGTGCGCCGAGATGAAGGTCAAGTGTGTGTGGGTCGAGGGCGAGTTTGACGGTCTGATTCCTTCCCTCAAGGTGAAGAAAATCGACATGGCGCTGTCGTCCATGACCATCAACGACGATCGCAAGAAGTCGGTGGATTTCACCCACAAGTACTACTTCACTTCATCGCGTCTGGTAATGAAGGAAGGCGCAACGGTGGATGATCAGTACGCCAGCCTCAAGGGCAAGACCGTCGGCGTGCAGCGCGCCACCACCACCGACCGCTATGCCACCGAGGTGTTCGAACCCAAGGGCATCAACGTCAAGCGCTACAGCAACAACGAAGAGATCTACATGGACCTGGCCGCCGGGCGTCTCGACGCGATTTTTGCCGACACCATCCCGCTCAACGACTTCCTGTCGATGCCCCGTGGCAAGGGCTACGCCTTTGTCGGACCGGAGCTCAAGGACCCTAAATACGTGGGCGAGGGCGCCGGGATAGCCGTGCGCAAGGGCAATACCGAACTGGTCAGCCAGTTGAACAGCGCCATCGATGCGATTCGCGCGGATGGCGAATACCTGAAGATTTCCGAGAAGTATTTCAAGTCGGATATTTACGGCGATTGATCATCCGCTATCGCGAGCAGCGGAGCGCCGCCCGGGCAGCTCCTACAGTTTTTGTGGATACCCCGAATATTGTGACCGAACCATGATTCTGTAGGAGCCGGCTTGCCGGCGAAGGCGTCGGATCTGGCGATGCACGGCATAAGGCGGCTTTCGCTGGCAAGCCAGCTCCTACACAAGCCAGCTCCTACAGAGCCAGCCTGCTGGCGATGGGGCCTTAACAGCCCCCGCAAAACTTCAGCTCTTCAACTCCTTCAAATGCTTGTACACCGTCGCCCGCCCCATGTTCAGCACATTGGCCACATAGTTGGACGCGCTTTTACCCTTGAAGGCGCCTTCGGCATGCAGGGCCAGCACCAGCTCGCGCTTGTGTTCGCGGGTCAGCACGTTCAATCCCAGTTGCCGTTCCCGCAGCCAGTTGTGCAGGAAGGTGTTGATGCGCTCCTGCCAGTCATCGCGAAACAGCGCATCGGGCTGCGGAATCAGTTTGCTCGGTGAGAGGAACAGATCCAGTGCGGCCTTGGCGTTTTCGAACAGGGAAATGTTCAGGTTGATGCACAGCACGGCCAGCGGGTGGCCCTGGCTGTCGCGCAGCACGCTGCTGAGGCTGCGAATCTTCTGGCCATCCCAGTTGAGCTTTTCGTACGGGCCAATATTGCGCTCGCTGACCTCGCCGCTGAGCATGTCCTCCAGCGCTGCGTCGTCGCCGATCTCGCGCTTGGACAGGTTGTTGGCGATGTAGTCGATCTTCTGCGTACGCAGGTCGTGCAGCACCACCTCGGCATGGGGGAAAAACAGCGTGGCGATGGCGTCGGCGATCGCCCGGAAGTTATCCAGTGCAGGATCGGGTAGAGGTGAGGTCATGGGTGGTGCTCCAGGCAATCGGCGCCCCGTGGGCGAGGGGCGCAGGAAGTTTGCCGTAATCGAGGTCGGACGTCACCCCAGCGACAGTCAGCCGAGGCGCGAAGGCGAGAGCATTTCAGCGCTGAGGCCGAATTCGCACAGGTGCTGAGGAAGGGCCTCACCGCGAACCAGCGCGGCGCTGGCCTGGCCCATGGCGGGCGAGGTCTGGATGCCGTAGCCGCCTTGCGCCGCAACCCAGAACAGCCCAGGCACTTGTGGGTCGAAGCCACTGATCAAATCGCCATCGGCGACAAAACTGCGCAGGCCGGCCCAGGTGCGGGTCGGGCGGCGAATGGTCAGGGTGGTGGCTTCTTCGATCTGGTAGATGCCCATGGCGATGTCCAGCTCTTCGGGCTGTACATCATGGGGTTCGACCGGGTCGGCGTTGGCCGGCGAGCCTAGAAACATGCCGGCGTCGGGCTTCATGTAGAAGGACTCGTCGAGGCTGACCAGCATCGGCCAATTGTGGATGTCCACGCCTTCTGGCCCGGCAAAAATAAATGCGGCGCGGCGCTTGGGTTGCAGGCCCAGCGGACGGGCGCCTGCCAGCTCTCCGAGCTTGTCAGCCCAGGCGCCGGCGGCATTGATGATGATCGGCGCGCTGAAGGTCTGCGTGGCGGTTTGCACCTGCCAGTGGCCGGCGGCATCGCGTGTCAGGCCGAGCACTTCGCTGTCGGTATGCACTTCGCCCTGGTTGCGCCGGATACCCCGTAGGTAACCCTGGTGCAGCGCGTCAGTGTCGATGTCGGTCGCGGTCGGATCATAAAGCGCGCCGAAGACTTTTTCCCGACGCAGGATCGGCAGGCGCACGCAGGCCTCGTCGGCACTGAGCAGTTGCATCTGCGGCACGGTGGCTTTGGCGCTGAGGTATTGGTTGTTGAGCTCGGCCGGGTCATTGCTGAAGTCGACAGTCATCTCGCCGCGCGGGGTCAGCAACGGGTGCTCGCAGAAACCTGGCGGCGGCGCATCGAAGAATTCGCGGCTGGCCTGGGTCAGCGCGCGTACCTGGGGCGTGCCATAGGCGGCGGTGTACAAGGCCGCCGAGCGTCCGGTCGAGTGGTAGCCGGGATGGGACTCGCGCTCGAGCACGATCACCCGACCCTGCTTGGACAGCCAGAAACCGGTGGAGGCACCGGCGATACCGCCGCCGATGATGATGAAGTCAGCCTGGGGCATGAGCGGCTCCTGTCAGTGCGCCAACGGGTAAATGGCATTGGCCAGTGCAATGTCTTCCAGGCCCAAACCGATCGAGCGGAAGAACACATGACGCGCGTAGTCCGGACGCGGCACCTTGCCGCTGAGCAGGTCAGGCAAATCGCCGAGAATTGCCGTCGGGTTCCAGCCATGCTGCTCACCGGCGATCAGCATTTCGCCGGCCGAGCCTGGTGTGGTCAGACGGTAGTCGCAGAACACCTGCATGTCCTTGAGGCTGTGCGGCGGCACTTCGTGAGCGCGCGGGGCATTGGTGCTGATGGAGGTGATCAGTGCTGGTTTGCTCAAGCTGGCGGGGTCGATCACCGGGCCGGCGGAGGAGGTGCAGAGCATGATCACGTCGGCATCCGCGACCGCAGTCTCGCGGCTGCTGGCGATGTTTACGCGTGGCTCGATGGCTTTGAGCAGGGCGATGGTTTCAGCATCATCGAGCAGATTTGGCGAGTACAGGCTGATGCTCTGCCAGTCGCGCAGACCCTTGACGTAATGCAGGTGCGCCTGGGCGACCTTGCCGCTGCCAATGATCGCCAGTTTCGTCGCTTGCTCTGGTGCCAGGGCATCGACCGCTACTGCCGTCGTCGCCGCCGTGCGCGCGGTGGTCAGTTCGCCGGCATCGCACAGCAGCAGCGGCTGACCGGTCTGCATCGACATCAGCAAGGTCCAGGCGGTGACCAGCGGGCCCTGCTCGCGAACGATGTAGGGCGAGGTCTTGATCCCGTACACGCCGTCCCCGGCCAGCACTCCCAGGTAGTTGATGAAGTCGCCAGCACCCTGGGGGAACTCCACCAGTTGCTGGGCCGGCTGTACGGCCTGGCCTGCCGCCAGATCGCGGAACAGCTTGCGCAAGATCTGCGGCACGTCGACCCGGGCGAGCAGTTCGCGGGCCTGTTCTTGGGCGATCACTAAAGGGGTGCTGGACATGCAGGGACTCCATGAAGTCGCAACTAAACTAATTTGTCCATTGTGGACTTATTGTTCTGTTTGGCAATATCCGGGCGTAAAAAAAGCGCAGTCCGTGGTCGGCTGCGCTTCTTTTATCGTGACCCTATCTTACGGGCGTTTGCGCTCTACAGGCCGCAACAGATGGGTCGGCGGGGTTTCGCAACTGATCTTGCGCCCCAGCAGCTCTTCGATGGACGGTAGCTGGTACGAGTCGTCTTCACCGGCAAAGCTGATGGACACGCCGTCAGCGCCCGCGCGACCGGTACGACCGATGCGGTGTACGTAGTCGTCCGGCACTTCCGGCAGGGTGAAGTTGATTACGTGGCTGATGCCGTCGATGTGGATGCCGCGGCCGGCCACATCGGTGGCCACCAGTACGCGGATCTTGCCTTCGCGGAAGCCTTCGAGGGTCTTGATGCGCTTGTGCTGCGGCACGTCGCCAGACAACTGCGCCGCATTGATGCCGTCGCGCACCAGGCGTTCTTCGATGCGCCGCACTTCGTCCTTGCGGTTGGCGAACACGATGACTCGCTCCCAACCGTTGTCGTTGACCAGGTTGTAGAGCAGTTTGTATTTGTCGGCGCCGGCCACCGCGTAGATGTGCTGCTCGACGTTTTCGTTGGCAACGTTGGTGACTTCGATCTCGACGATAGCCGGATCGGTGGTCCACTGCTTGGCCAGGTTCATCACGTCTTCGGTGAAGGTGGCGGAGAACAGCAAGGTCTGGCGTTCGCTTTTCGGCGGGGTCTGGCGAATGATCTGACGCACTTGTGGGATGAAACCCATGTCGAGCATCCGGTCGGCTTCGTCCAGCACCATCACTTCGACCATGTCCAGGTGCACGTCGCCGCGTTGGTTGAAGTCCAGCAGGCGGCCGGGCGTGGCGACGAGGATGTCGCAATGACGGGCTTCAAGGTGCTTGAGCTGCTTGTCGAAATCCATGCCGCCGACGAAGGTCATGACGTTGAGGCCGGTGTACTTGGTCAGGTCGGCTGCGTCCTTGGCGATCTGCACCACCAGCTCGCGGGTCGGGGCAATGATCAGCGCCCGCGGCTCGCCCATGTAGCGTTCTTTCGGCGGCGGGGTTTGCAGCAGTTGGGTGATGATCGACACCAGGAACGCGGCGGTTTTGCCGGTACCGGTTTGAGCGCGACCGATGGCGTCCTTGCCGGCCAGGGTGTAGCCCAGGACCTGTGCCTGGATCGGCGTGCAGTACGGGAAACCGAGGTCCTGGATGGCGTGCATCAGTTCAGGGGCGAGCTTGAAGTCGTGGAAGCGGGTCTTGCCTTCCTGGGGTTCAACCACGAAGTCTTCGAGCTTCCAGGCCACTGCCGGTGGTTTTGGCGCACGTGGGCGACGCGGTTTCGGCGTCTCGCTGCGTGGCGCTGGGGCCTTGGGCGTTTCGATGGCAGGTGGGGTCACCGGCTCGCTTTTCGCTGCGCTACCCGTTGCGGTTCGACCAGGCTGATGACCGTCGGTGCGGTGGCTGGTAGCAGGAGTGGGGGCGCTGGAGCTGGGCGCGAGCTGCTCAGCCTCGCTTTTACCGAACATTTTCTTGAGTGCTCTGAGCACGGTCATCTCATCAATTGGTTAAGGAATGTACGCCGGCCAGTGTAATGCAAGAAACGGGCGCGGCGTAGTGCGTTGGTCACACGGCGACACAGATGTGCCGGTATCAGCGCAAACGGTCGGCGAGCCAGGTGCCAATGTCGCGAATTTCCTCGGGTAACACTTCGTGCCCCATTGGGTATTCCTGCCATGTCACGGTGACACCACGGTTCTTCAGGTGCTCGTAGGCGCTACGGCCCATGGAGTTCTGTACGACCTCGTCGTACTGGCCGTGCAGGCACAACGCCGGAATCCGCTGCTGGCTGGCCGACAGTTCGAGTGTGTCGCTGAAGGTCGGGGCATAAGTGGAGAGCGCCAGGACACCGCCGAGTGCGCCTTGCCATTTCACAAACGCGGTATGCAGGACCACCGCGCCGCCCTGGGAAAAGCCCGCGAGGAAAATCCGCGAAGCGTCTATTCCGCTGGCGCGCTGTTGTTCGATCAGTTCGATGACGCGATCGGCGGAAGCTTCCAGTTGTTCGCGGTCGATTGCCCGGGCCGGACTCATGGCCAGGATGTCGTACCAGCTTGGCATCTCGTAGCCACCATTGATGGTCACGGCCCGGGTCGGCGCCTGGGGCAGGACGAAGCGCGTGGTCGTGAGGGTTTCCTGCAGGGCTTCGGCCACCGGCAGGAAGTCGAAACGGTCGGCGCCCAGGCCATGCAGCCAGATGACGCAGGCGTCTTCGGTCTTGGCTGGGTGAAGAATCAAGGGCTCGCTCATGTTTGCTCCAGTCTTGTGCGTGCGCCCGCATTCGGTGCGGGGCTGAGGTGCACGTTCGGTCGATCAGTTAAGAAGATGTCGCACGGTTGCAAGTTTTGCTCTTGACCTCACGCTGAATCGCTTTAGCGAGCAGTGTGGTACGGGCCTTGCTATGGGGAATCCCGTGCAATCAATCCTGCGCCTGGCGGTAACACTATCAGGCTAACGTCGGCGACGGGAATGCAAAAATCCGGTGATGGACGTTCGCCACAGGCCGCTACGGACTGGGCAGACAAGAAAGGGCTACAGCCCGTTCGGCCGATTGGTGAGAAGTGAGTTTTCCATTATGTGGATTTTCTCCTACTAGACTCATAGCGAAAGTCTGACGCCGCTTGACCCTACAACAAGCCAACACGGGTCAACAGCGCCTCATAAGGGTGCGGCAGGACTCAAGCTCCGACACAACAAGAGCAAAACTGGAGGTTTGAATGAAGATGTTGAAATCCACCCTGGCAGTCGTGACTGCGGCCGCAGTACTCGGTGTCAGCGGGTTTGCCCAGGCGGGCGCAACCCTGGATGCAGTACAGAAGAAAGGTTTCGTGCAGTGCGGCGTCAGCGATGGCTTGCCAGGCTTCTCGGTTCCAGACTCCACCGGCAAGATTGTCGGTATCGATGCTGACGTCTGCCGTGCGGTAGCGGCGGCTGTATTCGGCGACGCGACCAAGGTCAAGTTCAGTCAGTTGAACGCCAAGGAGCGTTTCACCGCGCTGCAATCCGGCGAAATCGATCTGCTGTCGCGCAACACCACCATGACCAGCTCCCGTGACGCGGGCATGGGCCTGAAATTCCCGGGCTTCATTACCTACTACGACGGCATCGGCTTCCTGGTCAACAACAAGCTGGGCGTGAAAAGTGCCAAGGAACTGGATGGCGCGACCATCTGCATTCAGGCCGGTACCACCACCGAGCTGAACGTTTCCGACTACTTCCGCGGCAATGGCCTGAAGTACACCCCGATCACCTTCGATACCTCCGATGAAAGCGCCAAGTCGCTGGAATCCGGTCGTTGCGACGTGTTGACCTCCGACAAGTCGCAACTGTTCGCCCAGCGCAGCAAGCTGGCCGCGCCGAAAGACTACGTGGTCCTGCCGGAAACCATTTCCAAGGAACCACTGGGCCCGGTCGTACGTAATGGCGACGACGAGTGGCTGGCCATCGTGCGCTGGGTTGGCTACGCCATGCTCAACGCCGAAGAGGCAGGCATCACTTCGAAAAACGTCGAGGCTGAAGCCAAGAGCACCAAGAACCCGGACGTCGCCCGTTTGCTGGGTAGCGACGGCGAGTACGGCAAAGACCTGAAAGTGAAGAAAGACTGGGTCGTGCAGATCGTCAAGCAGGTCGGCAACTACGGTGAAGTGTTCGAGAAAAACCTCGGCAAGAGCACTCCACTGGAAATCGACCGCGGCCTGAACGCGCTGTGGAACAACGGCGGCATTCAGTACGCACCACCAGTGCGCTAATGGTTCTATCACCCGGCGGGCCAACCGCCGGGTGATGTTCTGTTCCATTCTTTGCGGGGCACTTCATGCAAAATTCTATCGGCGCACCAAAGCAGAGGTTCAGCCTCAGCGATCCAAAAGTGCGTGCGTGGCTGTTCCAGATCATCACCATTGTGGCGGTGGTCTCCATGGGCTGGTATCTGTTCGATAACACCCAGACCAACCTGCAGCACCGGGGCATCACCTCCGGCTTCGACTTTCTCGAGCGCAGTGCCGGTTTCGGCATCGCCCAGCACCTGATCGACTACACCGAATCGGACAGCTATGCCCGGGTGTTCGTCATCGGCTTGCTCAATACCCTGCTGGTGACTTTCATCGGCGTGATCCTGGCAACGATCCTCGGATTCATCGTCGGCGTCGCGCGCCTGTCGAAGAACTGGATCATCGCCAAGCTGGCGACTGTCTATGTGGAAGTCTTCCGCAATATTCCGCCGCTGCTGCAAATCCTGTTCTGGTACTTCGCGGTGTTCCTGACCATGCCGGGGCCGCGCAACAGCCACAACTTCGGCGACACCTTCTTTGTCAGCGCCCGTGGCCTGAACATGCCGGCGGCCAAGATCGCTGATGGATTCTGGCCGTTCGCCGTGAGCATCCTGGTGGCGATCGTCGCCGTGGTGCTGATGAGCCGCTGGGCTAACCGTCGCTTCGAAGCGACCGGTGTGCCTTTCCACAAGTTCTGGACCGGCCTGGCGTTGATGCTGGTGATTCCGGCGTTGTGCTCCCTGGTGTTCGGCGCGCCGGTGCACTGGGAAAAACCGGAGCTCAAGGGTTTCAACTTCGTCGGTGGCTGGGTACTGATCCCGGAACTGCTGGCCCTGACCCTGGCCTTGACCGTGTACACCGCGGCGTTCATCGCCGAAATCGTGCGTTCCGGGATCAAGTCGGTGAGCCACGGCCAGACCGAGGCCGCTCACTCGTTGGGACTGCGCAACGGTCCGACCCTGCGCAAGGTGATCATCCCGCAAGCCCTGCGCGTGATCATTCCGCCGCTGACCAGCCAATACCTGAACCTGGCGAAAAACTCCTCGCTGGCAGCCGGTATCGGTTATCCGGAGATGGTCTCGTTGTTTGCCGGCACGGTGCTGAACCAGACCGGGCAGGCGATCGAGGTGATTGCCATCACCATGAGCGTGTACCTGGCGATCAGTATCAGCATTTCCCTGCTGATGAACTGGTACAACAAGCGCATTGCGCTGATCGAGCGGTAAGGAAAAGCGCATGAGCACTCATACTTTCAAACCTGACATGCCACCGCCGAGCAGCAGCATCGGCATCGTGGCGTGGATGCGCGCGAACATGTTCTCCAGTTGGCTCAACACCCTGCTGACCTTGTTCGCGTTCTACCTGATCTACCTGGTCGTGCCGCCGATCCTGCAGTGGGCGATCCTTGACGCCAACTGGGTCGGCACCACTCGCGCCGACTGCACGAAGGAGGGCGCCTGCTGGGTGTTCATCCAGCAGCGCTTCGGCCAGTTCATGTACGGTTATTACCCGCCGGAACTGCGCTGGCGCGTCGACCTGACGGTGTGGCTGGCGGTGCTGGGCGTGGCGCCGCTGTTCATCTCGCGCTTCCCGCGTAAAGCCATCTACGGCCTGAGCTTCCTGGTGCTGTATCCAATCATTGCCTGGTGCCTGTTGCATGGCGGCGTGTTCGGCCTGGCGCAAGTAGCGACCAGCCAGTGGGGCGGCCTGATGCTGACCCTGGTGATTGCCACCGTCGGGATTGCCGGTGCCTTGCCGCTGGGGATCGTCCTGGCGTTGGGGCGGCGCTCGAACATGCCGGCGATTCGCGTGGTCTGCGTGACCTTCATCGAATTCTGGCGCGGCGTGCCGTTGATCACGGTGCTGTTCATGTCTTCGGTGATGCTGCCGCTGTTCCTGCCCGAAGGCATGAACTTCGACAAGCTGCTGCGGGCCCTGATCGGGGTGATCCTGTTCCAGTCGGCCTACGTCGCCGAAGTGGTGCGTGGCGGTCTGCAGGCGATTCCCAAGGGCCAATACGAAGCGGCCGCGGCGATGGGCCTCGGTTACTGGCGCAGCATGGGCCTGGTGATTCTGCCGCAAGCCCTGAAACTGGTGATCCCGGGCATCGTCAACACCTTCATCGCACTGTTCAAGGACACCAGCCTTGTGATCATCATCGGCCTGTTCGACCTGCTCAACAGCGTCAAGCAAGCCGCCGCCGACCCGAAATGGCTGGGCATGGCCACTGAAGGCTATGTGTTCGCGGCCCTGGTGTTCTGGATTTTCTGTTTTGGTATGTCGCGCTATTCCATGCATTTGGAACGCAAGCTCGACACTGGCCACAAGCGCTGAAGCGCCGTACCTAATTTAGGAAGTTCTCTTATGAGCGAAGCAATCAAGCAACCGTCCAGCCCTGAAGGCATCATCCAGATGCAGGGCGTGAACAAGTGGTACGGCCAGTTCCACGTGCTGAAAGACATCAACCTCAACGTCAGGCAGGGCGAGCGTATCGTCCTGTGTGGGCCGTCGGGTTCCGGCAAATCCACCACCATTCGCTGCCTAAACCGCCTGGAAGAGCACCAGCAGGGCCGCATCGTGGTCGATGGCGTGGAGCTGACCAACGACCTCAAGCAGATCGAAACGGTGCGTCGCGAAGTCGGCATGGTGTTCCAGCACTTCAACCTGTTTCCGCACCTGACCATCCTGCAGAACTGCACGCTGGCGCCGATGTGGGTGCGCAAGATGCCCAAGCGCAAGGCCGAGGAAATCGCCATGCATTACCTGGAGCGCGTACGCATTCCGGAGCAGGCGCACAAATACCCGGGGCAGTTGTCCGGTGGCCAGCAGCAGCGCGTGGCGATCGCCCGCGCGTTGTGCATGAAGCCGAAAATCATGCTGTTCGACGAACCGACTTCGGCGCTCGATCCAGAGATGGTGAAAGAGGTTCTGGACACCATGATCGGCCTCGCCGAAGACGGCATGACCATGCTCTGCGTGACTCACGAAATGGGCTTCGCCCGCACCGTGGCCAACCGTGTGATCTTCATGGACAAGGGTGAAATCGTCGAACAGGCGGCACCGAACGACTTCTTCGACAACCCGCAGAACGACCGCACCAAACTGTTCCTGAGCCAGATCCTGCATTGATCGAGGCTTGCAAAGAAGAAAACCCGGACTGAGTGCCGGGTTTTTTTATGCCGGCAGAAACCATGCTGCTGTGTTGCTCTCCTGGGACAAGCTGACTAACATGTCAGGAAATTCATCCCATGATTGGATGACAGGGCGAATTCCATGTCTGAAATATCTCCACTTATCAAACGCTCCCTGGTCGATCAGGCCCTGGAGCAACTGCGTCTGCGCATCAGCCAGGGCCAGTGGGTCGTGGGCCAGCGCCTGCCGACCGAGCCTGAGTTGTGCACCGAACTGGGCATCAGCCGCAACACGGTCCGTGAAGCCATGCGCGTGCTGGCGTTTTCCGGCTTGATCGAGATTCGCCAGGGCGACGGCAGCTATGTGCGTGCGGTGGTCGATCCGCTGGACACCCTCAAGGCCTTGTCCCGTTGTTCCCATGAGCAGGCCCGGGAAACCCGCCACATACTCGAGGTCGAAGCCATCGGCCTGGCGGCGCTGCGGCGTACCGACGATGACCTGCTGGCCCTGCGCCAGGCGTTGGAAGTCAGCGGCGGGCATTATCACGGCGACCTCGACAGTTACATTGCCTGCGACATGGCATTCCACCGGTTGCTGGTGGACGCCGCACACAACCCCACCCTCAGCGAGTTGTATCGCTATTTCTCCAGCGTCGTCGCGGCCCAGCTGCGCGAGACACTGAACGTTATCCCCAGGCGTCAGGAAGTGTTCGATCTGCATATCGACCTGCTCGATGCCGTCGAGCAGCGCGATCCGGAGCGGGCGAAAGCCATTTCCCGGCAGCTGATCAATGAACCCTGATACCGAGAGCCTTATGCCCAACCATCCTGAAACCCTTGCACCGAAGCGCTCGGCAGAGCTTGAAGAGTTGCTGATCGATGCCGAAGCCGACGACGAGCAGGTCCAGGCCAGTCCCCCGTCAGTGCGGCGCCCGTGGCTGCTGTTGCTGGGCCTGGTACTGGTGGCGCTGAACCTGCGTCCAGCGCTGTCGAGCATGGCGCCGCTGTTGAGTGAAGTGTCCCACGCACTTGGCCTATCGGCCGCCAAAGCCGGCTTGTTGACCACCTTGCCGGTGCTCTGCCTGGGGCTGTTTGCACCGCTGGCGCCGGTCCTTGCGCGGCGTTTTGGCGCCGAGCGCGTGGTGCTGGGGATTCTGCTGACGTTGGCCGGCGGGATCATCCTGCGCAGTTCGTTCGGTGAAGTCGGGCTGTTTGCCGGGAGCATCCTCGGCGGCGCCAGCATCGGCGTGATCGGCGTATTGCTGCCGGGTATCGTCAAGCGCGACTTCGCCAAACACGCCGGGACCATGACCGGGGTCTACACCATGGCCCTGTGCCTGGGCGCGGCCATGGCGGCAGGTGCCAGCGTGCCGTTGAGCGAGCATTTTGACCAGGGATGGACGGCGGGCCTGGGCTTCTGGATGATTCCAGCGCTGCTGGCGGCAGTGTTCTGGTTACCGCAAGTCGGGCCGAAGCACGGCGCGCACAATGTGGCGTACCGGGTTCGCGGCTTGCTGCGCGATCCATTGGCCTGGCAGGTAACCTTGTACATGGGCCTGCAATCTTCCCTGGCCTATATCGTGTTCGGCTGGTTGCCGTCGATCCTGATCGGTCGCGGCCTGACGCCGACCCAGGCCGGGCTGGTGTTGTCCGGTTCGGTGATCGTGCAACTCGCCAGCTCCCTGGCGGCGCCCTGGCTGGCCACGCGGGGCAAGGACCAGCGTCCGGCCATTGTGCTGGTGATGCTGATGACCCTGGGCGGCCTGTTCGGTTGCCTGTACGCGCCAATCGAAGGCTTGTGGGGCTGGGCAATCCTGTTGGGCCTGGGGCAGGGCGCGACTTTTGCGCTGGCCCTGACCCTGATCGTCCTGCGTTCGCGCGACTCCCACGTGGCGGCCAACCTGTCGAGCATGGCCCAGGGCTTCGGCTATACCCTGGCGTCGATGGGCCCGTTCGCGGTCGGCCTGGTGCATGACTGGACCGGTGGTTGGGGCGCCGTCGGCTGGATCTTCGCGGTGATTGGCCTGGGGGCGATCATCGCCGGGTTGGGAGCGGGACGGGCGCGCTACGTGCAAGTTGAGAGTGAACGGGTCTGAGGCGAGCGCACCCGCGGTATTTGTGTGGCGAATGCCGGTGGTGTTCCGCGCTGGCGCAGACTATCGTGCAGCGATCTTTCGATTGTCCGGAGTCTGCCCATGAGCGAAGCCAACCGCGCGTTGATCACCACGTTCTACCAGGCGTTCCAGCGCCTGGATGCCGAGGCCATGGCCGCCTGCTACAGCGACGATGTGCTGTTCAGCGACCCGGCCTTTGGCGAACTGCGTGGCCGTGATGCCGGCGACATGTGGCGCATGCTCACCACCCGGGCCAAGGATTTCTCCCTGACCTTCGACAGCGTCCAGGCCGACGAGCGCACCGGCAGTGCGCATTGGGTCGCCACCTACCTGTTCAGCCAGACCGGCAACACTGTGGTCAACGACATCCAGGCGCGATTCGTGTTTCGCGACGGCAAGATCTGCGAGCACCATGACGCCTTCAGCCTGTGGCGCTGGTCGCGTCAGGCGCTCGGTTTCAAGGGACTGTTGCTGGGTTGGACACCGCTGGTGGGCAACGCGGTGCGCGGGCAGGCATTGAAGGGGTTGAAGGCATTTCAGGCCGGTCGCTGATAAGATTGCGGCCTGTTTCCTACAAGTCCTAATCGTTACGTGACCACCCTCAGCGAAAGCACTGACGACATCGACACCTCGGTGAGCAAATCCTGGTTTGTCTACCTCGTGCGCGCCGCCAACGGTTCGCTCTATTGCGGGATCAGTGATGATCCCGAGCGTCGTTTCGCCAAGCACCAGAGCGGCAAGGGCGCCCGCTTCTTTCTCTCCAGCCCGGCGGTGGCGCTGGTCTACACCGAACGTTGTCGCGACAAGAGCGATGCGCTGCGCCAGGAACGGTTGATCAAGAAGCTCAGGAAGAGCGCCAAGGAGTGCCTGGTGGCCAGTGCGGCGACAGCCCTATCAATCTGACTGATCGGTTCCCATCAGGGCGCACGGGTAGGCCAGCACTCGATTGCGCGCTAAGCTGCGGGCTCCTCACTCAAGCGGCGGGACCAGCATGTCAGAGTTGATTCTTCACCATTACCCGGCTTCCCCATTCGCCGAAAAGACCCGCCTGATGCTGGGCTTCAAGGGGCTGTCCTGGCGTTCGGTGCACATCTCGCCGGTCATGCCCAAGCCCGATCTCACCGCATTGACCGGTGGCTACCGCAAGACCCCGGTGCTGCAGATCGGCGCCGATATCTACTGCGACACCGCACTGATTGCCCGGCGCCTGGAGCAGGAAAAGGCCCTGCCGGCGTTCTTCCCGGAAGGCCAGGAATTGGTCAGCGCGACTTTCGCCGCCTGGGCCGATTCGGTGCTGTTCCAGCACGCGGTGAGCCTGGTGTTCCAGCCCGAGTCGATCGCCGTGCGTTTTGCCAAGCTGCCACCGGAAGCGGTGAAAGCCTTCGTCGCCGATCGTGCCGGATTGTTCAGCGGTGGCAGCGCGACCCGGTTGTCGGCGGAGCAGGCGCGGCATCAATGGCCGACGTTCATGGCACGGCTGGAACAGCAGCTGCAGCGCGATGGCGATTACCTGTTCGGCGAGCCTTCGATTGCCGACCTGGCCATGGCCCATCCGCTGTGGTTCCTCAAGGCTACGCCGGTGATGGCGCCGTTGGTGGATGCCTATCCGACGGTTTTGGCCTGGCTGACGCGGGTGCTTGGATTTGGTCACGGCGCATCCAGCGCAATGACCGCAGAGGAGGCCTTGCAAGTGGCGCGAGACGCGACGCCTGCGGCCTTGCCGGATGAGGCGTTCATCGACCCGAACGGTTTTGTTGTCGGGCAGCAGGTGGTCATTGCTGCGACCGACTATGGCGTTGATCCGGTGGCGGGCGAGTTGTTGTTCGCGGGCAGCGAGGAGTTGATCGTCCGTCGCGAAGACGAGCGTGGCGGCGTGGTGCATGTGCACTTCCCGCGTTTGGGATTCCGTATCGAGGCCCGCTGACGCGGTGTTGTAGGAGCGAGCTTGCTCGCGAATGCGGCGGGTCAGTCACCGGCGATGGTGGATGTGCAGGCCTCATCGCCAGCAGGCTGGCTCCTACAGGGATTTGTGAGCGCCGCCACAGGTTCTGCGTCGTTCGCAAGATCTGTATCCATTGCCGTTACAAGGCCGCCATGATCGCATCCGGGTCAAAGTTGCGAATCAACGTGCCATTCACGTCCAGCACCGGGATGCCGCGACCGCCCAGTGCTTCATACGCCTTGCGCGCCTCGGCGTCCTTGTCGATATCGAACTCCTTGAAAGGAATGCCCTTGCTATCGAGAAAGCGCCGGGTCGCCTGGCAGTAACCGCACCAGTCGGTGGAGTAGAGCACGACCCGGGCGTTGGCCCGGACCTGCTCGGAGACCGCCTGGGAAGGATTGAACAGCCGCTCGATCTTGCCCCAGTTCTGATAGATCACCACCACCAGCAGGATCAGCAGGACTTTCTTCAGGGTGCGCGCGAGCATCAGTTGCGACGTTTGAGCTGGTCGGTCAGCGAGGTCGGCAGGCCCTTGATAATCAGGGTGCCGGCGTCCTCGTCATACTCGATCTTCGAACCCAGCAGGTGTGCTTCAAAGCTGATGGACAGACCTTCGGCGCGCCCGGTGAAGCGGCGGAACTGGTTGAGGGTACGCTTATCCGCTGGAATCTCCGGCGACAGCCCGTAGTCCTTGTTGCGGATATGGTCGTAGAAGGCTTTCGGCCGTTCTTCGTCGATCAGCTCGGAGAGCTCTTCCAGACCCATGGGTTCGCCGAGCTTGGCCTGGCTGCTGGCGTAATCCACCAGGGTCTTGGTTTTCTCGCGGGCATCGTCTTCGGGCAGGTCTTCGCTTTCGACGAAGTCACTGAAGGCCTTGAGCAGGGTGCGGGTTTCGCCCGGGCCGTCGACCCCTTCCTGGCAACCGATGAAGTCGCGGAAATACTCGGAAACCTTTTTTCCGTTCTTGCCCTTGATGAACGAAATGTACTGCTTGGACTGCTTGTTGTTCTGCCATTCGGAGATATTGATCCGCGCCGCCAGGTGCAGTTGACCCAGGTCCAGGTGGCGGGAAGGGGTCACGTCGAGCTGTTCGGTCACCGCCACGCCTTCGCTGTGGTGCAGCAGGGCGATCGCCAGGTAGTCGGTCATGCCTTGTTGATAATGGGCGAACAGCACGTGGCCGCCGGTCGACAGGTTGGACTCTTCCATCAGCTTTTGCAGGTGCTCGACGGCAACCCGGCTGAAGGCGGTGAAGTCCTTGCCACCGTCCAGGTATTCCTTCAGCCAGCCGCTGAAAGGGTGTGCGCCGGACTCGCCATGGAACAAACCCCAGGCCTTGCCTTGCTTGGCGTTGTAGCTCTCGTTGAGGTCGGCGAGCATGTTCTCGATGGCGGCGGATTCGCTCAGCTCCGAGTCACGGGCGTGAAGAACTGCGGGCGTGCCGTCGGGTTTTTTGTCGATCAGGTGGACGATGCAATGACGGATCGGCATGGGCTTCTCGGCTGGATGAATGGAGGAGGGCGGGCTCCCCCGAAAAAGTGCCCAGTGTACCGCACCTGCTGGTTTTGGCGGCGGTTGAAGGTGGCGCTGTGTGACTCCCGTCGGGCTTATGCGTTTTTTTACCGATTTAGAGCAATAAAGCTGACCAAATGGGTAGGTAGAGGCGGATATTTCCCCGTCTCTGTGCTAGTTTTGCCCGGTCTTGCGCGAAGTCACCGCGGCAAGCCTGCATTCAGCATTTGTCAGGTCGAACCAAACCCTGATTTCGGTATCTATAACCCCGATGCGTCGGTGTTGTAGCCGAGGGTGCCAGATCCAGAAGATCGGGCTCGATAGCTGACACTGCACTCTGCAATCCATATGAATTTGATAGGGAAGGAACACCACATGGCTCTTACTAAAGACCAACTGATCGCCGATATCGCTGAAGCTATCGACGCGCCAAAAACCACCGCGCGTAACGCTCTGGACCAACTGGGCCAAATCGTTGCTGATCAACTGGAAAACGGCGGTGAAATCACCCTGCCAGGTATCGGCAAGCTGAAAGTGACCGAGCGTCCTGCCCGTACCGGCCGCAACCCTTCGACTGGCGCTGCCATCGAAATCGCTGCCAAGAAAGTTATCAAGCTGGTTGTGGCCAAAGGCCTGACCGACGCTGTTAACAAGTAAGACGCATAAAAGAAAGCCGTGCTCCGGAGCGATCCGGGCACGGCTTTTTTGTTGCCTGCGATTCAGTCCTTGCGCACCCAGCGCTGACGCCAGATCTTTTGCTCGTTCGGCGTTTGGAAAGTCCAGGCGACGAAGCGGCTCTGTTTCTGCCCCTGGGACATTTCCACTACCCGGCTTTCCAGGGCTCCGGCTTTTTTCAGGGCAGTTTCGATGGCAGGCAGGTTCGATGCTTTCGACACCAGCGTGCTGAACCACAGGACCTTGTGTGCAAAATGTGCGCTTTCAGCGATCAGTTGCGTCACGAAGCGCACCTCACCCCCTTCGCACCACAACTCCGCAGCCTGACCGCCGAAGTTCAATACCGGCAGCTTGCGTTTCGGATCGGCCTTGCCCAGCGCACGCCATTTGCGGGTACTGCCGCGCGTGGCCTCATCGAGAGAGGCGTGGAAAGGCGGGTTGCACATGGTCAGGTCAAAACGTTCGCCAGGCTCGAGCAAGCCCAGCAGGATGTGCTTGGGATTGCTCTGCTGGCGCAACTGGATGGCCTTGTTCAGCCCGTTGGACTGGACGATGGCTTTGGCGGAGGCCACGGCCGTGGCGTCGATCTCCGAGCCGAGGAAGTGCCAGCGATAATCGCTGTGACCGATCAGCGGGTAGACGCAGTTGGCGCCCATGCCGATATCCAGCACCTGCACCGCCGCGCCCCGTGGAATGACACCTTCGTTGCCGCTGGCCAGCAGGTCGGCGAGGAAGTGCACATAGTCGGCGCGTCCCGGCACCGGTGGGCACAGGTAGTCTGCCGGAATGTCCCAATGGGCAATGCCATAGAAGGATTTGAGCAGCGCCCGATTGAACACCCGCACCGCGTCGGGGCTGGCGAAATCGATGCTTTCCTTGCCATACGGATTGATGATCACGAACTTCGCCAGTTCCGGGGTGCTTTTGATCAGCGCCGGGAAGTCGTAACGGCCCTGATGGCGATTGCGCGGGTGCAGGCTGGCCTTTTCACGGGGCGCCACGGCTTTGGCCGGGGTCGCGGTGGCAGGCTTTTTACGCGCAGGTTTGGGGGTGCGAGGGACGTTCATGGCTGGAATCGATTCGGGTATGGCTGAAAGTGGCGGGCATTGTCCCACATCCTGCGGGTGTGAACCCAATTGCAACATCGACACAGAGCCCGCTCCCACAGTGATCAGTGGTGTAGGTGGGTTAGGGAACAAAAAAGGGAGGCCATCACTGGCCTCCCTTTTTCATTGCGCTGTCCCGATTACAGACTGGCAATCCGCGCGTGTTGCTCGGCCAGCTTGCCCAGGGCCTGTTCGGCCTCGGCCAGTTTGGCGCGCTCTTTTTCGATGACTTCGGCTGGCGCCTTGTCGACGAAACCGGCGTTGGACAGCTTGCCGCCAACCCGTTGCACTTCACCTTGCAGGCGCTGGATTTCCTTGTCCAGGCGCGCCAGCTCGGCACCTTTGTCGATCAGTCCGGCCATCGGCACCAGCACTTCCATCTCGCCGACCAGGGCGGTGGCGGACAGCGGTGCTTCTTCGCCAGCGGCGAGGACGGTGATCGATTCGAGCTTGGCCAGCTTCTTCAGCAGCGCTTCGTTTTCGCTGAGGCGACGCTGGTCTTCGGCGCTGACGTTCTTCAGGAACAGCGGCAGCGGCTTGCCCGGGCCGATGTTCATTTCGCCACGGATGTTACGCGTGCCGAGCATCAGGCCCTTGAGCCATTCGATATCGTCTTCGGCGGCCTGGTCGATGCGGGCTTCGTTGGCCACTGGCCAAGGTTGCAGCATGATCGTTTTGCCTTCGACACCGGCCAGCGGCGCGATGCGCTGCCAGATTTCTTCGGTGATGAACGGCATGAACGGATGCGCCAGGCGCAGGGCGACTTCGAGCACACGAACCAGGGTGCGGCGGGTGCCGCGCTGACGTTCGACCGGGGCGTTTTCGTCCCACAGCACGGGCTTGGACAGTTCCAGGTACCAGTCGCAATACTGGTTCCAGATGAACTCGTACAAGGCTTGCGCCGCCAGGTCGAAACGGAACTGGTCGAGTTGACGGGTCACCTCGGCTTCGGTGCGTTGCAGCTGCGAGATGATCCAGCGATCCGCCAGCGACAACTCGTAGGCCTCGCCGTTCTGGCCGCAGTCTTCGCCCTTGTCGAGCACGTAGCGCGCGGCGTTCCAGATCTTGTTGCAGAAGTTGCGATAGCCTTCGACGCGGCCCATGTCGAACTTGATGTCACGACCGGTGGAGGCCAGCGAGCAGAAGGTGAAGCGCAGGGCGTCGGTGCCATAGCTGGCGATACCGTCGGCGAACTCGTCGCGGGTCTGCTTCTCGATCTTCTTCGCCAGCTTCGGCTGCATCAGGCCGGAGGTGCGTTTCTGCACCAGGGCTTCGAGCTCGATGCCGTCGATGATGTCCAGCGGGTCCAGGACGTTGCCCTTGGACTTGGACATTTTCTGGCCCTGGCCATCACGCACCAGACCGTGCACGTACACGGTCTTGAACGGTACCTGCGGCGTGCCGTCCTCGTTTTTCACCAGGTGCATGGTGAGCATGATCATCCGGGCAACCCAGAAGAAAATGATGTCGAAGCCAGTCACCAGCACATCGGTGGAGTGGAATTTCTTGAGGAATTCGGTCTGCTGCGGCCAGCCGAGGGTCGAGAAGGTCCACAGGCCCGAACTGAACCAGGTGTCGAGTACGTCGTTGTCCTGCTGCAGGGCAACGTCGGCGCCGAGGTTGTTCTTGGCCCGCACTTCGGCTTCGTCGCGACCGACATAGACCTTGCCCGACTCGTCGTACCAGGCCGGAATCCGGTGGCCCCACCACAACTGGCGGCTGATGCACCAATCCTGGATGTCGCGCATCCACGAGAAGTACATGTTTTCGTACTGTTTCGGCACGAACTGGATGCGACCGTCTTCCACGGCGGCAATCGCCGGCTCGGCCAGCGGCTTGGTGGAGACGTACCACTGGTCGGTCAGCCAAGGCTCGATAATGGTGCCGGAGCGATCGCCCTTCGGTACTTTCAGGCCGTGGTCGTCGACGCTGACCAGCAGGCCGGCCGCTTCAAAGTCGGCAACGATCTGCTTGCGCGCTTCGAAACGATCGAGGCCTACGTATTTGGCCGGGATCTTGCCGTCGATACTGTCGTTCAGCGTGCCGTCGAGGTTGAACACCTGGCAGGCCGGAAGCACTGCAGCGTTCTTGTCGAAGATGTTCAGCAGCGGCAGGTTGTGACGCTTGCCGACTTCGTAGTCGTTGAAATCGTGTGCCGGGGTGATTTTCACGCAGCCGGTGCCGAATTCAGGGTCGCAGTAATCGTCGGCGATGATCGGGATACGGCGGCCAACCAGCGGCAGTTCGACAAACTTGCCGATCAGGGCCTGGTAGCGCTCATCGTTCGGGTTAACCGCGACGGCGGAATCGCCGAGCATGGTTTCCGGACGGGTGGTCGCGACGATCAGGTAGTCGTTGCCTTCAGCGGTTTTCGCGCCATCGGCCAGCGGGTATTTCAGGTTCCACAGGAAACCTTTCTCGTCGTGGTTTTCCACTTCAAGGTCGGAAATCGCCGTGTGCAGCTTGGTGTCCCAGTTGACCAGGCGCTTGCCGCGGTAGATCAGGCCGTCTTCGTGCAGGCGCACGAACGCTTCCTTGACCGCTTCCGAGAGGCCGTCGTCCATGGTGAAGCGCTCGCGGCTCCAGTCCACGGACGAGCCGAGGCGACGGATCTGCCGACTGATGTTGCCGCCGGACTCTTCTTTCCATTCCCAGACTTTTTCGAGGAATTTTTCCCGGCCCAGGTCGTGGCGATTCTGGCCCTTGGCTTCGAGCTGACGCTCCACCAGCATCTGCGTGGCGATACCGGCGTGGTCGGTGCCCGGCTGCCACAGGGTGTCGCGACCCTGCATGCGGCGGAAACGGATCAGGGCGTCCATGATCGCGTTGTTGAAGCCATGACCCATGTGCAGGCTGCCGGTGACGTTCGGCGGCGGAATCATGATGGTGTAGGAATCGCCCGCGCCTTGCGGGGCGAAGTAGTTCTCGGACTCCCAGGTGTTGTACCAGGAAGTTTCAATGGCGTGCGGCTGGTAGGTCTTATCCATGCGCGGCGGGACCCTATTGGCATTTATTCAGGAAAAGCCGGCAAGTATAGCGGGGATGACGCCCGGGGCGTAGGCCGAGCTGATGGCAGGGGCGAGAAATCTCGCGGTTTTTTTGCTGTCACCGTCGCTGGGTGCTGCTCGCAAGGAGGGTGCGCCTCGAAGTCAGTCGCCGATGCCAACCGCTGAAGATGGGGGGGCAAGTGGTAAATGACTTTTCGTTTATATGTAAGGACTTTCCCTACACGTTTGCGGGTTTGAGCAAGCTAAGTGTGTGGGTAATATTCGACCGGCACTGGAGCGCCATTGTTATCTGCGCGTGATAGCTGCAAATCACACATTGGATTACACGTATTACATGGAGTGTTTATGGCTATTAAAAAGTTAGCGCTGTTGATCCCTTTCCTGTTCTCGAGCGCGGCCTGGGCGGGCGTCATCGAACACTGCCCGAAAGTCGCCGATATCAAAGAGGTGGGCACCGCCAGCTATACGGCGCCAACCGTCAGTGGCGAGGGCCAGTGGCACGGCACTTCGCAGGGCGCGGGCGGACCTGTCGCCGGCTTTGACGAGGCGATCTTCAAGGCTCATGGTGAACCAGCGAACGGTAAGGTGGTCGGCGAGTTGCTGCACTGTGGCTACAGCCTGCGCGAGGGTGGCAAGTTGGATATGCGTTTCAAGCAAGAAGGTACTGTTATCAAGATCAAGTCTGACGGCGCTTGGGAACAGTGGTACAGCCAATATTACTGTGAGGATAAAACCGATGGTGGTTGTGCCTTCAAAGAGTTGAAGCGTCCAACTAAAGGCTGACTCAGTAACATTCAAACAAGGAGCGAGTCATCTCGCTCCTTTTCGTGTTGGCAATCAATTCTCGTACTGACTCAACAAGCGTTCCATCCGCGCATCCAGCCGACGCTTGATTTCGGTCTCTATGTGCGGGGCGAAGTCGTCGATCACGTCTTGCATGATCAGTTGCGCGGCGGCGCGCAGTTCGCCGTCCAGGTGCAGCATCACATCCGCGGCCTGCTGCGCAGTGGTCGGCGCCGCCGGCGGCGGTGGAGGCGCTTGCACCACCGGCGCGAGGGGGGCGGGCTCTTCGACAGCAGCAGCAGCCGCCGACGCGTGGCTGCCCACCTGATCGAACAGCATCGGAATCTGGCCTTCTTCGCTGACGCTCTCGACGGTATCGGTCAGCAGGGGCGGTTGCAGGTTGTCATCGCCGAGCAGCTGGCGGATCGACTCAAGATCGTCCAGCAGGTGCGCGGGGTTTTTCAGCGGGTTTGGCGTGTCCATTGGGTACTCAGAGTCGCTGTAGCCGGTGATCTTGCAGAGGATAGCCCTGTTCGCGGTAGAAGCGGAAACTCTCCCGCGCGGCCTGACGAATTGCCGGATCTTCCACCACCACTTCGGCCACACGGGCGAAGCGCTGGGCAAAGACGGGGACCTTGAGGTCGAGGTTGACCAGCAGGTCCTGATGGGTTCCCGGATCGTCGCCCAGGCCCAGTACGATCAAGCCGTCCGGTTCACGTTCGGCGGCGCCGTGGGGGACGAAGCTTTCGCCCTTGAAGGCCCAGAGCCGTGCATCCAGGTCGTCGCGTTGCGCGGCATCGCTGCAGTGCAGGTAAATGCGATGGCCCATGCGCCAGGCTTTTTCCGTGAGCTTGCAGGCGAAATCCAGGCGTGCCGATGGATCGGCGCTGGGCAGGATATAAAAGTCGACTTTGGTCATTGCGGTTCCTGAGCCGCAGTTGGCGTCCCGCACAGGACGCCACCCGCGGTCATCGGTTTCAGGCCTTGGCGCGATCCAGCAGGTACTGGGTCAGCAGAGGCACTGGACGGCCAGTGGCGCCCTTGTCCTTGCCACCGCTGATCCAGGCAGTGCCGGCGATATCCAGGTGCGCCCAGTTCAGGTTCTTGGTGAAACGCGACAGGAAGCACGCGGCGGTGATGGTGCCTGCCTTCGGCCCGCCAATGTTGGCGATGTCGGCGAACGGGCTGTCGAGTTGCTCCTGGTACTCATCGAACAGCGGCAGTTGCCAGGCGCGATCGTCGGCAGCCTTGCCAGCGCTGAGCAGTTGCTCGATCAGTTCGTCGTTGTTGCCCAGCAGGCCCGAGGTATGGGAGCCGAGCGCAACGATGCAGGCGCCGGTCAGGGTTGCGATGTCGATCACCGCCTGTGGCTTGAAGCGTTCGGCGTAGGTCAGGGCGTCGCACAGCACCAGGCGGCCTTCGGCGTCGGTGTTGAGGATTTCCACGGTCTGGCCGCTCATGGTGGTGACGATGTCGCCCGGGCGCGTGGCGTTGCCGCTCGGCATGTTCTCGGCGCAGGCCAGGATGCACACCAGGTTGATCGGCAGTTTCAGTTCGAGCACGGCACGCAGGGTGCCGAACACGCTGGCGGCGCCGCCCATGTCGTACTTCATTTCATCCATACCGGCGCCAGGCTTGAGGCTGATGCCGCCGGTGTCGAAAGTGATGCCCTTGCCGACCAGTGCGTACGGCTTCTCGGATTTCTTGCCACCGTTGTATTGCATGACGATCAGGCGCGGCGGCTGGGCGCTGCCCTGGCCAACGGCATAGAACGAGCCCATGCCCAGTTCCTTGATCTTCTTCTCGTCGAGCACTTCGACTTTCAGGCCCTTGAACTCTTTGCCGAGGTTCTTCGCCTGCTCGCCGAGGAAGGTCGGGTGGCAGATGTTTGGTGGCAGGTTGCCGAGGTCGCGGGTGAACGACATGCCGTTGGCAATGGCCGTGGCATGGGTCACTGCGCGCTGCACTTCGGCCTGGGCGGCCTTGATGGTCAGCAGGGTGATTTTCTTCAGTGCGCGCGGTTCGGCTTTCTGGCTCTTGAACTGATCGAAGGTGTATTCGCCGTCCACCAGGGTTTCCGCCAGCAGGCGGGTCTTGCCATAGCTGTCGCGACCCTTGACCGCGACTTCGTCCAGCGCCAGCGTGGCATCGCTGCCACCCAGGCCCTTGAGCGTGTTGAGGACGCCAGCGACGATCTTGCGGAACGGACGGTCGCCCAGTTCAGCGTCCTTGCCCACGCCCACCAGCAGCACGCGCTCGGCCTTGATGTTGGGCAGGTTGTGCAGGAGCAGGCTTTGGCCGACTTTGCCGGCGAGGTCGCCGCGCTTGAGCAGGGCGCTGATGGCGCCGCCGGTGAGTTCGTCGATCTGCTGAGCGACGTTGCCGAGTTTGCGGCCTTCGCCGACGGCAACCACCAGGGTGGCGGTCTTCAACGTTTCTGGGCTGACGCTTTTTACAACCAGTTCCATGTCCGGGTCCCTGAATAAATGGTCAAAGTGCAACGGCATGCACGTTTGCTTCTATATTGAAAAGGCGCTGCTACGGCCAGCGACAAAGGCCGCAGTGTGAACCTCGCCGGAGGCGCCTGACAACCCTTGCGCAACGGATCTTCGAGGCTTTGCGCGCCGGCTTGAGCGTGCGCAGTGACAGGCGCGGTCAATCACAGGATAATGCCGCATCTTTTTCGGTGGCTCATCCCTGCGAGCCACCGTTTGCTTGTTTGGCCGCGTTAGCCTGACAACCCTGGAGTGTCTGGTTTGATTGTCTTCCGTTATCTGTCCCGTGAAGTCCTGGTGACCCTGAGTGCCGTCAGCGCCGTGCTGCTGGTCATCATCATGAGTGGGCGCTTCATCAAATACCTGGCCCAGGCCGCTGCCGGCCTGCTGGATCCGGGCTCGCTGTTCCTGATCATGGGCTTTCGCCTGCCGGGCTTCCTGCAACTGATCCTGCCGTTGGGGTTGTTCCTGGGGATTCTGCTGGCGTATGGCCGGCTGTACCTGGAAAGCGAAATGACCGTGTTGTCCGCGACCGGCATGAGCCAGCAGCGGCTGGTTGTTTACACATTGTTTCCAGCGACCCTGGTGGCCTTGCTGGTGGCTTGGCTGAGCCTGGGCCTGGCGCCGCAAGGGGCCAATCAGTTCCAGTTGCTGCTGAACAAACAGGATGCCCTGACCGAGTTCGATACCCTGGAACCGGGGCGCTTTCAGTCACTGCGCGATGGTACGCGGGTGACCTACACCGAAACACTGACGGACGACCGGATCAACCTCGCCGGCGTGTTCATTTCGCAGAAGAATCAAGGCTCGGAAACCAAGGATCGGGGGATCTCGGTGCTGGTGGCTGAAAAAGGCCGCCAGGAAATCAAGCCCGACGGCAACCGCTACCTGATCCTCGATAACGGCTACCGCTACGACGGCAGCCCGGGGCAGGCCGACTACCGGATCATCAAGTACGACACTTACGGCGTGCTGCTACCCAAGCCGGATGTCAGCGACGAAGTCACCGACCGCGACGCCATCAGCACCGCCACGCTGCTGGGCAGTGATGACGTACGCAACCGTGCCGAGTTGCAATGGCGCATGTCCCTGCCGCTGCTGGTGTTTATCGTGACCCTGATGGCGGTGCCGCTGTCTCGGGTCAATCCGCGCCAGGGTCGCTTCCTCAAGCTGTTGCCGGCGATCCTATTGTACATGGCCTACCTGACCATCCTCATTGCCGCTCGCGGCGCCCTGGAGAAAGGCAAGCTGCCAGCGTCGCTGGGCTTGTGGTGGGTCCACGGGATCTTCCTGGTCATCGGCCTCGGCCTGCTTTACTGGGAACCCTTGAAGTTGAAGCGGGCGAGTCGCCGTGCGTTGGAGGTGGCTCGTGGTTAAGCTCGATCGCTATATTGGCAGCAGTGTGTTCATGGCCATCCTGGCCGTGCTGGGCATCATCCTCGGGCTGGCGACACTCTTCGCCTTCATTGATGAAATGGGCGATGCCAGTGACACCTATACCGTGATGGATGTCCTGAGCTACGTGCTGCTGACTGCGCCGCGCCGGCTCTACGACATGTTGCCGATGGCGGCACTGATCGGCTGCCTGATCGGCCTCGGCAGCCTGGCCAGCAACAGTGAACTGACCATCATGCGCGCCGCAGGCGTGTCGATCGGCCGGATCGTCTGGGCGGTGATGAAGCCGATGCTGGTGCTGATGGTCGCCGGCGTGCTGATTGGCGAATATGTGGCGCCGGCCACCGAAACCATCGCCCAGGCCAATCGTTCGCTGGCCCAGGGCAGTGGCGATTCGCAAAGCGCCAAGCATGGTCTGTGGCATCGCCAGGGCGAGGAGTTCATCCACGTCAACTCGGTACAGCCCAACGGCCGCCTGTATGGTGTGACCCGTTATCGCTTCGATAACGAGCGACACCTGGTGTCGTCGAGTTTTGCCAAGCGCGCCGAGTTCGACACCGATCACTGGCAACTGAGCGACGTCACCACCACGCTGTTCCACGACAAGAGCACCGAAGTGGTGAGCACCCCGGTTGAGCGCTGGGATGTGGCGTTGAGCCCGCAATTGTTGAGCACCGTGGTGATGGCACCGGAGTCGCTGTCGATCAGCGGCCTGTGGGGCTATATCCACTACCTGGCTGACCAGGGTCTGAACAACGGGCGCTACTGGCTGGCATTTTGGGTCAAGGTGTTGCAACCACTGGTCACCGCTGCGCTGGTGTTGATGGCGATTTCCTTCATCTTCGGTCCGTTGCGCTCGGTCACCCTGGGGCAGCGGGTGTTCACCGGGGTGCTGGTGGGGTTCACCTTCCGTATCGTCTCGGATTTGCTTGGCCCGTCGAGTCTGGTGTTCGGTTTCTCGCCGCTGTTCGCGGTGCTGGTGCCGGCCGCCGTCTGCGCGCTGGCGGGTCTGTTCCTGATGCGTCGAGCCGGCTGACGAGCGGTCTATAGCATTGCGCCGAACACTCAAAAACGCCCCGTTCGCCAGAGCGGGGCGTTTTTGCAGGTGGGCTTGATGCTGCAAACGTGACGCTTGCCCAGTGATTCAGGTACAATTCCCGGCTATTTTTCGGCGGGCCATGCCTGCAGCCTTTTTGAGTGTTGATCCGTGAGTGATTTGAGTCATATCCGCAATTTCTCCATCATCGCCCACATTGACCATGGCAAGTCGACGCTGGCCGATCGTTTCATCCAGATGTGCGGTGGCCTGGCCGAGCGTGAAATGGAAGCCCAGGTACTGGATTCCATGGACCTGGAACGCGAGCGCGGGATCACCATCAAGGCGCACAGCGTTACCCTGTATTACAAAGCCAAAGATGGTATCAACTACCAACTGAACTTCATCGATACCCCGGGCCACGTTGACTTCACCTATGAGGTCAGCCGTTCGCTGGCGGCCTGTGAAGGCGCGCTGCTGGTGGTCGATGCCGGTCAGGGCGTCGAGGCGCAGTCGGTAGCCAACTGCTACACGGCGATCGAGCAGGGTCTGGAAGTGATGCCTGTCCTGAACAAGATCGACCTGCCGCAGGCCGATCCTGAGCGGGTGAAGGAAGAGATCGAGAAGATCATCGGCATCGATGCCACTGACGCCGTCACCTGCAGCGCCAAGACCGGCCTGGGTGTCGATGAGGTGCTCGAGCGCCTGGTGACTACCATTCCCGCGCCGACCGGCAATATTGAAGATCCGCTGCAAGCGTTGATCATCGACTCCTGGTTCGACAACTACCTGGGCGTTGTGTCCCTGGTGCGTGTGCGGCATGGTCGCGTCAAGAAGGGCGACAAGATCCTGGTCAAGTCCACCGGCAAGATCCACCTGGTGGACAGCGTTGGTGTGTTCAACCCGAAACACACCCCGACCGCTGACCTCAAGGCCGGTGAAGTGGGCTTCATCATCGCCAGCATCAAGGATATTCACGGCGCGCCAGTGGGCGACACCCTGACCTTGAGCTCGACCCCCGACGTCGACGTGCTGCCGGGCTTCAAACGTATTCAGCCGCAGGTCTACGCCGGCCTGTTCCCGGTCAGCTCCGACGACTTCGAAGATTTCCGCGAGGCGCTGCAAAAGCTCACCCTCAACGACTCCTCGCTGCAATACACCCCGGAAAGCTCCGACGCCCTGGGCTTCGGCTTCCGTTGCGGGTTCCTCGGCATGCTGCACATGGAGATCATCCAGGAGCGCCTGGAGCGCGAATACAACCTGGACCTGATCACCACCGCACCAACGGTAATCTTCGAGCTGCTGCTCAAGACCGGCGAGACCATCTACGTCGACAACCCGTCCAAGCTGCCAGACCTGTCGACCATCGAGGACATGCGCGAGCCGATCGTGCGCGCCAACATCCTTGTGCCGCAGGAACACCTGGGCAACGTCATTACCCTGTGCATCGAGAAACGCGGTGTGCAGGTCGACATGCTGTTCCTCGGCACCCAGGTCCAGGTGACCTACGACCTGCCGATGAACGAAGTGGTGCTGGACTTCTTCGATCGCCTGAAATCCACCAGCCGTGGCTATGCTTCGCTGGACTACCATTTCGATCGCTACCAATCAGCTAATCTGGTCAAGCTGGATGTGCTGATCAACGGCGACAAGGTCGACGCCCTGGCGCTGATCGTGCACCGCGACAACTCGCACTACAAAGGTCGCCAGTTGACCGAGAAGATGAAAGACCTGATTCCTCGGCAGATGTTCGACGTGGCCATCCAGGCCGCCATTGGCGGTCAGATCGTTGCGCGGACAACCGTCAAGGCTCTCAGAAAGAACGTATTGGCCAAATGCTACGGCGGTGACGTCAGCCGTAAGAAGAAACTGCTGGAGAAGCAAAAGGCCGGTAAAAAACGCATGAAGCAGGTCGGCAACGTGGAAATTCCACAGGAAGCCTTCCTTGCTGTGCTCAGGTTGGATAGTTAGGTCCTATGTCACTAAATTTCCCGCTGTTGCTGGTCATCGCTGTCTTCGTCTGCGGTCTGTTGGCGTTGCTCGACCTGGTGTTTCTGGCGCCACGTCGGCGTGCCGCCATTGCCTCGTATCAGGGCACTGTCAGCCAACCGGATCGGGTCGTGATCGAGAAACTGAACAAGGAACCGATGCTGGTTGAATACGGCAAATCGTTCTTTCCGGTGCTGTTCATCGTGCTGGTGCTGCGTTCGTTTCTGGTGGAGCCGTTCCAGATTCCGTCGGGCTCGATGAAACCGACCCTGGATGTCGGCGACTTCATCCTGGTGAACAAGTTCTCCTACGGCATTCGTTTGCCGGTGCTCGACAAGAAAGTCATCGAAGTCGGTGATCCGCAGCGCGGGGATGTGATGGTGTTCCGCTACCCGAGCGACCCGAACGTCAACTACATCAAGCGTGTGGTCGGCCTGCCGGGCGATCAGATTCGCTACACCGCCGACAAGAAGCTGTTCGTCAATGGCGAGTCGATTGCCGAGCAACTGGTCGGCTCCGAGCCGGGAACCCTGGGCAGCGCCGAGCTGTACAAGGAAAAACTCGGTGCGGCGGAGCACATGATCCGCAAGGAAATGACCCGCTATCGCGCCACTCCGGACCGCCAGTGGACCGTGCCTGCCGGGCATTACTTCATGATGGGCGACAACCGCGACAACTCGAACGACAGTCGCTACTGGGATGACCCGAACATTCCCAAGAACCTGCTGGGCATGGTTCCCGACCAGAACATCGTCGGCAAGGCCTTCGCGGTCTGGATGAGCTGGCCTGAACCAAAACTCAGCCACCTGCCGAATTTCTCGCGGGTTGGCCTGATCAAGTAATCCCACACGGCGCTGTTGAATACAGCGCCGAGTGTTTTTCTGGAACCCGCAGACGGTTGCTGAAAAGCATTGAAGCCACGATATTCAGGAAATAATTTTTGAACACAGCGTTATTTGTCCCAGGCCTTCGCAGCGATGCTGTGGGGGAAGTCGACCACGAACTCAGCGTGGGTAAACCGTGAGCGCCTCCTTAAGTCGTCTTGAGCGTCAGCTCGGCTACACCTTCAAGGACCAGGAACTGATGGTCCTGGCCCTCACTCACCGCAGCTTTGCCGGGCGCAACAACGAGCGCCTGGAATTCCTCGGTGACGCCATCCTCAACTTCGTCGCCGGTGAAGCCCTGTTCGATCGCTTCCCGCTGGCCCGCGAAGGCCAGTTGTCGCGATTGCGCGCGCGCCTGGTAAAAGGCGAGACACTGGCGGTACTGGCCCGTGGTTTTGACCTGGGCGAGCATTTGCGCCTGGGTTCCGGCGAGCTGAAGAGTGGTGGTTTCCGTCGCGAGTCGATTCTCGCCGACGCCCTCGAAGCGCTGATCGGTGCGATCTACCTCGATGCTGGCATGGACATGGCGCGTGAGCGGGTACTGGCCTGGCTGGCGTCCGAGTTCGACAGCCTGACGCTGGTCGACACCAACAAGGATCCGAAGACCCGCCTGCAGGAGTTCCTGCAGTCGCGTGCCTGTGAACTGCCGCGCTACGAAGTGGTGGATATCCAGGGTGAGCCGCATTGCCGGACGTTCTTCGTCGAATGTGAAATCACCTTACTGAACGAAAAAAGCCGTGGCCAGGGCGTCAGCCGTCGTATTGCCGAACAGGTAGCGGCCGCTGCAGCACTGATCGCCCTGGGCGTGGAGAATGGCCATGACTGATACAAACGTAACTCGCTGTGGCTATGTCGCCATCGTTGGCCGCCCGAATGTGGGCAAGTCGACCCTGCTGAACCACATCCTCGGCCAGAAGCTGGCGATCACTTCGCGCAAGCCGCAGACCACCCGCCACAACATGCTCGGGATCAAGACCGAAGGCGACGTGCAAGCCATCTACGTCGACACCCCCGGCATGCACAAGGGCGGCGAGAAGGCCCTGAACCGCTACATGAACAAGACTGCTTCGGCGGCGTTGAAAGACGTTGATGTGGTGATCTTCGTGGTTGACCGGACCAAGTGGACCGAAGAAGACCAGATGGTGCTCGAGCGCGTGCAGTACGTCACCGGCCCGCTGATCGTGGCGCTGAACAAGACCGACCGCATCGAAGACAAGGCCGAGCTGATGCCGCACCTGAGCTGGTTGCAGGAGCAGTTGCCGAACGCCCAGGTGATCCCGATCTCGGCCCAGCACGGTCACAACCTCGACGCGCTGGAGCGGGTGATCGCCGAGCACCTGCCGGAAAACGATCACTTCTTCCCGGAAGACCAGATCACCGATCGCAGCAGCCGTTTCCTCGCCGCCGAACTGGTGCGCGAGAAAATCATGCGCCAGATGGGCGCCGAGCTGCCGTACCAGATCACCGTGGAAATCGAAGAGTTCAAGCAGCAGGGCAAGACCCTGCACATCCACGCGCTGATCCTGGTCGAGCGTGACGGTCAGAAGAAGATCATCATTGGCGACAAGGGCGAGCGCATCAAGCGCATCGGCACCGAGGCGCGCAAGGACATGGAGCTGCTGTTCGACTCCAAGATCATGCTCAACCTGTGGGTCAAGGTGAAGGGCGGCTGGTCCGACGACGAACGCGCCTTGCGTTCGCTGGGTTACGGCGACTTGTAAGCTACACCGGACCCTTGTAGCAGCGGGCTTGCCCGCGAAGACGGAGTGACATTCAACATCTCTTTTGAATGCTGCATCCCCTTCGCGGGCAAGCCCGCTCCTACATTGGGCTGCATCGATCTCAAAAGCGGTACCCCTTCAGCGAGACACTCATGTCCTCGAATCCCGCTCCCAGCCAACCCGCCTACGTCCTCCACTCCCGCGCCTACCGCGAAAACAGTGCGCTGGTCGACTTCATCACCCCGCAGGGCCGCTTGCGGGCGGTGTTGCGTAGTGCGCGGGGCAAGGCCGGGACGCTGGCGCGGCCGTTCGTGCCGCTGGAAGTGGAGTTTCGCGGGCGGGGTGAGCTGAAAAATGTCGGGCGCATGGACGGGGCAGGTATCCCCACCTGGCTCAATGGCGAGGCGCTGTTCAGCGGCTTGTACCTCAATGAACTGCTGATTCGCCTGCTGCCCGCCGAAGATCCCCATCCTGCGGTATTCGATCACTATGCCGCGACCTTGCTGGCCCTGGCCGAAGGTCGCGCGCTGGAACCCTTGCTGCGCTCGTTCGAATGGCGCCTGCTGGATGACCTCGGCTATGGCTTCGCGCTGACCAGTGATATCCACCAGCAACCGATCGAGGCGGCGGGCATGTACCGCTTGCAGGTCGATGCCGGGCTGGAGCGGGTCTACCTGGTGCAGCCGGGTTTGTTCAGCGGTGCCGAACTGTTGGCCATGGCCGAAACTGATTGGGACGTGCCTGGCGCACTCTCCGCCGCCAAGCGCCTGATGCGCCAGGCGCTGGCGGTTCACCTCGGTGGCCGGCCGCTTGTCAGTCGCGAGCTGTTTCGCAAGCCCTGATCACCCCGTATGCTGTGCACCGAACTTTCTCTTCCTCTGGAGCGTTTTCCGTGACCACCAGCACCCGCATTCTTCTTGGCGTGAACATCGACCACGTTGCCACCCTGCGTCAGGCCCGGGGCACTCGCTACCCTGACCCGGTCAAGGCCGCGCTGGACGCAGAAGAGGCGGGCGCCGACGGCATCACCGTGCATCTGCGCGAAGACCGCCGGCACATTCAGGAGCGCGACGTGCTGCTGCTCAAGGACGTGCTGCAGACCCGGATGAATTTCGAGATGGGTGTCACCGAGGAAATGATGGCGTTCGCCGAGCACATTCGCCCGGCGCATATTTGCCTGGTGCCGGAAACCCGTCAGGAGCTGACCACCGAAGGCGGCCTGGATGTCGCAGGGCAGGAGGCGCGGATCAAGGCGGCAGTGGAGCGCCTGGCGAAGATCGGTTGCGAAGTGTCGCTGTTCATCGATGCCGAGGAGCGTCAGATCGAAGCCTCGAAGCGCGTCGGCGCCCCGGCGATCGAGCTGCACACCGGGCGCTACGCTGATGCCCAGACACCCAGCGAAGTCGCCGAAGAGCTGCAGCGCGTGGCCGATGGCGTGGCCTGCGGCCTGGCCCAGGGCCTGATCGTCAATGCCGGTCACGGCTTGCACTACCACAACGTCGAAGCGGTAGCGGCGATCAAGGGCATCAATGAGCTGAACATCGGCCACGCGCTGGTGGCCCATGCGCTGTTTGTCGGCTTCAAGTCGGCGGTGGCCGAGATGAAGGCGTTGATCGTGGCGGCTGCCGCCAAGGCCTGAAAACCAACACAAAAGCGCTGTAGGAGCGAGCTTGCTCGCGAAAAACTCGAGAGCGCCACGCTCATCCTGAATGACCGCGTTATCTTTAACGTTTTTCGCTGGCAAGCCAGCTCCTACGGGGGGCATGCGCTGGCCGTCACAGCGGCGCCGGCTCTTCCGGCGGCTTGGTCTTGTCGATCCCCGGCACATGCAGGTTGCCTTCGGCGACCTGATCGCCTTCCAGTTGCGGCTGCGTCACCCAGGTCAGGATGTCGTAGTAGCGGCGGATGTTGGCCACGAAATGCACCGGCTCGCCGCCACGGGCGTAGCCATAACGGGTCTTGCTGTACCACTGTTTCTGCGACAGGCGCGGCAGGATCTTCTTCACATCCAGCCATTTGTCTGGATTCAGCCCTTCCTTGGCGGCCAGTTTGCGCGCGTCATCCAGGTGGCCGCTGCCGACGTTGTAGGCCGCCAGCGCAAACCAGGTGCGATCAGGCTCCTTGATCGAGTCGTCAAGCTGATCCTTCATGTAGGCCAGGTACTTGGCGCCGCCCATGATGCTCTGTCGCGCATCCAGGCGATTCGACACGCCCATCGCCTGCGCGGTGTTCTGGGGCAGCATCATCAGGCCGCGCACGCCGGTCTTGGAGGTGACGGCCGGCTGCCACAGGGATTCCTGATAGCCAATTGCGGCCAGCAGCCGCCAATCGACTTTCTCTTTCTTGGCGTAGGTCTTGAAGTGCTGTTCGTACTTGGGCAGGCGCTGCTGCAGGTGCTGGGCAAAGGTGTAGGCGCCGACATAGCCGAGGACGTCGACGTGCCCGTAATAGCGGTCCTTGAGGCGTTGCAGGGTGCCGTTTTTCTCGACCTTGTCGAGGAACTCGTTGATCTCGTTGAGCAGGCTGTTGTCATCGCCGGCGGCCACGGCCCAGCTCTGGTTGCTGGCATCGCCGAGGTCGAAGGCAACCCGGACGTTGGGGAAGTACACCTGGTTCATCGCGACTTCGTTGGAGTCGACCAGAGTCAGGTCGATCTGGCCTTCGTCTACCATGCGCAGCAGGTCGACCACTTCCACAGCGTCAGACTCTTCGTATTCGATCCGAGGATTCTTCGCTTTCAATTCGGCCAGTTGTTCGGCATGGGTGCTGCCCTTGAGCACCATGATCTTCTTGCCCGCCAGGTCTGCCGCAGTGGTGGGGCGCGACTGGCCGTTGCGGTAGATGATCTGCGGGGTGACTTCCAGATAGGAGTGGGAGAATCGCACCTGCGCCTTGCGTTGCTCGCTGCTGACCAGGCCGGCAGCAGCGATCACTGGACCGTTGGGCTTGCCCACCTGTTCAAAGAGGTCGTCGAGGTTGTCCGCGGTCTCGATCTTCAGCTCCACCCCCAGATCGTCGGCAAAGCGTTTCACCAGCTCGTATTCGAAGCCGGTTTCGCCGTTGCGGTCCTGGAAGTAGGTGGCCGGGCTGTTACGCGTGATCACGCGCAGCACGCCATCCTCCTTTACGCGCTCCAGGGTGTTGGGTTTATCAACACAGCCGCTGAGCATCAGGAAGAGTCCGGTTGCGATGAGCCATTTGGCGAATCGCGGACGCAAAGCCATTGGGGAAAACATCTGCGCAGTATACGCAAAGGACCACGGCCGCCATATCTCGACAGCAAGGGGCTTGTCTGCTAGTGCGCGAAAAACCGGCGCAAAGCCAGTAAAAACGGCTGTCTGCCAGTGATTTTCAGTACCAAATCATTCCCGGGCGGCCACCTTAATGAGCATTGGTTATAGGCCTGCCGCCACTGGCCGACGTTCGGGCAATACCGGGCGTAGCGTTTCGGGTGCTGTCGCGGGCGGTTTAGGCTAGAATGCACGGCCTCAAAGCACACCCCCTTCCCGAGGCTGTCCCGAAGATGTTGATCCTGCGCGGCGCTCCTGCCCTTTCTGCCTTTCGCCACAGCAAACTCCTTGAGCAACTGAGCCAGAAGGTTCCAGCTGTCAGTGGCCTGTATGCTGAATTCGCTCACTTCGCCGAAGTCACCGGCGTCCTGACCGGCGACGAACAGCAGGTGCTTGCGCGCCTTCTGAAGTACGGCCCAAGCGTTCCGGTACAAGAGCCAAGTGGCCGACTGTTCCTGGTGTTGCCACGGTTTGGCACCATTTCGCCCTGGTCGAGCAAGGCCAGCGACATTGCCCGTAACTGCGGCCTGGCGAAGATCCAGCGCCTGGAGCGCGGCATCGCCTTCTACGTGGCCGGTCAGTTCAGCGACACCGAAGCCCAGCTCATTGCCGATGTCCTGCACGACCGCATGACCCAGATCGTGCTGGGCAACCTCGAGCAGGCTGCCGGCCTGTTCAGACACGCCGAACCCAAGCCGCTGACCGCGATCGACGTGCTGGGTGGCGGTCGCGCCGCGCTGGAAAAAGCCAACGTCGAGCTGGGCCTGGCCCTGGCCGAAGACGAGATCGACTACCTGGTCAACGCCTTCGTCGGCCTGAAGCGCAACCCGCACGACATCGAACTGATGATGTTCGCCCAGGCCAACTCCGAGCACTGCCGTCACAAGATCTTCAACGCCAGTTGGGATATCGACGGCCAGAGCCAGGATAAAAGCCTGTTCGGCATGATCAAGAACACCTACCAGATGCACAGCGAAGGCGTGCTGTCCGCTTACAAGGACAACGCTTCGGTGATCGTCGGTTCGGTGGCCGGGCGTTTCTTCCCGGACCCTGAGACCCGCCAGTACGGCGCGGTGCAGGAACCGGTGCACATCCTGATGAAGGTCGAGACCCACAACCACCCGACCGCGATTGCCCCGTTCCCGGGCGCATCCACCGGTTCCGGCGGCGAGATCCGCGACGAAGGCGCGACCGGCCGTGGCGCCAAGCCAAAGGCTGGCCTGACCGGTTTCACCGTGTCCAACCTGCAGATCCCGGGCTTTGAACAGCCATGGGAAGTGCCATACGGCAAGCCCGAGCGCATCGTCAACGCGCTGGACATCATGATCGAAGGCCCGCTTGGCGGCGCCGCGTTCAACAACGAATTCGGCCGTCCGGCCCTGACCGGCTACTTCCGTACCTTCGAACAGTCCATCAGCACCCCGCACGGTGATGAAGTTCGTGGTTACCACAAGCCGATCATGCTCGCGGGCGGCATGGGCAACATCCGTGAAGAACACGTCAAGAAAGGCGAAATTCTGGTTGGCTCCAAGCTGATCGTGCTCGGCGGTCCGGCGATGCTGATCGGCCTGGGTGGCGGTGCCGCTTCCTCGATGGCCACCGGCACCAGTTCTGCAGATCTGGACTTTGCTTCGGTTCAGCGTGAAAACCCGGAAATGGAGCGTCGCTGCCAGGAAGTCATCGACCGTTGCTGGCAACTGGGTGACAAGAACCCGATCAGCTTCATCCACGACGTGGGTGCCGGTGGCCTGTCCAACGCCTTCCCGGAACTGGTCAACGACGGCGACCGCGGTGGCCGTTTCGAACTGCGCAACATTCCCAACGACGAGCCGGGCATGGCCCCGCACGAAATCTGGTCCAACGAATCCCAGGAGCGTTACGTCCTGGCAGTCGGCCCGGCTGATTTCGAGCGCTTCAAGGCGATCTGCGAGCGTGAGCGTTGCCCGTTCGCCGTGGTCGGCGAAGCCACTGCCGAACCACAGCTGACCGTTACCGACAGCCACTTCGGCAACAGCCCGGTGGACATGCCGCTGGAAGTGCTGCTGGGCAAGGCGCCGCGCATGCACCGTTCGGTCAAGCGTGAAGCCGAGCAGGGCGACGATTTCGATCCGTCGACCCTGGACATCGCCGACTGCGTCGAGCGCGTCCTGCATCACCCGGCCGTGGCCAGCAAGAGCTTCCTGATCACCATCGGCGACCGCACCATCACCGGCCTCGTGGCCCGTGACCAGATGGTCGGCCCATGGCAGGTGCCGGTGGCTGACGTGGCCGTGACCGCCACCAGCTTCGACGTCTACACCGGTGAAGCCATGGCCATGGGCGAGCGTACGCCGCTGGCCCTGCTGGACGCCCCGGCGTCGGGCCGCATGGCCATCGGCGAAACCCTGACCAACATCGCCGCCTCGCGCATCGCCAAGCTCTCCGACATCAAGTTGTCGGCGAACTGGATGTCGGCAGCCGGTCACCCGGGTGAAGACGCACGTCTGTACGACACCGTGAAAGCGGTCGGCATGGAACTGTGCCCTGAGCTGGGCATCACCATTCCGGTGGGCAAGGACTCGATGTCCATGGCCACGCGCTGGAACGACGAAGGCGTCGACAAGACCGTGACTTCGCCGATGTCGTTGATCGTCACCGGCTTCGCGCCAGTGACCGACATCCGTCAGACCCTGACCCCGCAACTGCGCATGGACAAGGGCACCACGGACCTGATCCTGATTGATCTGGGTCGTGGCCAGAACCGCATGGGCGCCTCGATCCTCGCCCAGGTTCACGGCAAGCTCGGTTCCCAGGCTCCGGACGTCGACGACGCCGAAGACCTGAAAGCCTTCTTCGCGGTGATCCAGGGCCTCAACGCCGACGGTCACCTGCTGGCGTACCACGACCGTTCCGACGGTGGCTTGCTGACCAGCGCCGTGGAAATGGCCTTCGCCGGTCACTGCGGCCTGAACCTGAACCTCGACAGCCTGGCGGAAACCTCGGCCGAGATCGCTGCGATCCTGTTCAACGAAGAGTTGGGTGCGGTGATCCAGGTTCGCCAGGACGCCACCCCGGACGTCCTCGCGCAGTTCAGCGCTGCCGGCCTGGGCGACTGCGTGTCGGTGATCGGCCAGCCGATCAATAACGGCGAAGTCAGCATCACCTTCAACGGCGAAACCGTGTTTGAAGGCCAGCGCCGTCTGCTGCAACGCCAATGGGCGGAAACCAGCTACCAGATCCAGCGTCTGCGTGATAACGCCGACTGTGCCGATCAAGAGTTCGACGTGGTGTTGGAAGAGGACAACCCGGGCCTGAGCGTCAAGCTCAGTTTCGACGTCAACCAGGACATCGCCGCGCCTTACATCAAGAAAGGCATCCGCCCACAGGTTGCCGTGCTGCGCGAGCAGGGCGTCAACGGTCAGGTGGAAATGGCTGCAGCCTTCGATCGCGCTGGTTTCAGCGCGATCGACGTGCACATGAGCGACATTCTGGCCGGCCGCGTCGACCTGAACGAGTTCAAGGGCCTGGTGGCTTGCGGCGGCTTCTCCTACGGCGACGTGTTGGGTGCCGGTGAAGGCTGGGCTAAATCCGCGCTGTTCAACAGCCGTGCCCGCGATGCGTTCCAGGGTTTCTTCGAGCGCAACGACAGCTTCACCCTCGGCGTGTGCAACGGTTGCCAGATGATGTCCAACCTGCATGAGCTGATCCCGGGCAGCGAGTTCTGGCCGCACTTCGTGCGCAACCGTTCCGAGCAGTTCGAAGCCCGTGTGGCCATGGTCCAGGTGCAGGAGTCGAACTCGATCTTCCTGCAGGGCATGGCCGGTTCGCGCATGCCGATCGCCATCGCCCACGGTGAAGGTCATGCCGAGTTCGAAAGCGAAGAGGCACTGCTTGAAGCCGACTTGTCCGGTTGCGTGGCGCTGCGTTTTGTCGACAACCACGGCAAGGTCACCGAACGTTACCCGGCCAACCCGAACGGCTCGCCGCGCGGGATCACCGGCCTCACCAGCCGCGACGGTCGCGTGACCATCATGATGCCGCACCCGGAGCGTGTATTCCGCGCCGTGCAGAACTCGTGGCGCTCGGACGACTGGAACGAAGACGCTCCGTGGATGCGCATGTTCCGTAACGCTCGCGTGTGGGTGAACTAAGGGCTGTGTACAAGCTCAGCTTTTTTGTTCCCGACAGCCACGTCGAGGTGGTCAAAAGTGCCGTATTCGCCGCCGGTGGCGGACGAATCGGTGCCTATGACCACTGCGCCTGGCAAGTGCTCGGCCAGGGCCAGTTTCGCCCATTGGACGGCAGCCAGCCGTTCATTGGCGAAGCGGGGCAGGTGGAGCGGGTCGAGGAATGGAAGGTCGAGTTGGTCGTAGCCGACGAGTTGATTCGCCCGGTGGTGATGGCGCTGAAACAGAGCCATCCCTATGAGACACCGGCGTATGAGGTAGGGCGGTTGGAAGATTTCTGACCGCTGAAATGAAAAACCCGCTGAGAGTGATTTCAGCGGGTTTTTTGTTGCCCGGGGTTTTGTATCGGGGCTGACTGCCTCTTCGCTGGCAAGCCAGCTCCTACGGGGTTTGAAATCTCTGTAGGAGCTGGCTTGCCAGCGAAGAGGGCCTCCGGGAGCCAAATAATCTAAACCCTGGCACCCACCTCCCGCCGCTCAACCAATCCCATTAGCGCCGCACTCAATCCCGCAGCCTTTTCCCCCACCAGCAAATGCCACACATTGCCCTCCAGCGCACTCACGCCCTGACAACCCAACTCCTTCAATTGACTCTGCGAAAGCGCCTGGCCATCGGCCAATTGCAGGCGAATCCGGGTCAAGGCCACGCACTGAAGGTGCAGCACATTGTTGCGACCACCCAGGGCACTGAGCCATTTTCGGGCTTCGCTGCTCGGTACTGCCGGCACTGCTTCTTCTTCGGCCATCGCCGCAACCGGCATTGCCCCGGTCATCGGCAGCGCCCGGCGGATTTCGTCGGCGATGCTGTCGGCCAAAGGCCCCACCACCACCTGCAAGCTGCCGCCCTTGCCCGGACGAACCACGGCCATCGCTCCCAAGGCTTTGAGCTTGGCATCGTTGGCCCGATTGCGGTCGAGCAGTTCCAGGCGCAGGCGGGTGGTGCAGGCGCCGATGGTGATCAGGTTGGCGGCACCGCCCAGGGCCTGGATGTAGGCACCGGCCCGCTGGTTGTCGCTCAGCGCGGTTTTTTCCGTGACCAGACTGTCTTCCCGGCCCGGGGTTTTCAGGTTGAAGCGGCGGATGCAGAAGCTGAACACGCTGTAGTAAATCAACCCGTAGACCAGGCCGACCGGCAGCACCCTCCAGCCATTGGTGGACTTGCCCCAGCCGAGGATCATGTCGATAAACCCACCGGAGAAGGTGAAACCCAGGTGGATGTTCAGCGCATTGGTGATCGCCATCGACAAACCGGTGAGCAGCGCGTGCAGCAGATAAAGAAGAGGGGCGAGGAACATGAAGGCGAATTCGATCGGTTCGGTGACGCCGGTGAGGAACGAGGTCAACGCCATCGACAGGAAGATCCCGCCCATCACCTTGCGCCGTTCCGGCAGGGCGTTGCGGTACATCGCCAGGCAGGCGGCCGGCAGGCCGAACAGCATCACCGGGAACATGCCGGTGGTGAACTGGCCGCCCTTGGGGTCACCGGCAAAGTAACGGGCGATGTCGCCGGTGACCAGGGCGCCGGTGGCCGGGTCGGTGAAGTTGCCGAAGACGAACCACGCCATGTTGTTGAGGATGTGGTGCAGGCCGGTGACGATCAGCAGGCGGTTCAGCACGCCGAAGATGAAGGCGCCGTAGCTGCCGCTCTCCAGCATCAGCGCGCCGAAACTGTTGATGCCCTGCTGGATCGGCGGCCAGATCAGGCCGAAGACCACGCCCAGGCCGACGGCGGCGAAGCCGGTAACGATCGGCACGAAGCGTCTGCCGCCGAAGAAGGCCAGGTATTCCGGGAGCTTGATGTCCTTGAAGCGGTTGTACAGCGCGCCGGCCATCAGCCCGGCGACGATGCCGGCGAGCATGCCCATGTTGATGCTCGGGTCGAGCACCTTGAGGGTCGAGATCATCACCAGGTAGCCAATCACCCCGGCCAGGCCGGCCGTGCCGTTATTGTCCCTGGCGAAACCGACTGCGATGCCGATGGCGAAGATCATCGCCAGGTTGGCGAAAATCACCTGGCCGGCGTCGTGAATGATCGCGATGTCCAGCAGGTCGGTGTCGCCCAGGCGCAGCAGCAGGCCGGCAATCGGCAGGATCGCGATGGGCAGCATCAGGGCCCGGCCGAGGCGTTGCAAGCCTTCGATAAAGAGTTGGTACATGGCGTGTCTCCGTGGATTCTTGTTATTCAGGCCAGCGGCCAATGTTGCCGGCAGGCGTCACGCACGGCGGCGGCGCTGGGCAGCTTGAGCAGCTCGGTGCTCAGGCGCTGGCAATCGGCCGCGTCGAGTTGGCGCACGCGCGCCTTGATTTCACCGATTTGCGGCGGGCTCACCGACAGCTCGCGAACCCCCAGGCCGAGCAGCACCGGCGTCGCCAGCGGATCGGAGGCCAGCGCCCCGCAGACCCCGACCCAGCGCTGATGACGGGCGGCGCCGGCACAGGTCTGGGCGATCAGGCGCAACAGCGCCGGGTGCAGGGCGTCGACGCGGGCGGCGAGGCCGGCGTGGTCGCGGTCCATGGCCAGGGTGTACTGGGACAGGTCGTTGGTGCCGATGGACAAAAAGTCCGCCTGCTCGGCCAGTTGTTCGGCCAGCAGGGCGGCGGCCGGAACTTCGATCATCACCCCCAGCTCTGGACGCTGGGTGATCTGCAGTTCGCCGCACAGCGCGTCGAGGCGCTGGCGAATCTGCAGCAACTCATCCACCTCGCTGACCATCGGCAGCAGAATCCGGCAGCGTTGCAGCGGCGTGACCTGCAACAGGGCGCGCAATTGCCGGTCGAGCAGTTCCGGGCGCACCTGAGCCAGACGAATCCCGCGCAGGCCCAGCACCGGATTGGCCTCGGCCGGCAGCGGCAGGTAGTCGAGTTGTTTGTCGCCACCGACGTCGATGGTGCGAATGATCACCGATTTGTCGCCCATGGCATCCATCACCGCTTGATAGGCCAGGCGTTGCTCCTGTTCATCCGGGGCGGTCTGGCGATCGACGAAGAGAAACTCGGTGCGCAGCAGGCCGACCCCGTCGGCGCCGCCCTTGAAGGCGTCGGCGGCTTCGTGGCTGGAGGCGACATTGGCGGCCACTTCCAGGTGAATGCCATCGCGGCTCACCGCCGGCTCGTGGGCTTGGGCCTGCTGACGGGCACGGCGTTGCTGGTGTTCGTCCCGGGCTTGGGCGACTTGCGCCAGGCGTTGGGCATCGGGCGTCAATTCCAGGCGGCCAGCGTCAGCGTCCAGCACGACCACCTGGCCCTGGGGTTGCTCGAGCAGGCTGGCGCCAAGTGCGACCAGGCACGGCAGGCCCTTGCCGCGAGCGAGGATCGCCACGTGGGATGTCGCGCCGCCTTCGGCCATGCACAGGCCGGCGACGCCCTGTTCGCACAGTTGCAGCAAGTCGGACGGGGTCAGTTCGTGGGCGGCGACTATCGAGCCTGCCGGGATTTCGTACTGCCATTGCTCGCCAAGCAGGGCGCGTAGCACGCGCTGGCGGAGGTCGCGCAAGTCGTTTGCGCGTTCGGCCAGCAGCTGGTTACCGAGTTGCAGCAAGACCTGGCACTGGGCCTCGATCGACTCGCTCCAGGCATGCGTCGCGGCGCTGCCTTGCTCGATGGCCTGATGCGCAGCGTCGAGCAGGGCCGGGTCGTCGAGCAGGGCGAGGTGGGCGGCGAAGATTTGTTCTTCTTCCACCTGTCGGTGTTTCTGCGCTGCGATCAGGGTCTCGCCGATCTCGTGGCGCACCTGATCCAGGGCGACCGCAAGGGCCTGATGCTGTTGCGCAGGGGAGTGATTGCCGGGATCGTCGGGCAGGTGGATCGCAGTCAGCTGGAATAGCGCACCGCCGACCAGTCCGGGCGCGGCGCAGACTCCTTGCAGCACACCTGCTTCAGCGGCGCGCGGGGGGTGAGCAAGCGCGATGGGCGCGACGCTTTGATGGGTGTCGTGCACCGCCGTCGACAGCGCCGTGAGCAAGGCTTGCAGCGCCGCGTCGGCGTCCGCGCCCCGGCAGATGACCTGGACTTCGTCCTGCTCGCCGATGCCCAGGCCCATCAGGCCGATCAGGCTGTCACAGGACGCCGATTGCCCGGCGAAGTGCAGCTGCGAACGGCTGCTGAACTGCTGGGCAGTCTGGCGGATCAAGGCCGCCGGACGCGCATGCAGGCCGCCGCGATGGTTGACTCGCACGTGCCCCTGAGCGGTCAGCGTCACCTCGTCGGTTTCCCGCGGCGCAGCATGGCCAGCCTTGGGCACGATGTGCAGCAAGGGTTCGCCGACCTTGACCGACTTGAGAGTAATTGGCCGCACCTGGAAGTCGTCGCTGTTGGTCAGGATCAACAGGCTGACCAGGCTCTTGCAGCCCTGGGCGACCCGGTCCAGGTCAAAGCGCAGCAATGCGTCGCCCTGGCTGACCCGCGCGCCTTCCTCGACCAACAGGGTGAACCCCGCGCCTTGCAGGTTGACCGTGTCCAGGCCCAGGTGCAGCAGCAACTCGGCGCCGTTGTCGGCGCGCAGCGTCACCGCGTGACGGGTGCGCGCCAATTGCACCACGACGCCGCTGCAGGGCGCGTGCAGCGTGTTGTTCAGCGGGTCGATGGCGATCCCGTCACCCATGGCGCCGCTGGCGAACACCGGGTCGGGGACCTTGGCGAGTGTCAGCACCGGGCCGCTGAGTGGGGCGCTGAGGGTCAGCTCATTATTGTTGTTGGGCATGGCGCGCTACTCGACTCGGGCGATTTAGTGGGTGCGGGTGACTTTGCTCAGGTGCCGCGGCTGATCCGGATCCATGCCGCGGGCCTGAGCGAGGCCGACGGCCATCACGTAGAAACTCTGGATGGCGAGGATCGGATCGAGCGCCGGGTGTGCGGCGCGGCTAAGGGTCAGGTCACGCTCGTTGACGTCATCGGGGGCGGCCAGCAGCACCCGGGCACCGCGCTGGCGCATCTCCGCCGCCAGGCTCAGCAGGCCGGCCTGTTCCGCACCACGCGGGGCGAACACCAGCAGCGGGTAGTTGTCGCTGATCAGGGCCATAGGGCCGTGTTTCACTTCGGCGCTGCTGAAGGCTTCCGCCTGGATAGCCGAGGTTTCCTTGAGTTTCAGCGCCGCTTCCTGGGCGATGGCAAATCCGGCGCCGCGGCCGATCACCATCAGGCGTTGGCAGTCACGCAGGGCGTCGATGGCTGGCGTCCAATCCTGGGTCGCGGCTTCGCGCAAGCCCAGGGGCAGTTCCAGGCCGGCTTCGAGCAGTTCGGCGTCCTGCTTCCAGTGGGCCACCAGGCGTGCGCTGGCGCTCAGGGTGGCAATGAAACTCTTGGTCGCGGCGACGCTGCGCTCAGCGCCGGCACACAGCGGCAGGCTGAATTCGCAGGCGGCTTCCAGCGGCGAATCCTCGGCGTTGACCATGGCAATGCTCAGGGCGCCGCGTTTGCGCAGCAGGCGCAGGCTGTTGACCAGGTCCGGACTCTGTCCCGACTGGGAAAAACCGAACACCGCCTGGCCGCTGACTTTCAACGGTGCCTGCTGCAGGGTCACCACCGACATCGGCAGTGAGGCCACTGGCACGCCAACCTGTTGCATGGTCAGGTAGGCGAAGTAACTGGCGGCGTGATCGGAGCTGCCACGGGCGACGGTCATTGCCACTTGCGGCGGCTGGCGATTCAGGCGACCGGCAACCTCGATCAACTGAGGATCGAGTTGCCGCAACTGGTTTTCCACCGCCTGGTGCGAGGACAGCGCCTCCTCAAGCATTTTTGAAGTCAATGTCTTCTCCTTCGACCATCACCGCGGTCAGTGTGAGTGAGCGATCCAGGCGCACGCAGTCGGCCCAGGCACCGGGCTGCAGGCGCCCGCGCTCGTTGATGCCGAGGTAGTCGGCGGGAAATTGCGACAGGCGTTGCGAGGCTTCGGCCAGGGGCAGGCCGATTTTCACCAGGTTGCGCAGGGCCTGGTCCATGGTCAGGGTGCTGCCGGCGAGGGTGCCGTCGGGCAGGCGCACACCGCCGAGGCATTTGGTCACTGTGTGGCTGCCCAACTTGTATTCACCGTCCGGCATGCCGGCGGCGGCGCTGGAGTCGGTCACGCAATACAGGCAGGGGATCGAACGCAACGCCACGCGGATCGCCCCGGGGTGCACATGCAGCAGATCGGGAATCAGCTCGGCGTATTGCGCATGGGCCAGCGCCGCGCCAACGATGCCCGGTTCACGGTGATGTAGCGGGCTCATGGCGTTGTACAGGTGGGTAAAGCTGGTGGCGCCGGCTTCCAGCGCGGCCACGCCTTCCTCGTAGCTGCCCAGGGTGTGGCCCAGTTGCAGGCGCACGCCACGCTCGCTGAGGGTGCGGATCAGTTGAGCGTGACCGGCGATTTCCGGGGCGATGGTGATCACCCGGATCGGTGCCAGGGCCATGTACGACTCGACTTCGGCCAGCAGCGCGGTGTGAGCGAAATTGGGTTGTGCGCCGAGTTTTCCCGGATTGATGTAGGGCCCCTCCAGGTGAACCCCAAGGACCCGGGCGCAGCCGGGAGGGCGTTGCTCGCAGAATTCACCGGCCTGCTCCAGCACCCGGGCGATTTCTTCGCTGGGGGCAGTCATGGTGGTGGCCAGCAGCGCCGTGGTGCCGAAGCGCACATGGGTTTTGGTGATGGTTTCGAAGGCGGGTGTGCCTTCCATCAAGTCCTTGCCGCCACCGCCATGCACATGCAGGTCGATGAAGCCCGGCAGCAGGTAGGGCAGGTCGTTTTCCGCCGGATCGCAGGGCTGGCCTTCGATGCGCACGACCTTGCCGTGTTCATGGATCAGCCGGCCGCGAATCCAGCCGTGCGCGGTGAGGATGTTGTCTTCGGACATGGGACGGTTCTCTGGCCTGTTATCGACGCAGTTCGGCGACGAAGTCGTAGTAATTGTTGCGGCAATAGGTGTCGGTGACTTCGATCGGTGTGTTGTCTTCGAGGTAGCCGACCCGGGTCATCAGCAGCATGGCGGTGCCCGGCGCGATGCCCACCAGTGCGGCGAATTCGTCCGAGGCGTTGATCGCCTGGATGTGTTGCAGGGCGCGGACCACCGGCTTGCCGATGCCGTCGAGGTAGTGGTAGAGCGAGTCGCCGACGGCCTGGGGCTGGGCAATGATCGAGGCGGGCAGGGTGCTCATTTCGATGGCCATCACGGTGTCGTCGGCTTTGCGCAGGCGCTTGAGGCGCGCGACTTTGTCGTAGGGCGACAGGGCCAGGCGAATCAACTCTTCATGGGTCGGCTGGGTGATTTCCCGCTGCAGCCACTGCGAACTGGGGGCGAAACCCTTGAGGCGGAGCATTTCGCTGAAACCGGAGAGGCGCGACAGCGGTTGTTCCAGGCGCGGGGTAATGAAGGTGCCCGAACCCTGGCTGCGACGGATCAGACCCTGTTCGAACAGCACTTCCAGGGCTTTGCGCGCGGTCACCCGGGAGATGTTCAGCAATTCGCTGAGGTTGCGTTCCGAGGGCAGTGCCTGTTCGGCTTTCCAGTGGCCGGCGTGGATCGCCGCTTCCAGATTGCGCGCCAGCTGCAGGTACAGCGGCGTAGGCTGAGAGTCATCGAGGCGTAGGGCCTGGAGGTCGTTCATAGGTTGCTTCCGATGCGGATGTAGGATTGTTGTCGCCCGGTTGTGGGGCGAAACTAATACCACTTAAATACCATGTCAACGCCACTGGCCGGCTGCAGGCAAGCGAAAACCCGCTGGGCTGGAGGCGGCGTCAACCTTGGCTTTGAAGTGGTATTAAAGGTGGCGTTGCGAGCGGATCAGACGACTGTCTGCTCCGGTGTTTTCTTGCGCAGGTGGTATGGCGGTAGGGCGGGTTGCCCAGGAAGGATTTTTTTTCAGTTTTTTTTTGCCGGGCGACGTGTGGTCGTCGGGATGGCGAGGGCGCCAAGGCCCTCGCCGCGACGAGATCAGGGGCGAATCTCGATCATCGTACCGTCCGGGACCAGGCCCCAGACTTCGCGCATGTCGACATTGCGCATGGCGATGCAGCCGTCGGTCCAGTCCAGCGTGTGGAACAGATCCTCGGGGTTTTCCTCGGTGTCCGGGGTGCCGTGGATCATGATCATGCCGCCAGGGTTCACGCCTTCGCGGCGCGAGCGTGCGGCATCGCTGATGTTTGGGTAGGAGATGTGCATGGCCAGGTTGAAACGGTCGCTGACCTTGCGCCAGTCCAGCCAATAGAAGCCTTCAGGCGTGCGTCGATCGCCTTCCATGAGCTTCTGGCCCCTGGGGTTCTTGCCCAGGGAGATGCGGTAGGTCTTGATCGGCTTGCCATCGTTGATCAGTTGCAACTGATGGGCGGATTTGAGCACCAGGACTTTTTCGATGGTTTTGCCGTCCAGGGTCTCCACGGTGGAAGCCTGGGTGACAGCAACGAACGACAGGCAAAGGAACGCGAGCAACCAGCGCATTGAAACGATATCCCTGTGAGTACGGCGTACTTCTTGTTGTTTAAGTGATCGCCGGCTGAGCAAGCGGAGGAATGGATTCGCTGCGCACCGGGTAATTGCCCTGGCGACGGTCAGCGAAGAAGCATTCTAGGGTACGGCCCACCGTGCGGAAAGCCAGCTCTGACCAAGGGATGTCCTGTTCTTCGAAAAGCTGCACTTCCAGGCTTTCGACGCCGGCAGAAAACTGCTCGTCGGCCATCTCGGCGCGAAAGAACACATGCACCTGGCTGATGTGGGGCACATCGATCAGGGTATAGATGCTCAGGTTGCGCACCCGGGCGCAGGCTTCCTCGGCGGTCTCGCGAATCGCCGCCTGTTCGATGGTCTCACCGTTCTCCATGAAACCGGCCGGCAAGGTCCAGAATCCACGACGCGGCTCGATGGCACGGCGACACAGCAGTACCTTGGAACCGAGGGTAGGAATGCAGCCAGCGACGATATTGGGGTTCTGATAGTGAATGGTCTGACATTTGTCGCAGACATACCGCAGGCGCGAATCGCCTTCGGGAATGCGTTGAGTGACCGGGTTACCGCAGTGGCTGCAAAAATTCATGCTGGGTTTTCCGAAAAGGCTGCGCCTATCTTGGCGTGCAGCGGTGTCCGTCGGCAAGTTGTCGTTTAGCGACATGCCCGGGTTCGGGGCTTGGGCGGCCTGTGTGTTTGGTGCATGATGCGGGGTAGCCAACAGATCGAGAGCACTCATGCTGGACGAGCTACTGCATCGGGTAAGTAATCACACGCCGAGTACCATGGAGACTGACAGACGTTTCCCTGAGGCCGCGGTGTTAGTGCCTATCACTCGCAGTGACGAACCGGAGCTGGTTCTGACCCTGCGCGCCAGCGGACTCTCCACCCATGGCGGTGAAGTGGCCTTTCCAGGCGGTCGCCGCGACCCAGAAGACCCCGATCTGGTGTTCACCGCCCTGCGTGAAGCCGAAGAGGAAATCGGCCTGCCCCCGGGCCTGGTGGAAGTGATTGGGCCGTTGAGCCCGCTGATCTCCCTGCATGGGATCAAGGTCACGCCTTATGTCGGTGTCATTCCGGACTTTGTCGAGTACCGCGCCAACGACGCCGAGATCGCCGCCGTGTTCACGGTGCCGTTGGAGTTTTTTCGCGAGGACCCGCGCGAACATACGCACCGCATCGATTATCAGGGGCGTAGCTGGTATGTGCCGAGCTACCGATACGGTGAGTACAAGATCTGGGGCCTGACCGCGATCATGATTGTCGAGTTGATCAATCTGCTCTATGACGCCAAGATCAGCCTGCACCAACCCCCCAAAAGCTTTATCAATATTTGAAGCCCTCGTGCCCAAGGCGCGAACCCACGGCCGCCTGAGCCATGAGGATAACAACGATGAAATACCGTCTGGGCGACGCCCGCGTCGAAACCCATCCGCAGAGCTGGGTCGCACCCAACGCGGTGCTGATTGGCAAGGTCAAGCTGGAAGAGGGCGCCAACGTCTGGTTCAACGCGGTATTGCGCGGTGACAACGAGCTGATCCTGATCGGCAAGAACAGCAACGTCCAGGACGGCACGGTGATGCACACCGACATGGGTTATCCGTTGACCATCGGCACCGGCGTGACCATCGGCCATAACGCCATGCTGCACGGCTGCACCGTCGGCGATAACAGCCTGATCGGTATCAATGCGGTGATCCTCAACGGGGCGAAAATCGGCAAAAACTGCATCATCGGCGCCAACTCGCTGATTGGCGAGAACAAGCAGATCCCGGATGGCTCGCTGGTGATGGGCTCGCCGGGCAAGGTCATACGCGAGTTGACCGAGCCGCAGATCAAAATGCTCGAAGCCAGTGCCGCGCATTATGTCCACCGCTCCCAACGCTATGCGGTTGACCTGGTCGAGCAAGAAGAATGACGGCCTCGGAACGCCCTGTCGCCTCGCCCTGCGTGAACATCTGCGCACTGGACGAGCAGGACATCTGCACCGGTTGCCAGCGTACCGTGGCGGAAATCACCCGCTGGAGCCGCATGGACAACGACGAACGCCGCCAGGTCCTGGGGCTGTGTCACGAGCGGGCCAAGGCCAGCGGGCTGGTGTGGATGATCGGCACCAAACAGTCGTAAGCACGAGCTTGCCAGACCCACTGTAGGAGCGGGCTTGCCCGCGAAGCACCCGAGACCGCCTCGGTGTGCCAGGTATTGGGCGCTATCGTTCACCTCCATCGCCGCCAAGCCAGCTCCTACGGTATTCTGTGCGGCAAATTTCCAGGTACTCCGCGTCCCATGCTCTTTCTGATTGCCTACATCAGCAGCGTCGTGCTGATCAACTTCGCCTTTTCCACCGCCCCGCACCTGGACATCATCTGGTCGGCCTGGGGTGGCCTGGTGTTTGTGCTGCGCGACATGGTGCAGACCCGCTTCGGTCACGGCGCGATCATTGCCATGCTGGTGGCGCTGGTGCTGTCCTACCTGACTTCCGATCCGTCCATCGCCCTGGCCAGTGCCACGGCGTTCGCGGTGTCCGAGTGCATCGACTGGCTGGTGTTCAGCATCACCAAGCGGCCGCTGCATGACCGCTTGTGGATCAGCTCGGCGCTGAGCATTCCGCTGGACACCTTCATCTTCTTCGGCATGATCGACGCCCTGACCCCTGGGGTGATTCTCACTGCGCTGGGTTCCAAGTTCGCCGGCGTGACCGCCGTATGGCTGATCATGGCCTGGCGCTTGCGCAAACAGGCGCTCGCCAGCTGAGGCCAAAGCCCTCGGTTCATGTAAAATGCCGCGCTTTCTCCCCTGGGAACTGCGCGCAGCGCCTTGTCCCTTGATGATCCGCTCCTTTGAGGAACTGCAAATGACTCGTATCGGAACTCCATTGTCGCCAACCGCGACCCGCGTATTGCTGTGTGGCTGTGGTGAGTTGGGCAAGGAGGTGGTGATCGAGCTGCAGCGCCTGGGCGTTGAAGTGATCGCCGTGGACCGTTACGCGGATGCGCCGGCGATGCAGGTGGCCCATCGCAGCCACGTGATCAACATGCTCGACGGCGCCGCACTGCGCGCGGTGATCGAGGCCGAGAAGCCGCACTTCATCGTGCCGGAAATCGAAGCCATCGCCACCGCCACCCTGGTCGAGCTGGAAGCCGAAGGCTTCACTGTGATCCCGACCGCGCGCGCCGCCCAGTTGACCATGAACCGCGAGGGCATCCGCCGCCTGGCCGCCGAAGAGCTGGACCTGCCGACGTCGCCGTACCACTTCGCCGACACCGTGGAAGACTACCGCAAGGCCGTCGACGACCTCGGCTTCCCGTGCGTGGTCAAGCCCGTCATGAGTTCTTCGGGCAAGGGCCAGAGCCTGCTGCGCAGCGCCGATGACGTGCAGAAAGCCTGGGACTACGCGCAGGAAGGCGGGCGTGCCGGTAAAGGGCGAGTCATCGTCGAGGGTTTCATCGATTTCGATTACGAAATCACCCTGCTGACCGTCCGTCACATCGGCGGTACCACGTTCTGTGCGCCGGTCGGCCATCGTCAGGAGAAGGGCGACTACCAGGAATCCTGGCAGCCACAAGCCATGAGTCCGATTGCCCTGGCAGAATCCGAGCGGGTGGCCAAGGCGGTGACCGAGGCCCTGGGCGGTCGCGGGATGTTTGGCGTCGAGCTGTTCATCAAGGGCGATCAGGTGTGGTTCAGCGAAGTCTCGCCACGCCCGCACGATACCGGCCTGGTGACCCTGATTTCGCAGGACCTGTCGCAATTTGCCCTGCACGCCCGGGCGATCCTCGGCCTGCCGATTCCACTGATCCGTCAGTTCGGACCATCGGCGTCGGCAGTGATCCTGGTGGAAGGGCAATCGACCCAGACCGCGTTCGCCAACCTCGGCGCGGCATTGGCTGAGCCAGACACCGCGCTGCGTCTGTTCGGCAAGCCTGAAGTCAACGGCCAGCGCCGCATGGGCGTGGCATTGGCTCGCGATGAGTCGATCGAAGCGGCACGGGCCAAGGCGACCCGTGCGGCTCAGGCGGTTGTTGTCGAACTGTAACGCCGCGTCCTTGTAGGAGCGAGCTTGCTCGCGATGGACCTGAGAGCGCTGCGGAGTGTCAGGCGCCCAGTGTTATCGTTGACGTTCATCGCGAGCAGGCTCGCTCCTACACTGGTTGCCTCATACCACCCGATCCAAATCGTTATTACGCGTTTCCTTCAGGCACAGCACAGCGATCAGGCTGAGCACCGCTGCCGCCGACACATACCCGCCCACCCAACTCAGTCCGCCCATCGCCACCAGTTTCTGGGCGAAGAAGGGTGCTGCCGAGGCGCCGACAATGCCGCCCAGGTTGTAGGCCGCCGAGGCGCCGGTATAGCGCACGTGCGTCGGAAACAGTTCCGGCAACAGCGCGCCCATCGGGGCGAAGGTCACGCCCATCAAAAACAGCTCGATGCACAGGAACAGCGCCACGCCCCAGGTGCTGCCGTGGGTCAGCAGCGGTTCCATGGTGAATCCCGACAACACCGCCAGCACGCCGCCGATGATCAACACCGGCTTGCGTCCGAAACGGTCGCTGGCCCAGGCCGACAGTGGCGTGGCGGCAGCCATGAACAGCACGGCGAAGCACAGCAGGCCGAGGAAGGTTTCGCGGCTGTAACCCAGGGTCGATACGCCGTAGCTCAGGGAAAACACCGTCGAGATGTAGAACAGCGCGTAGCACACCACCATCGCCGCAGCGCCCAGCAGCATCGGCGCCCAGTACTGGCTGAACAGTTCGACCAGCGGGATCTTGACCCGCTCCTGGCGGGCCACGGCATTGGCGAAGACCGGGGTTTCATGGAGCTTCAGGCGCACGTACAGGCCGACCATTACCAGCGCGGCACTGAGCAGGAACGGGATGCGCCAGCCCCAGGAGCGGAACTGTTCGTCGTCCAGGGTCATGGCTAGCGTAAGAAAAAGGCCGTTGGCCGCCAGGAAACCAATCGAAGGCCCCAGTTGCGGGAACATGCCGAACCAGGCGCGTTTGCCTTTCGGCGCGTTCTCGGTGGCGAGCAAGGCTGCACCACCCCATTCGCCACCCAATCCCAGGCCTTGGCCAAAGCGCAGCACGCAGAGCAGGATCGGCGCCCAGGCACCGATGCTGTCATAGCCTGGCAATACGCCGATCAGGGTGGTGCAGACGCCCATCAGCAATAGCGAGGCGACCAGCGTCGATTTGCGGCCGATACGGTCACCAAAGTGGCCGAACAGCGCCGAACCCAGTGGCCGGGCGAGGAAGGCGATGCCGAAGGTCAGGAAGGCCGACAGCATCTGCGCCGTGCCGGAGGTCTGGGGAAAAAACACCGGGCCGATCACCAGTGCGGCGGCCGTGGCGTAGACGTAGAAGTCGTAGAACTCGATGGCGGTGCCAATGAAGCTCGCGGTGGCGACCCGGGTCGCGGAGTTCGTCGGTTGGGCAGGCGTATCGGCGCCGTAGGTGGTGCTCGTGGTCATGCGGTTATCCCTGACAGTCATGTGCTCGCGAGGAGCGAATTATTATGGTTTGAAGCACCCAGGGATGTGGGGTGGGGCGCGGCGCAGGCTCAAGGTAGGAGCGAGCGCCGGATAGTCGCGGATCTTGCCGCAGGACGCGGAGTGCGGGTAGCACGGTCTGCGGCGGCGCTTGGGTAAGCGTCTGGATTATAGAAAGGAGGCTAACGATTCAACAAGGGGCTTAGCGCACGGCCGGTGTTGAGGCCGTCTGCCAGATCAATACCTGGCTGACCCGGTTGTCTTCGGTTTCGAGGATTTCCAGGCGATAGCGGCCGATTTTCAGGCACACCGGGCAGTCTGGAATGGTTTCCAGGGCTTCGGTCACCAGGCCGTTGAGGGTTTTCGGGCCGTCGCTGGGCAGGTGCCAGCCGAGGCTTTTGTTCACTTCGCGGATCGAGGCCGCGCCGTCGATCACCAGGCGGCCGTCGGGCTGCGGGTGAATGTGCGGGTTGTCGAGGCTGTGCTGGCTTTCGAATTCGCCGACGATTTCTTCGAGGATATCTTCCAGGGTGACGATGCCTTGGACTTCGCCGTACTCGTCGACCACCATCCCCAGACGACGTTGCTGCTTGTGGAAATTCAGCAGTTGCAGTTGCAGTGGGGTGCTTTCGGGTACGAAGTATGGCTCGTGGCAGGCGGCCAGCAAGGCCTCCTTGGTCAGGCTGGCGTCCGCCAGCATGTGTCTGATCTGGCGGGTGTTGAGCACCGCCTCGACCTGGTTGATGTCACTGTGGAACACCGGCAGGCGTGTGCGTCGATTGGCCCGCAGCTGCTCGATGATCGCTTCGATCGGCTCATCGAGGTTGATCCCGTCGACTTCGCTGCGCGGTACCAGGATGTCGTTGACGGTAATGTTGTCCAGCGCATGAATGCCGGGCAGGGCGTGCGGGCGGCAGGCGGCGTGCTCGCCGTCGGCGGTGGCGTTTTGTGCCGGCGCGGGCTCGTCGTCGCTCTGCTGGACCATCTTCGGTTTGCGCGCCAGAGGCTTGAGCAGCAGCTGGCTGATGCTGCTGAGCAGCCAGGCCAGCGGGTAGAGAATCTTAAGTGGCACCGCCAGCAGTGTATTGCCCAGGCTCAAGACGGCATCCGGGTAGCGGCCGGCGAGGGTGCGTGGCAGGTAGTCGGCGAACACCAGCAGGGCGGCCGTGGCGCCGAGGCAGGCCAGCCATGGTCCGTTGTCAGCCCAGCCGAACACTGCCAGCAAGGTGCTGATAATCACTACCAGTGAACGGCACAGGGTGTTGCACAGAATCAGGCTGGCCAGCGGGAAGCTCAGGCGGGCCACTGGCTTGTCGCTGGAGCGCGAGGCGGTGCGCTGGGCCAGCAAGTGCTGCTGGGCCGCTTCGATGGCGGTGAACAGGGCGGACCAGAGGATCAACAGGGCCAGAACAGCGAGTAATGGCCCCAGGGGCAGGTTGTCCATAACGAATGCCCGTCAGATGTGCAGGATGTATTCGCGGACCAGCTTGCTGCCGAAATAGGCCAGCATCAGCAGGCAGAAACCGGCGAGGGTCCAGCGAATCGCCTTGTGGCCGCGCCAGCCGAGGCGCGTGCGCCCCCACAACAGCACACTGAAGACGATCCACGCCAGGCACGCCAGCAGGGTCTTGTGCACCAGGTGCTGGGCAAACAGGTTTTCGACGAACAGCCAGCCGGAGATCAGCGACAGCGAGAGCAGGGTCCAGCCGGCCCAGAGAAAGCCGAACAGCAGGCTTTCCATGGTTTGCAGCGGCGGGAAGTTCTTGATCAGCCCGGACGGGTGCTTGTGCTTGAGTTGGTGATCCTGCACCAGCAATAGCAGCGCCTGGAACACCGCGATGGTGAACATCCCGTACGCCAGGATCGACAGCAGGATATGGGCGAGGATGCCCGGTTCTTCGTCTATCACCTGCACTGTCCCGGGCGGCGCGAACTGCGCCAGCAGGACTGTGGCCATACCCAGCGGGAACAGCAATAGCAGCAGGTTTTCCACCGGGATCCGCGAGGTGGCCAGCAGGGTCAGGGCGATCACGGCGGCGGCAATCAGGCTGGCGGCGCTGAAAAAGTCCAGGCCCAGGCCGATCGGCGTCATCAGGTGAGCGAAAAGGCTCGCGCTGTGGGTCAGTACGGCAAGGATGCCGAGCGTCACCAACAGGCGTTTGTTCGCCTTGGCGCCTGTGGCCAGGCGGGAGCCCTGGTAGAGAGTCGCAGCGGCGTACAAGCAGGCGGCGGCGAGGGTAGTGAGCAAACTGGGTGACAAAGGGAGCATAAGTCCTGTTAGGCAAGCCCGAAAGACAACGAGTTTGGCATACAACCCTCGTCGCATGAAAGACCGCACAACGAGACGGCGGGTGTGCGCCAGACGCAGTCTTCGCTATAATCCGCGACCTGCCCCCGCCGCAGGCTCGCCGAGCACCTGTATTTCACGGTCTGGGCCGCCATTATCCGGTCTTCCCTAGGGCCTGAAAGGATCGCGCATGTTTGAAAACTTAACCGACCGTCTCTCGCAGACGCTGCGCCATGTCACCGGCAAGGCCAAGCTGACCGAAGACAATATCAAAGACACCCTGCGTGAAGTGCGCATGGCGTTGCTGGAGGCTGACGTTGCCTTGCCAGTGGTCAAGGACTTCGTCAACTCGGTCAAGGAGCGCGCCGTCGGCACCGAGGTGTCGCGCAGCCTGACACCGGGCCAGGCCTTCGTGAAGATCGTCCAGGCCGAACTCGAAAGCCTGATGGGCGCGGCCAACGAAGATTTGAACCTGAGCGCCGTACCGCCGGCCGTCGTCTTGATGGCAGGCTTGCAGGGTGCCGGTAAAACCACCACCGCCGGCAAGCTGGCGCGCTTCCTTAAAGAGCGCAAGAAAAAGTCGGTGATGGTGGTGTCCGCGGACGTCTACCGTCCGGCGGCAATCAAGCAGCTGGAAACCCTGGCCAACGACATCGGCGTGACGTTCTTCCCGTCCGACCTGAGCCAGAAGCCGGTTGCCATCGCCGAAGCGGCTATTAAAGAAGCCAAGCTGAAGTTCATCGACGTGGTCATCGTCGATACCGCCGGTCGCCTGCACATCGACGAAGAGATGATGGGCGAGATCAAGGCCCTGCACGCTGCGGTCAAGCCGGTCGAAACCCTGTTCGTGGTCGACGCCATGACCGGCCAGGACGCCGCCAACACGGCCAAGGCCTTTGGCGATGCACTGCCGCTGACCGGTGTGATCCTGACCAAGGTCGACGGTGATGCCCGTGGCGGTGCCGCGCTGTCGGTGCGTTCCATCACCGGCAAGCCGATCAAGTTCATCGGTATGGGCGAGAAGACCGAAGCCCTGGAGCTGTTCCACCCGGAGCGTATCGCTTCGCGCATCCTCGGCATGGGCGACGTGCTCAGCCTGATCGAGCAGGCCGAACAGACCCTCGACAAGGACAAGGCCGACAAGCTGGCGAAGAAGCTGAAGAAAGGCAAAGGCTTCGACCTCGAAGACTTCCGCGATCAGCTGCAACAAATGAAGAACATGGGCGGCCTCGGCGGGCTCATGGACAAGCTGCCGAACATCGGCGGCGTCAATCTGGCGCAGATGGGCAACGCCCAGGGTGCGGCAGAGAAACAATTCAAGCAGATGGAAGCCATCATCAATTCCATGACCCCGGCCGAGCGCCGCGACCCCGAGCTGATCAGCGGTTCGCGCAAGCGTCGGATCGCCATGGGTTCGGGCACCCAGGTGCAGGACATCGGTCGCTTGATCAAGCAGCACAAGCAGATGCAGAAGATGATGAAGAAATTCTCCGCCAAGGGCGGGATGGCCAAGATGATGCGCGGCATGGGCGGAATGTTGCCCGGCGGCGGCATGCCTAAAATGTAAAGAATTCGCGCCGGCAGTGATGCCGGCGTGTCTCCCACAGGGATGTGGGGACTACAGTGACCTGCCTTGGCAGGCACTGACTCGCCGTTGTTCGCAGCGGCTCTTATAGCAAATCTGCAGCGCACTTCGACAGGCGTCGGAAAAAGTCATTTGCAAAAGTCCGGATATTCCTTAGAATATGCGGCCTTTCGGGCACCTATGCCCGCTGTGCGTTTAGATTTGCAGCACCGACTACAGGAACTATGTTCACATGCTAACAATCCGTCTTGCCCTTGGCGGCTCCAAAAAGCGCCCGTTCTACCACCTGACCGTAACCGACAGCCGCAACCCGCGCGACGGTTCGCACAAGGAACAGGTTGGTTTCTTCAACCCTGTTGCTCGTGGCCAGGAAACTCGTCTGTCCGTGAACCAAGAGCGCGTAGCCTACTGGCTGAGCGTTGGTGCACAACCTTCTGAGCGCGTTGCTCAGTTGCTGAAGGACGCTGCTAAGGCTGCGGCCTGAGCAATATGAACGCGACGCCAGACATTGCTGATGATTTGATCGTTATCGGCAAAATTTATTCTGTTCACGGCGTTCGCGGCGAAGTGAAGGTGTATTCCTTTACTGATCCGATCAAGAACCTGCTCAACTACAAATCCTGGACGCTCAAGCGCGAAGGCGATGTCAAGCAGGTAGAGCTGGTCAGCGGACGCGGGAACGACAAGTTCCTGGTCGCAAAGCTCAAGGGTCTCGATGATCGTGAGGAAGCTCGTCTTCTGGCCGGTTATGAGATCTGCGTGCCGCGCAACCTGTTCCCTGAACTGACCGACGGCGAGTACTACTGGTACCAGCTGGAAGGTCTGAAGGTCATCGACACACTCGGGCAACTGTTCGGGAAGATCGATCACCTGCTGGAGACCGGCTCGAATGATGTAATGGTGGTCAAGCCTTGCGCTGGCAGCCTGGATGATCGCGAGCGCCTGTTGCCCTATACGGAGCAATGCGTGTTGGCTATCGACCTGGCAGCGGGCGAGATGAAGGTGGATTGGGATGCGGACTTCTAAGCGTGGCTAACTTGCGCGTAGAAGTGATCAGTTTGTTTCCCGAGATGTTTTCCGCCATCAGCGACTACGGCATCACCAGTCGTGCGGTGAAACAGGGGCTGTTGCAGCTGACCTGTTGGAATCCGCGAGACTACACGACGGATCGACATCACACTGTGGACGATCGCCCATTTGGCGGTGGCCCGGGCATGGTGATGAAGATCAAGCCCCTGGAAGATGCACTGGTTCAGGCCAAGGCAGCAGCCGGGGAGGCGGCGAAGGTAATTTATCTGTCGCCCCAAGGCCGTCAACTGACTCAGTCGGCGGTACGCGAGTTGGCGAATGAGGAATCATTGATCCTGATTGCCGGCCGCTATGAAGGCATTGACGAGCGATTTATTGATGCTCATGTCGATGAAGAGTGGTCGATTGGCGACTATGTACTGTCTGGCGGTGAGCTGCCGGCCATGGTCCTGATTGACGCGGTTACGCGACTGCTGCCTGGAGCTTTAGGGCATGCGGACTCCGCCGAGGAAGATTCCTTTACGGACGGTCTGCTGGATTGCCCGCACTACACCCGACCGGAGGTGTATGCGGATCAGCGTGTTCCCGACGTGTTGCTGAGTGGCAACCACGCACACATCCGGCGTTGGCGTTTACAGCAGTCCCTTGGTCGGACCTATGAACGACGCGCCGATCTTCTGGAAAGCCGCTCGCTTTCTGGAGAAGAGAAGAAGCTGCTCGAGGAATACATCCGCGAGCGGGACGATAGTTAACAACGTATCGATGGTAGATCCGACGATTTACCTTAGGAGCACAGCATGACTAACAAAATCATCCTTGCACTCGAAGCAGAGCAGATGACCAAAGAGATCCCTACCTTTGCCCCGGGCGACACCATTGTCGTTCAGGTGAAAGTGAAGGAAGGCGACCGCGCGCGTCTGCAAGCGTTCGAAGGCGTAGTAATCGCCAAGCGTAACCGTGGCGTGAACAGTGCTTTCACTGTTCGTAAAATCTCCAACGGTGTTGGCGTAGAGCGTACTTTCCAGACCTACAGCCCGCAAATCGAAAGCATGGCTGTCAAGCGTCGCGGTGACGTGCGTAAAGCCAAGCTGTACTACCTGCGCGACCTGTCGGGTAAAGCAGCTCGCATCAAGGAAAAACTGGCTTAAGTCCAGCTTCCGATGCAGAAAAAAGCAGCCTACGGGCTGCTTTTTTGTTGCCTGCGATTTATCCATCGCCATGGGGTTGCGCCTGGATCAGCGCCACCAGGGTCCATCCCGGGCCGGGCTTGAGTGCGCTATCGGGTGTCACCACATAGACCCAGCCGCTGCTGTCGCGAGCGAACAACAGCGTCGCCCGCTCGCCGTGCAAGGCCTGGTAATCGTCCCAGTCAAAGCCGTCCGTCAGGTGCGTGGTGTAGAGTTCGGCGCCCTGGCCCAGCAGGCTGGTCAGCTTGGTGTAGGTCAGTGCCTGGCTACCGAGCAGTTGTCCACGGTGTTCGAGGCTGGCCCGGTGTTTGTCGGTGCGCCGGCTTTCCTGGCCGCTGGCCAGGGAGTACATCCGCTGATGGCCGAACTCATGGCGAAAACGCATGGTCGCCAGAGTGTTCAACTCGCCCGAGGGTGACAGGGTCAGCAGGTGACCGAGCCCCACCAGGTCCAGGTGTGCATCGGCGTGTTGCGAGGCCGGATTGCCGAAGTAGGTGGGTAGCCCCTCCATGCGCGCCGCGCGAATGTTTTCCCAGCTCGAATCCGTCAGCAGCACGCGGCTGTCCAGCTGTTGCAAGGACTTGCCCAAGGCGCGCGCCGGGCCATTGGCACCGACGATCAGAAAGCCGCTGGGCGCCGGCTCGGCCACTTTCAACAGGCGCGCCAGCGGCCGAGCGGTGGCGCTTTGCAGGACCACGGTGCCGATGATCACGGCAAAGGTCAGGGGCACCAGCAGCAGCGCGCCTTGATGGCCGGCCTCGTGCAGGCGAATCGCAAAGATCGCCGACACCGCGGCGGCAACGATGCCCCGGGGCGCGATCCAGGCCAGCAACGCGCGCTCGCGCCAGTTCAGGTTCGACCCGGCCGTCGACAGCATTACGTTCAGCGGTCGGGCGATGAACTGAATCACCAGCAACAACAGCAGGACCACGGGCCCCAAGGCGAGCATGGCGTCCAGGTCCAGGCGCGCCGCGAGCAAAATGAACAGGCCGGAGATCAGCAGTACGCTGAGGTTTTCCTTGAAGTGCAGGATATGCCGCACATCCACGCCTTTCATGTTGGCCAGCCACATGCCCATCAGGGTCACGGCCAGCAAACCCGACTCATGAATCGTCTCGTTGGCTGCGATGAACACCCCCAGGACCGCCGCCAGCGATGCCAGGTTGTGCAGGTATTCCGGCAACCACTGCCGGCGAATCAGGCTGCCGAGGGCATGGCCGCCACCGATGCCGAACAGGCTGCCGCAGACGATCACCCCGGCGAAGGTCAGCAGGCTGTCCTTCAGGCCGTTCCCATCGGCGCTGGCGATGATGAAGCTGTAGACCACCACTGCCAGCAACGCGCCGATCGGGTCGATGACGATGCCTTCCCAGCGCAGGATGTTGGCGATCGAGGCCTTGGGGCGTACCACCCGCAGCATCGGTACGATGACGGTAGGTCCGGTGACCAGGGTCAGAGTGCCGAACAGGATTGCCAGCAGCCAGTCGAAACCCAGCAGCCAGTGGGTGGCGACGGCGATCACCAGCCAGGTGGAGAGGGCGCCGATGGTCACCAGGCGCCGTACCACACTGCCGATCTCCCGCCATTGCGAGAGGTGCAGGGTCAGGCTGCCTTCGAACAGAATCAACGCCACCGCCAGTGACACCAGGGGCATCAGCAGCGGACCGAACATTTCTTCGGGGTCGAGCCAGCCGATGACCGGGCCCATGACGATGCCGGCCAACAGCAGAAACAGAATCGCCGGCAGTTTCAGGCGCCAGGCCAACCATTGGCAGCCTATGGCTGCCGCACCGATGCCACCGAAGGCCAAGAGGATTTGCTGCTCGTTCATTGAGGCTCCCTGTTCCTTGAAATGGCCAGCTATGAAAGACTAGCGGGCATCTTTACCGTTCACTATTTTTTTGCACGCAGTGCCTGGCCTGCGTGTCTTGAGTGCCCATGCCTGCTATCGAACACCCGCTGATCGACCAGTTTCTCGACGCCTTGTGGCTGGAAAAAGGCCTTTCCGACAACACCCGTGACGCTTATCGCAGTGATCTGGCGCTGTTCAACGGCTGGCTCCAGGAGCAGGGGCTGGAATTGCTCAACGCAGGGCGCGAGCTGATCCTCGATCACCTGGCCTGGCGCGTGGAGCAGGGCTATAAACCCCGTTCCACGGCGCGGATGCTCTCGGGTGTGCGTGGGTTCTATCGCTATCTGTTGCGGGAAAAAATGATTGCCGTGGACCCAACGCTGCGGGTCGACATGCCGCAACTGGGCAGGCCGTTGCCCAAGTCCTTGTCGGAAGCCGATGTCGAAGCGTTGCTCAAGGCGCCGGACTTGAGTGAGGCGATCGGCCAGCGTGACCGGGCCATGCTCGAGGTGCTGTATGCCTGTGGACTGCGGGTGACCGAGCTGATCAGCCTGACCCTGGAACAGGTCAACCTGCGCCAGGGCGTGTTGCGGGTCATGGGCAAGGGCAGCAAGGAGCGCTTGGTGCCGATGGGCGAGGAGGCGATCGTCTGGGTCGAGCGTTACCTGCGTGACGCCCGTGTCGAGCTGCTGGGCGGGCGCCCCAGTGATGTATTGTTCCCCAGCCAGCGCGGTGAGCAGATGACCCGCCAGACGTTCTGGCACCGGATCAAGCTCCAGGCCAAGGTTGCGGGGATCGGCAAGTCGCTGTCGCCCCACACCCTGCGCCATGCCTTCGCCACGCACCTGCTCAACCATGGGGCAGATTTGCGGGTGGTGCAGATGCTCCTGGGCCACAGCGACCTGTCGACCACGCAGATTTACACCCATGTGGCGCGGGCGCGGTTGCAGGATCTGCATGCCAGGCATCATCCGCGGGGTTGAAAGCAGCTTTGTGGGAGCCAGCCTGCTGGCGATGGGGCCGGCCCAGTCAATACACCTGCTGGCTGATCCACCGCCAACACCTTGCATCACCCGCATTCCGCCCCGCCAAGCCTTATGTGATAGGCTTTGCCGGTTTGCACGATGGACGATTATGACCCGCTGTAGCGATAGCGGCGTTCTGATCGATCCATTTGTCCGCCTTCAGGAGTTCCCATGCGTCTGACCCAGATTTTCGCCGCTGCAGCCATTGCGTTGCTCAGCACTTTCGCCGTCGCCGATGATGCGGCTGACAAAGCCATCCGCAAGAGCCTCGAAACCCTCCAGCTCGACACGCCGATCGAAACCATCAGCGCCAGCCCGCTGGCCGGTCTTTACGAAGTCAAACTCAAGGGCAGCCGCGTGCTGTACGCCAGCGCCGATGGCCAGTACATCGTCCAGGGCTACCTGTTCCAACTCAAGGATGGCAAGCCGGTCAACCTGACCGAGAAGACCGAGCGCCTGGGCATCGCCAAGCTGGTCAACGGCATTCCGGTCGCTGAAACCGTGGTTTATCCGGCCATCGGCGAAACCAAGACCCACATCACCGTCTTCACCGACACCACCTGCCCGTATTGCCATAAATTGCACGCTGAAGTGCCGGCCCTGAACAAACTCGGGGTCGAAGTGCGCTATGTTGCTTTCCCGCGCCAGGGCCTGGGCTCGCCGGGTGATGAGCAACTGCAGAATGTCTGGTGCTCGGCCGACAAGAAAGCCGCCATGGACAAGATGGTCGATGGCAAGGAGATCAAGGCCGCCAAGTGCGATAACCCGGTCTCCAAACAGTTCGCTCTCGGCCAGTCGATTGGCGTGAACGGCACACCGGCCATCGTTTTGGCCGACGGCCAGGTGATTCCGGGCTACCAGCCAGCGCCACAAGTGGCCAAACTGGCGCTGGGTGCGAAATAATCCTGCGTCGTCGCGGTAAGCCTTTGACGATCATGGGGCGACGACAGTCGTCGACGCTCCATTAATAGAGAGCCGCACATTGTGCGGCTGTTTCCACGGCCGGCCTCGAGTCGGCCGTTTTATGGGGAGTTCAGAGTGAATCCGGTCAAAGTAGGCATCTGTGGGTTAGGTACCGTCGGTGGCGGCACCTTCAACGTACTTCAGCGCAACGCCGAGGAAATTGCTCGTCGTGCCGGGCGTGGAATCGAAGTGGCACAAATTGCCATGCGCACGCCAAAGCCTCAGTTCCAGACGACCGGTATTGCGATTACCAACGATGTCTTCGATGTGGCCACGAACCCTGAGATCGACATCGTTATAGAGCTGATGGGCGGCTACACCGTTGCCCGCGAGCTGGTACTCAAGGCCATCGAGAATGGCAAGCATGTGGTCACCGCGAACAAGGCGCTCATCGCCGTTCACGGTAATGAGATTTTCGCCAAGGCGCGGGAGAAGGGCGTGATCGTTGCGTTCGAAGCGGCCGTGGCTGGCGGCATCCCGGTGATCAAGGCGATTCGTGAAGGCCTGTCGGCCAACCGTATCAACTGGGTCGCTGGCATCATCAACGGTACTGGCAACTTCATCCTCACCGAAATGCGTGAGAAGGGCCGTACCTTCGAAGACGTGCTCGCCGAAGCCCAGGCGCTCGGCTACGCCGAAGCCGATCCGACGTTCGACGTCGAAGGCATCGATGCGGCGCACAAGCTGACGATCCTGGCGTCGATTGCCTTCGGTATTCCGTTGCAATTCGACAAGGCCTACACCGAAGGCATCACCAAGCTGACCACCGCTGACGTGAATTACGCCGAAGCCCTGGGTTATCGCATCAAGCACCTGGGCGTGGCACGCAGCACCGCCAGTGGTATTGAATTGCGGGTTCACCCGACGCTGATCCCGGCCGATCGCCTGATTGCCAACGTCAACGGCGTGATGAACGCGGTCATGGTCAATGGTGACGCTGCCGGTTCGACCCTGTTCTACGGCGCTGGCGCCGGCATGGAGCCGACCGCTTCGTCGGTGATCGCCGACCTGGTGGACGTGGTTCGCGCCATGACCAGCGACCCGGAGAATCGTGTACCGCACCTGGCGTTCCACCCGGACACCCTGTCGGCGCACCCGATCCTGCCAATCGATGCCTGCGAAAGTGCCTACTACCTGCGCATCCAGGCCAAGGATCATCCAGGCGTACTGGCCCAGGTGGCGAGCATTCTGTCGGAGCGCGGAATCAACATCGAATCGATCATGCAAAAGGAAGTCGAAGAACACGACGGCCTGGTGCCAATGATCCTGCTGACGCACCGTGTGCTGGAGCAGCGCATGAACGATGCGATTACCGCCCTCGAAGCGCTGCAGGGCGTTGACGGTCCGGTAGTACGTATCCGCGTCGAACATTTGAATTAATACAGCAGCGGCGAGCGGCAAGCGGCAAGTGAAAGGCGGTTCAGCGTTCACTTGCCGCTTGCAGCCCCAAGCTCAAACCGAAGGTTTGCCCCAATGCGCTATATCAGTACCCGCGGCCAGGCACCGGCCCTGAATTTCGAAGACGTCCTGCTGGCCGGTCTGGCCAGTGATGGCGGTCTGTACGTGCCCGAGAACCTGCCGCGCTTCACCCAGGAAGAAATCGCGTCCTGGGCCGGCCTGCCATACCACGAGCTGGCGTTCCGGGTGATGCGCCCGTTCGTAACCGGCAGCATTCCGGATGCCGATTTCAAGAAGATTCTCGAAGCGACCTACGGCGCGTTTTCCCACAACGCCGTGGCGCCTTTGCGTCAGCTCAACGGCAATGAGTGGGTGCTCGAGCTGTTCCACGGCCCGACCCTGGCGTTCAAGGACTTTGCCCTGCAACTGCTCGGTCGTCTGCTCGACTACGTGCTGGAAAAGCGCGGCGAGCGCGTGGTGATTGTCGGTGCGACTTCCGGCGACACCGGTTCGGCGGCGATCGAAGGCTGCAAGCACTGCGAAAACGTCGACATCTTCATCCTCCACCCGCACAACCGGGTTTCGGAAGTCCAGCGTCGGCAGATGACCACGCTGTTCGGCGACAACATTCACAACATTGCCATCGAAGGCAACTTCGATGACTGCCAGGAAATGGTCAAGGCCAGCTTCGCCGACCAGAGCTTCCTCAAGGGCACGCGCCTGGTCGCAGTGAACTCGATCAACTGGGCGCGGATCATGGCCCAGATCGTCTACTACTTCCACGCCTCCCTGCAGTTGGGCGGGCCGGCACGTTCGGTCGCGTTCTCGGTGCCGACCGGCAACTTCGGCGATATCTTCGCCGGCTACCTGGCGCGCAACATGGGCCTGCCGATCAACCAGTTGATCGTCGCCACCAACCGCAACGACATCCTGCACCGCTTCATGAGCGGCAACCAGTACGTCAAGGAAACCCTGCACGCGACCCTGTCGCCGTCGATGGACATCATGGTCTCGTCGAACTTCGAGCGCCTGCTGTTCGACCTGCATGGTCGCAACGGTGCAGCGATTGCCGGCCTGATGGACAGCTTCAAGCAAGGCGGCGGTTTCAGTGTCGAGCAGGAGCGCTGGACCGAAGCCCGCAAACTGTTCGATTCCCTGGCCGTGGATGACGCACAGACCTGCGAAACCATCGCTGAAGTCTTTGCCCAGACCGGTGAGCTGCTCGACCCGCACACAGCCATTGGCGTCAAGGCCGCGCGCGAATGCCGCCGTAGCCTGGATATCCCGATGGTGATCCTCGGAACTGCGCATCCGGTCAAGTTTCCGGAAGCTGTGGAAAAGGCTGGCGTAGGAAAAGCGCTTGAACTGCCTGCGCACCTTTCGGATTTGTTTGAGCGAGACGAGCGTTGCACCGTCCTGCCAAATGATCTGAAAGCCGTGCAGGCCTTTGTCAGTCAGCATGGCAACCGCGGCAAGCCTCTCTGATCTGCAAAAAACTGTCACACATGAAGCCCGTCTCCTGACGGGCTTTCCTGTTTCTGCATGCCACACTGGTCGCCGTTTTTGCCCTTCAGGGATGGGGCAGTCAGAGTGAAGGATGTGGGCATGTGGCTAATGACACGTACAAGGCCAGCTATCTGCTGGCTGTTTTTTTTCTGCTTGCTGGGGATTGCGTCATGCGGGCCGACCGCTCAGGCCGATGGCCCGGCAAGCAACCCTGGCGGTGTGAACAGGCCGCTGCTGTTGTCCTCCGAAGAGCGCGACTGGATCGCCCATAACCGCCAGGTGATCGTCGCATCGGTGCAGTACCCGTTGTACCTGTTCAAGGACGAGCAGGGGCAGTGGACGGGCCTTAACAACGAGATCCTGGTGCAGATTTCGCGGATGACCGGCTTGCAGTTCGTCCATGAAGAGTCGTTTTCCACCGAGCACCTGCTGGGCTTGCTGGAGAGTGCCCGTGCGAACATGAGCACGACGTTGGCGATGAGCGAGGAGCGCAAGGAGTTCCTCGATTTCACTCACGCGTTTGGTGGGTCCGGATGGGTCTTTGTAGAGCGCTCCGGGACGCCGCCGGTGGAGTCGCTGCAAGCGTTGCAAGGCAAGGTCCTGGCGTTGCCGGCGCGGCATGCGCTGGAGAGCGCGATCCGTCACGAATACCCGCAGATCGGCCTGCGTTCGGTGAAAACCTATGCCGAGGCGCGAGCGCTGGTGGAGACCGGCGAGGCCGACGCGACCATCGAAAACGACAATGCCATCTACCGCTTTCCCGCTGGCCGGCTGAGGGTTGGCGCGAGCCTGGAAGGCAAGTGGGAGCACGATCACCTGGCCCTGCGCAAGGATCAACCGCAACTGCTGAGCATCCTCAACAAGGCGCTGGAGGCGCTCCCTGCCACCGAGTTGCGAGCAATCCGCAGCAAATGGCTGGAAGGCGTCGTCGCGCCACCCCCCTCGCCATGGCAAGCGATCTACTCGTGGCTGTTGTGGGGTGGTTTGCTCGCCGGCGTGTTCGGCCTGCTCAGCGTGTCGTGGCGTCGTCGTCTGGAGGTCCAGGTGAGCAAGCGCCGGGAGGCCGAGCAGGCGCTGAGCGATCAACTGGCATTCCAGCACAGTTTGATCAACGCCATGCCCGACCCGATGTTTGTGCGCGATCTGCAAGGGCGCCTGCTGCTGTGCAACAAGGGCTACGAGGAGTATCTGTCGGTGCGCCTGGAACGGGTGCAGGGCAAGTGCCTGACCGACATGGACGTGGTCCCGGATGCCACGGCCAGACTGCTGCACGAGGAAATGATGGAACAGCTGAGCAGTGGCAAAAGCCGCTTCTGCGAGCGCCAACTGCTGCTCAAGGAGGGCGTCAGGGGCATCTATCAATGGAGCGTGCCGTTCTACAGCGCCAGCGGTGAGTTGCGCGGGGTGGTGGGGGGATGGACCGAGCCCCGTGGCGGGCCGTCGCGAACTGGGGCGACTGACGCGTAACGCGCTGTTTTTTTCCTGTCATCTTTGCCGTGCATGCTCAGCCAACTCAGGGTGGCATCGCGCTCGCGCAGGGGCGGTGCAGAACTTTCTTCTCGGGCCGGTGGTCATTTACAGTGAATGCGCCTTGGCACTTTGTCTTCGAATTATTGAGTGGTGATCGAGATGGAAAGTATCAGCCTGTTGTTGAGCGAAGCATTGAGCCCCTACCACGTGACGCTGACGCCCTCGGGTGTCGACGGCCTCTGCCTGGTGACCTTGAAGAGCACCGTGGGCGCCATTGTGATCGAGCGCGAGTTCAATCAGGCGCAGTTCACCGATAAGCGGCTGCTGACCGATGTCGTCGATGGTTTGCACCGTGATCTGTTGATTGCCGAAGGGCGCCTGCAACCCTGTGCCATCGAGGCCCTGCGCAATGTTGCCCAGGAGCGGCACCAGGTGCTGAGCCACTGATTGTTATTTTTCGGGAACCTTCGCCTCATCGAGCCTGTCAGATTCAGTACCTTCAAGAGCAAGCATTGTGCTCCGGTGCTTGTCGCTTGAGGTACGGGTCTTTGTAGACCACGTTTAACCCCGAGTCGTCTCCCCACTGCTCGGGGTTTCTTTTTGCCTGGCGTTTATTCAGGCGCCTCGTCCTGGAAAAAATCCTCGGCGTCGCGCAGGTACTCACTGCGCATCTGCGGATCGAGCCACTGCGCGTAGAACTCGATCAGGCGGTTATTGCGCAACTGACGAATCGTTACATTGATGGCGCTGATCGCCCGGCGGCCCTCGGCGGTGTCCGAGCAGGCCACATGGATCGATTGGTACTTGGCGTTGCCGTGAATGCCGAAGAACTCGAGATCTTCAGGCGCGATGCCTTGCTGCAGCGCCTGGTAGCGAATTTCCGGCCAGTAGCCCATGAGCGATGTCAGACGGCCCAGGCGCTGCATCTGCAGCAGGCTGCCCAGAGCATCATTGCCGTAGTGCGCCGACAGGCTGGCGGGCGGAGCCTGACGCAGAATGCGATCGACGACCTCGCCGTAACTGCGTTCGGCCACCACGCCCAGCTTGCGCCCATTGCTGGCCAGCAATCGCTCAAGGTCGATCTGATCGTCGACGAGAAAAGGTGTGAGCGCTTCCCGGTCCTTGCGACGGATGGCAATGCCGTTGCTGCGGATGCGATAGGCCGGGATCGAATAGGCGAGGCGCTTTGCCCGCTCGGGATTCCACAGCAAAGAGGGGTCGCAGGTAAAACTCGGTTCCAGGAGCATCTGCATGCCCCGCGCGCGATTGACCCGCAACAGGTCGTGGCGGTACTGCGGCAGGCTGGCGATCAACAGCGGCATGAGCTGATCGACCGCGCCCAGGTTCTTCTGCGGACCTTCGAAAATGGTCAGCGGCGGCAAGTCGCGCAGCAGCCAGATCAGCGTTTGCTTGTCGTCGGCGGCGGCCGGAAACACCTGCAGGCAGGCCAGAACTGCCGCGACGCCCAGCCAGCGCAAGCCTCGCCCAGGGCTGGCCAGCTCAGATTGCTCCGGCTTCACGCAGCCGCGTGATCTGTGCCGCGTCATAGCCCAGTTCGCCGAGGACCTGAGCATTGTGTTCGCCCAGTTCGGCGCCGACCCATTCGCAGGAGCCCGGGGTGTCCGAGAGTTTCGGCACGATGCCGGGCATCTTGAAGGCCTTGCCGTCGGGCAGCTTGGCCTGGAGAAACATTTCCCGGGCGATGAATTGCGGATCGCTGAACATGTCTTCTGCGCTGAAGATCCGGCTGGCGGGTACTTCGGCGGCGTTCAGGCGTTCGATCACGGTGTCCAGCGGCAGCGAGTTGACCCAGCGATCGATCACCCCGTAGAGCTCGTCGCGGCGGTTGTCACGGCCATCGTTGCTGGCCAGGCTGGGGTCATTGGCCAGGTCGTCGCGACCGATGATCTGCATGAAGCGCTTGAAGATCGCATCGCCATTGGCGCCGATCTGCACATGCTTGCCGTCGGCGCTGGTGTGAATGGAGGAGGGCGTGATGCCGGGCATGATGTTGCCGGTGCGCTCGCGGATGAAGCCGAACACGTCGAACTCCGGGACCATGCTTTCCATCATGGCGAAGATAGCCTCGTACAAGGCCACGTCCACCACCTGGCCCTGGCCGCCGTTGACTTCACGGTGACGCAAGGCCATCAAGGCACCAATCACGCCCCACAGGGCGGCGATCGAGTCACCGATGGAGATCCCGGTGCGCACCGGTGGACGGTCCTCGAAGCCGGTGATGTAGCGCAAGCCGCCCATGGATTCACCGACTGCACCAAAACCCGGCTGGTCCTTCATCGGTCCGGTCTGGCCAAAGCCGGACAAGCGGACCATCACCAGCTTGGGGTTCAAGGCATGTAGCACATCCCAGCCCAGGCCGAGTTTTTCCAGGACCCCGGGGCGGAAGTTCTCGATGAGGATATCGGCTTCGCCCAGCAGCTTTTTCAGGATCGCCAGGCCATCGGGGTGCTTGAGGTTAAGGGTCAGGGATTTTTTATTGCGCGCCTGGACGAACCACCACAACGAGGTGCCTTCGTAGAGTTTGCGCCACTTGCGCAAGGGATCGCCGCCGTCCGGGGATTCGATCTTGGTCACGTCGGCGCCGAATTCGGCACAGATGCGCGAAGCAAACGGCCCGGCGATCAGGGTACCGAGTTCGATGACTTTCAGGCCGGCAAGCGGTTTGGCGGAGAGCGACATGGACGATCCTGTAGGACAAGGCGGAATCAATACAGCGTTTTATCATAGCCAGGCGCCCGGCGGCCAAGCTTGATGGCGGTCATGATTCGGTGAATGGTCCTCGCATCGGTTAGACTTGCCGCCTTTCCTCGTATCAAGAAGCCCGTCCATGGCCCAGCCGTCCACGACCTACAAGTTTGAACTGAACCTTACCGACCTCGACCGCAGTATCTACGAGACGGTGAAGCAGACCATCGCCCGTCACCCGTCGGAAACCGAAGAGCGGATGACCGTGCGGCTGCTGGCCTACGCCTTTTGGTACAACGAGCAACTGTCCTTTGGACGTGGCCTGTCGGACGTCGACGAACCAGCCCTGTGGGAAAAGAGCCTGGACGATCGCGTGCTGCACTGGATCGAAGTCGGCCAGCCGGATGCCGAGCGCCTGACCTGGTGTTCGCGTCGCACCGAACGCACCAGCCTGCTGGCCTACGGCAGCTTGCGCGTCTGGGAAGGCAAGGTGATTCCGGCGATCAAGACCCTGAAAAACGTCAACATCGCCGCCGTGCCCCAGGACGTGCTGGAGACCCTGGCCCAGGACATGCCCCGCGTCATCAAGTGGGATGTGATGATCAGCGAAGGGACGATTTTCGTCACCGACGACCGTGGCCAGCACGAAGTCCAGTTGCAATGGTTGCAGGGCGAGCGCGGCTGATCGCGCTCCCGCATCCTTTACACCCTTATCGAAGAGAAGCCCCCGACCTCCCATGCGCATCGAACCTCGCCAGCTCCCCGCCACCCTGCCATTTCTTGGTGACCTGCCGCCGCTGCTGACGCGCTTGTATGCTGCGCGCGGCGTGCAGTCCGAGGTTGAACTGGACAAGAGCCTGGCGCGCCTGATCCCGTTCCAGCAGCTCAAGGGCATCGAGGCCGCGGTGGATTTGCTGGTGGTGGCGCTGGAGCAGCGCCAGCGGATCCTGATCGTCGGCGATTTCGACGCGGATGGCGCGACAGCCAGCACTGTTGGCACCCTGGGCTTGCGGCTGCTGGGCGCGGCCCATGTCGACTATCTGGTGCCCAATCGCTTCGAGTACGGCTACGGCTTGACTCCGGAGATCGTCGCGGTGGCCCTGCAGCGCCAGCCGCAGTTGCTGATCACCGTCGACAACGGCATCTCCAGCGTCGAAGGCGTTGCCGCGGCGAAACAGGCCGGGCTCAAGGTGCTGGTGACCGATCACCACTTGCCGGGTGACGAACTGCCGCTCGCCGATGCCATCGTCAATCCCAACCAGCCCGGCTGCACCTTTCCGAGCAAGGCGCTGGCCGGGGTCGGGGTGATTTTCTATGTGCTGATGGCCCTGCGCGCGCGCCTGCGCAGCCTCGGCTGGTATGAAAGTCGGCCGCAGCCGAACATCGGCGAATTGCTCGACCTGGTGGCCCTGGGCAGTGTCGCCGACGTGGTGCCGCTGGATGCCAACAACCGGATCCTGGTGCACCAGGGCCTGGAGCGGATCCGCGCCGGGCGCGCGCGACCGGGGATCAAGGCAATCCTCGAAGTGGCCAAGCGCGATCATTCGCGCATCACCTCCACTGATCTGGGCTTCATCCTCGGCCCACGGCTGAACGCCGCCGGGCGCCTGGACGACATGAGCCTGGGGATCGAATGCCTGCTCACCGATGACGTCGGCCTGGCCCGTGAAATGGCTGCGCAACTGGATGGCATGAACCAGGACCGCAAATCCATCGAGCAGGGCATGCAGCGCGAGGCACTGGCCCAGCTCAAGGATTTGCCGGTGGAATCGATGCCGTTCGGCCTGTGCCTGTTCGATCCGGAGTGGCACCAGGGGGTGATCGGTATTCTCGCCTCGCGGATGAAAGAACGTTACTTCCGTCCGACCATCGCCTTTGCCGACGCTGGCGACGGCATGCTCAAGGGCTCGGGACGTTCGGTGCAGGGCTTCCACATCCGTGACGCCCTGAGCGTGGTGGCGGCGCAGCATCCGGAGCTGATCAGCAAATACGGCGGCCATGCGATGGCGGCGGGGCTGACCTTGCCGGAAGCGAATTTCCCGCTGTTTTGCCAGGCATTCGACGCCGAGGTGCGACGCCAGATGCGCGAGGAAGACCTGACCGGGCGGCTGCTGTCGGACGGCACCCTGGCGGTCGAAGAGTTCCACCTGGAACTGGCCCGCGCCCTGCGCCATGCCGGCCCCTGGGGGCAGCATTTCCCGGAGCCGCTGTTTCATGGGGTGTTCCAGTTGGTCGAGCAGCGCATCGTTGGCGAGCGCCACCTCAAGGTGGTGCTCAAGAGCGAATGCGGCTCGGTGAAACTCGACGGGATTGCCTTCGGGATCGATCGCGAGGTCTGGCCCAACCCGACCATCCGCTGGGTCGAACTGGCCTACAAGCTGGATGTGAACGAGTTCCGCGGCCAGGAAACCGTGCAACTGATGATCGCCCATATCGAGCCGCGCTGAGGCTCCCGGTCGGGCTGCAACTCGTTAACTGCAGTCCGAACCCTTCCTGATCGGCGGATGTCGACTAGGCTCTAATCACTGTTTGATTGGCCTTGTGACGTTTTGTCCATTTTTTACCCGCGGGGGCGGGTCCTGCATCCTTTCCAGTCACTCGTCGACTATTCAATCAGAACCCTGGAGCCTGCCCACTGGATCAAAGAGGTGCCCCATGAGTCTGCTGCTTGAACCCTATACCCTTCGTCAATTGACCCTGCTCAACCGCATCGCCGTGTCGCCGATGTGCCAGTATTCCAGCGTCGATGGCCTGGCCAATGACTGGCACCTCGTACACCTTGGCAGCCGTGCCGTGGGCGGGGCCGGCCTGATCTTTACCGAAGCCACGGCGGTCACCGCCGATGGCCGTATCACCGCACAGGACCTGGGCCTGTGGAACGACGAACAGATCGAACCGCTGCAGCGCATCACCCGCTTCATCACCGCCCAGGGTGCAGTGGCCGGTATTCAACTGGCCCACGCCGGGCGCAAGGCCAGTACTCATCGGCCATGGCTGGGGCTGCATGGCAGTGTCAAACCAGCGGATGGCGGTTGGACCCCGGTCGGCCCGTCACCGATTGCCTTCGACCCGCAGCACACCCAGCCCACACAGCTCGACGAGGCGCAAATAAGCGAGGTCATTCAGGCGTTCGTCGCGGCCGCCAAACGCGCCCTTGTCGCCGGCTTCAAGGTGGTCGAGGTGCACGCCGCCCATGGCTATCTGCTGCATCAATTCCTCTCGCCGCTGAGTAACCAGCGGCGCGACCAGTACGGTGGCTCGTTTGAAAATCGCATTCGCCTGGTGCTGCAGGTGACCGAGGCGGTGCGCGCGGTGTGGCCTGAAGAGTTGCCGCTGTTCGTGCGGGTGTCGGCGACCGATTGGGTCGAGGATGGCTGGAACCCGGATGAAACCGTCGAACTGGCACGGCGCTTGAAAGCCCTGGGTGTGGATCTGATCGATGTGTCGTCGGGCGGTACGGCGGCGAATGCCGAGATTCCGACGGGGCCGGGTTACCAGACGCGGTTCGCCGAGCGAGTGCGCAAGGAATCGGGGATTGCCACCGGCACCGTCGGCTTGATCACCGAACCGGCACAGGCCGAGCACATTCTGCGCACCTGCCAGGCCGATATCATTCTGCTCGCGCGGGAATTGCTGCGTGATCCTTACTGGCCGCTGCATGCCGACGACGACCTGGGAGGACGCAAGGCCGTGTGGCCATCGCAGTACCAGCGGGCGACGCACCGCGATCAGCCGATCCATGAGTCGGATCTGCGCGACTGAAGCCGCGAGCGGGTCGGTTCCCCATGGGAGCCGACCCGCAGGGTTCAGGCCTTCGGCCAGTCGGGGTAGGTGCGCTGGTCAGGCGCAGGAGGGAAGTACTGGTACAACCAGGTTTCGCTCAGCGTCCGGTCGTGGGTGCGAATGAACAGGCGCAGTTCCACCGGCTCGACGCTGTCATTGGTAGGGAACCAGTCGAAAGTGATTCGATAGCCCTTGATGTCATCGAGCAGCAGCACGTTGAAATCCTTGACCTCACCGTTCGACGCGGTGACCACCGGCTCGATCCCGGTGCCCGCGGGCAGGCGATCCAGCCCGCCGCCATTGAAGTCCACCGCAAAACGCCGTGCCCAGACTTTCGGATAATGCTCGCCCGGTGCCCAACCTTCGGTGAAACCGCCCATGCCTGAGCGCGTGGCGTTGACCCGTGCCAGCGGTGTGCCCACCGGCGGCAGGGCGCTCCAGTAGAGCTTGTACCCGTAGTTCAGCGAATCGCCGGCGGCCACCGGTTTTTTCGGGGTCCAGAAGGCGACGATGTTATCCAGGGTTTCGCCGGTGGTCGGGATCTCCAGCAGGTCGATCGAGCCTTCGCCCCAAGCTGTGGTCGGTTCGACCCACAGGCTCGGGCGCTTGCTGTACCAGTCGACGGTGTCCTGATAGCTGGCGAACTCGTGGTCGGTCTGCACCAGGCCGAAGCCCTTCGGGTCCTTGTCGGCGAATGCATTGAACTGCAGGGTTGCCGGGTTGTTCAGCGGCCGGCAGATCCACTCGCCATTGCCGCGCCACATGGCGAGTCGGTCCGAGTCGTGGATTTGCGGGTGGATGGTGTCGCACATGCGCCGTTCGTGGGTTCCACAGCTGAACATGCTGGTCATGGGGGCGATGCCCAATTGCTCGATCGCGGTACGTGCGTTGACGTGGGCGTCGACCGCCATCACCACCTGCGTGGCCTGACAGTCGATATCGAAGCGATAGGCACCGGTGGCGCTTGGCGAGTCGAGCAGGGCATAGACCACGAAGCGGGTGCTGTCCTTGTCCGGGGTTTCGAACCAGAATTTGGTGAAGTCGGGAAATTCTTCGCGTTTTTTGCCGTAGGTGTCGATGGCCAGGCCGCGGGCCGACAAGCCGTACTGGCCGGTGTTGTCCACCGCGCGGAAGTAGCTGGCACCGAGGAACGACACCACGTCGTGCTTATCCAACTCCGGGGCCTTGAACAGCTTGAACCCGGCAAAGCCCAGGTCGCCCTTGAGCTGGCTGGTGTCGACGCTGGAGCGCTCATAGTTGAACAGCGAAGGGCGGAAATGCACCTCTCGCGCCTGGCGGGTCTTGGGGTCGACGCTGTACATGCGCACCGGCTGCTTGAAACCCATGCCGACATGGAAGAACTGCACGTCCAGTTGACCGTTCAGCTCATTCCACAGCGAATGGTTGGCGTCATATTGGATGGCGTTGAAGTTCTGCGGGGTCATGCTGGCCAGCGTTGGCGGCAGTACTTGCTTGGTATCGACGTAGCGGTTGCTGGCCAGTTGCTTGGCCTGGATCTTCAGTGCTTCGAAATCGAAGGCCTGGGCTTCGCCATCGGCCGTCCCGGCCCAGGCGCGGGTTGCCAACAGGCCAGTGGCCGAAAGGCCGGTGTAGGCAGCGATGGCCATGGAGGCCTTGAGCAAATTCCTGCGGTGCATAGGACAACCTGTCTTGGACAATCCCGCGGCGTTCCTGGCTGCGTTACGGATCTGAAATGGAGGTTCGGACAAGCCTTCGGCCAAACCCGTGGGAGTTTAAACAGATGCCCGATTAGTTAAAGGGTTCGAAATAACTCGCAAAATGATTGGGTTGTTTTTTTGAAAACTACGGCTGTCCCTGTAGGAGCGAGCTTGCTCGCGAAAAAACTGTAGGCACCGCTTGCTATCAGACAATCCGCGTCATCGTTGACGTTTTTCGCGAGCAAGCTCGCTCCTACAGGTCGAGGGGATTTCCTACAGCCTTGTATGTAGTTCTGAATGACCGATATGGCGTTTTAAATAAGCGTTTTTATTTATTTGACTAATTACTCTAAAAACCCTTCTCGAAGCGTTTTTTCTCCCTATTCTTAGGCTCATGACCGACGCGGCAGTCGGCGTTTTTATCCAGATTCAGAAGGAATTCGTCCATGGCAAAAGCGCAACGCATTATCGAGTGGCTGGGGATGTTCCTGGGGGTGAGCGGCGTGTGCGGTGCACGTCGGCTCAGTAATGAGGAGAGAAGGCTGGTGGAGCACTACCGGGAATTGTCCGAAAGTGACCGGATTGCCATGCGCTATCTGGTGGACGCGATGCGCAGCATTTCGCGGTTTTGAGGTTGTTTCCCGATCCTGCCTCGCCAATGTTCTTGGCGAGGCAGAGACAGTACGGCGTTGGTCAGCCGATTTCTCCTACCGCACGATGGGCTTCATCAATCGCCGCATGGGCGTAGGCACTCCAGGCAGCGTCAGAGTTGGCGATGCTGACTTTGCCCACCGGCTGACGCGCCAGTTCCATCAGCTTCTCGCTCTCATCGGCATCGTCGTACAGGCTGTTGGAGAAGTACGCATAGCCGTGTGACCAGCGGTTGACGGTGATTTCCAGGATGTCGGTCTCCTGGTTGAACCCACCCGGGCCGAGCATGCGCTGCAACTGATCGCGCAGTTGTGCCTCAAGCGCCTCGAAGGTCTGGCCATACAGTCGACCCCGGCCGGCACGCGCCTGGTCGCGGGCGTTCATGCCGCTATTGGGGCTGGTGGGCACATAGACCATATGCAGGCCGATCGGCTGCGTCGGGTCCCTGGGATGCTTGTAACCGCCCATGCTGACCGGGTAATCGAGCTTGATCCGGCTGTAGGGTTGAGTAGCCGCATAGATTTCATGCACCCCCAGCTTCTGGAACGACTGCCAGTTGCGGATCACCACCTTGGTGTACACCAACGGGAATTTCACGTTCTGGCTCAGGGCGTGGGCCTGCTCCTTCGACAGGTCGCGCAACAGGTACGGAATCATCATGTTGTAGCAGGCCATGATGCAGTGCTTGCCGCGCACCTGACTCAATTTTCCGCCACGGCTGTAGCCGATGTTCACCCCGTTGCCGACGTTGCGCACACTGACCGCGGTGCTGTTGAGGCGAATGCGCACCGGGGTTTTCGCCTGGTCGAGTTTGGCGTAGTCGAACGGCGCGAGGACGATGTCGTCCATAGTGTGACCCGGGGCGACCGCCGGGATCAGGCTGCGCACCAGCAGGCGTGCGAGCGACGCGTTGCCGTCGGGGAAGTGGTAGATGTAGGGCTCTTCCATTTCCGCCAGGGCTTCTTCGCTGATCGGCTCCAGATTCATCGCACTGAAACCGGGGAAGCCGACGTTGTAGGCGTCGTACGCGGCCACGGCATCGATGCTCAGGGCCATGAAGTCGTTGGTGCGGCTCTGGAAGTACTTCACCGCCTGTTCCGACAGGCCGACATCCTTGAGCAGGAAATCGCGGTAGCTGGTGGTTTCCAGGTGCGCGGTTTTTTCCTCGGTGGATTTACCCGCCAGGTAATCCTTCGGTGCGCTGTGCAGGGCAATCAACGCATCGCGGTCGGACTGCGGCAGGGGGAAGTCGTTGATGAAGGCTTCGATGCTGCGGGCGTGCAGTTGGTCCGGCGCGATGTCGTCGGCCACCATCGGCGTCGGGTCGCCGGTGACCAGTTTGTCTTCGCCGAAGTTTTCCTTGTCGAAGAACACGGCGCGCGACAGGCCCAGGCCCGGATAGAACTGGCGGTCGAAGGCGGTTTCAAAGCGCTTGATGTCGACCCCGAGTTTTTTCAGCAGACCGTTCACTTCCTTGCTGTAGAGATGGTTGGGCGACTGAAAGGCCTCGCTGCCGCCGTAGCCGATGATCATCCGGCCACCGGCGGAGAATTCATTGCGCTTGGCGTGGCCGCCGAAGTCGTCGTGGTTTTCCAGAATCAGGATCCGCGCTTTTGGATGTTTCTCACGGTAGAACCAGGCGGCGGACAACCCGCTCAAGCCACCGCCGACCACCACCAGGTCATAGTCCTCGCTGATTGGCAGGGCATCGGTGTCGAAGACTTTTTTCTCCCAGCCCATCTGGTGCGCCAGTTCGAACGAGCCGACGTGGCTGCCGCGCAGGCCGGTGAGGGCCGGTGGGTAGTAGCGTCCATCCGGGGCGGCCTGGAGAATCTGCAGCGGCGTCATGCCGGCGGCGATGGTGACGGCGACGCCGTTGAGGAAGTCGCGGCGGGTGATATCCATGTTCAATCCTTGTTGGTTTTTAGTCGCCCTGACCCGTCTTCACCGGCCAGGGCGTTGTCGTTACCGGCTGACTTTCCAGGCATCCCCGGAAGGTGCGGTGCCGTGGTCGTACGGTTTGCCGAGCCACATGTAGAGCAGGCCCAGGCCAATCACGATGGCGGTGCTCAAGACCATTGCGTAGTTGATGAACCACGGCGCATCCGGCGTGCGTGGCCATGCCATGTTGACGATCGCTCCGACACCATAGACCAGCGCGCCGATGTTCACCGGCAGGCCCCAGGCTCCCAGGGTGAATTTGCCGCTGGGCTTCCAGCCGCGTGCGCGGGCATAGAGCGCCGCGAGGACAATCATCTGGAAGGCCAGGTAGATACCGATGGCGGCGAAGCTGACGATGGTGGCAACCGCGTCCTGCAGGAAGAAGCCGAGGACAATGATCAGCGCCGGCAGCACCCCTGACACGAACAGCGCCGCGACTGGCACCTGAGTAGTCGGCGAGATGCGTTTGAGCAGGCTGCTGCCGATGACCATCTCATCACGGGCGTAGGAGTACAGCAGACGACTGGCCGCCGCTTGCAGGCTGATGACGCAGGAGATGAAGGAAATCATCACCACGCCCATCACCACTTTTGAACCCACCGGGCCGAAAGCGTTGTTGAGGATGGTGGTTACCGGGTCTTTGTCGGTGCCGTTGATCACTGCCTGCATGTCCGGTACCGCGAGAATCAGCGCCAGGCAAGCGAACATCGCGGCGATGCCGCCGATGTAGATGGTCATGCGCATGGCCACCGGAATCTTCTTGCTCGGGTTCGGTGTTTCCTCGGCCACGTCACCGCAGGCTTCGAAGCCGTAATACAGGAACATCCCGGCCAGCGAAGCGGTGAGGAAGGCCGGCAGGTAGGAGCCATCGACGCTGATGTCGAAGGTGTTGAACAGCACGCTGATGGGTTGGTGACGTTCGAAAATCAGCAGGTAAACACCGACGATGACCGCGCCGATCAGCTCACAGAGAAAACCGAACATGGCGATTCGCGCCAGCACTTTGGTGCCGCTGAGGTTGACCAGGGTGGCGAACAGGGTCAGCACCAGGGCAATGACGATGTTGGTGTTGTTGTTCGGTTCAAAACCGAGCATCGCGGCCAGGTACGGACCGGCACCAACGGCCACTGCAGCGATGGTCACGCACAGGGCGATGGAGTAGATCCAGCCGACCATCCACGCCCAGCGCTTGCCCACCAGGCGCCGAGCCCAGGGATAGACGCCGCCGGAGATCGGGAATTGGGAAACCACTTCACCGAAGATCAGGCACACCAGCAGTTGGCCGCAGCCCACCAGCAAATACGCCCAGAACATCGGCGGCCCGCCTGCGGCCAGGCACAGGCCGAAGAGGGTATAAACCCCTACGACTGGGGAGAGGTAAGTGAAGCCAAGGGCGAAGTTTTCCCACAGGCTCATGCTGCGGTTGAAGTTCGAGGTGTAGCCCAGTCGGCGTAGCTGCTCGGCATCGCTGTCGGCGGCGCTTGCAGACATTTCGGGTAGTGCACTCATGGCGTAGTTGCTCCGGAAAATCGGCAGATTTCGGATGGCCGAAGCCGAGGCGGCGCCTTGGGAGGCGTCGCCTGGATCGGGGGTTATTGTTGTTTTGTGTCGCTAGCCTGGTGGTGCTTGTTGCCGGTTTCTGCCTTGAAACCGGGGGGACATCTTCGCCGCATCGCAGCGAACCCCTTCTTAATGCTTGAACATCACATGCCGCACACAGGTGTAGTCCTCCAGCCCATACATGGACATGTCCTTGCCATAGCCGGACAGTTTCTGACCGCCATGGGGCATTTCGCTGACCAGCATGAAGTGGGTGTTGACCCAAGTGCAGCCGTATTGCAGGCGAGCGGCGAGGCGGTTGGCGCGGCCGACGTCGGCGGTCCACACCGAAGAGGCGAGGCCGTAGTCCGAATCGTTGGCCCAACCGAGAACCTGGGCTTCATCGTTGAAACGGGTCACCGATACCACCGGACCGAACACTTCGCGGCGGACGATTTCGTCGTCCTGCTGGGCGTCGGCCAGCACCGTTGGTTCGAAGAAGAAACCATTGCCTTCGACTGTCTTGCCACCCGTGACCAGGCGGATGTGCGGTTGCGCCACGGCGCGTTCAACGAAACCGGAGACACGGTCGCGGTGCTGGGCGGTGATCAGCGGGCCGAGCTCGGTGCTTGGGTCATCCTGCAGGCCGTACTTGATGCTGGCGACCGCCGCTCCGAGCTTCTCGACGAACCTGTCGTAGATCCCGTCCTGGGCGTAGATGCGGCAGGCAGCGGTGCAGTCCTGGCCGGCGTTGTAGAAACCGAAGGTACGAATGCCTTCGACCGCCGCGTCGATGTCGGCGTCGTCGAAGATGATCACCGGCGCCTTGCCGCCCAGTTCCATGTGCATGCGCTTGACGCTGTCGGCGGTGCTGGAAATGATGTTCGAGCCAGTGGCAATCGAACCGGTCAGCGACACCATGCGCACTTTCGGGTGAGTCACCAGCGGGCTGCCGACGGTTGGCCCGCGACCGAATACCAGATTGAGCACACCTGCCGGGAAAATCTCCGACGCCAATTCGGCGAGGCGCAGGGCGGTCAATGGGGTTTGTTCCGAGGGCTTGAGCACCACGGTATTACCGGCGGCCAGGGCCGGGGCAATTTTCCAGGCGACCATCATCAGCGGGTAGTTCCACGGCGCGATGGAGGCGATCACGCCCACCGGGTCGCGGCGGATCATAGAGGTATGCCCCGGCAGGTACTCGCCACCGGCCATGCCACTCATGCAACGGCTGGCGCCGGCGAAGAAGCGAAACACATCGGCAATCGCCGGGATCTCGTCATTCAGCGCTGCGCTCAGCGGCTTGCCGCAGTTGTCCGATTCCAGCTTGGCCAGCTCTTCGGCGTTGGCTTCGATGGCGTCTGCGAGTTTAAGCAGCAGCAGCGAGCGATCCTTGGGCGGGGTCTGCGACCAGCTGTCGAACGCCGCATCGGCGGCACGTACGGCGGCATCGACCTGGGCTTCGCTGGCTTCATTGATTTCCACCAGGACTCGGCCCAGGGCCGGGTTGAATACCGGTTGGGCGGCGCCTTCGCCGGCGACCAGTTGGCCGTTGATCAAAAGTTTGGTTTGCATGTTCTTGTCCTCTTCGAAGCTGTTGTTGTTCTGCGCAAGCCGGCCTCCTGTAGGAGCTGGCTTGCCAGCGAAGGTCGTCAACGATCACGCGTGCATCCAGACGAATCGCGGTGCTATCACGACCTTCGCGGGCATGCCCGCTCCTACTGGGGGGATTGTTTTCAGTTATTTCTGGCCTACTTCCCACCACTCCCCGCCACGCTTTCACCGCCGCGTGTCAGGTAGTAGGCGCCGAGAATCGGCAGCATGGTCACCAGCATCACCAGCATGGCCACCACGTTGGTCACCGGTACGTCCCGCGGGCGGCTGAGCTGGTTGAGCAGCCACAGTGGCAAGGTGCGCTCGTGACCGGCGGTGAAGGTGGTCACGATGATTTCGTCGAACGACAGGGCAAACGCCAGCATGCCGCCGGCCAGCAACGCCGAGCCGAGGTTCGGCAGGATGATGTAGCGGAAGGTCTGCCAGCCGTCGGCGCCCAAATCCATTGAGGCCTCGATCAGGCTGTGGGAGGTGCGACGCAGGCGGGCGATGACGTTGTTGTAGACGATCACCACACAGAAGGTCGCGTGACCGACGATGATGGTGAACATGCCCGGCTCGATGCCCAGGGATTTGAACGTCGCCAACAGGGCAATACCGGTGATGATCCCGGGCAGGGCGATCGGCAGGATCAGCATCAGCGAGATGCCTTGCTTGCCGAAGAAGTCACGCCGGTACAACGCGGCCGAGGCCAGGGTGCCGAGGACCATGGCAATCAGGGTGGCGATGGCGGCGACCTGTGCCGAGAGCTTGATCGCTTCGAGCACGTCCGGGCGCGAGAACGCGACGCTGAACCACTTCAGGGTGAAGCCCTTGGGCGGAAAGCTGAACGCGGCGTCTTCGGTGTTGAAGGCGTACAGGAAGATGATCAGGATCGGGAAGTGCAGGAACACCAACCCGCCCCAGGCTGCTATGCGCAGGCCCAGGGAAGCCTGCCCTTGAGATGAAGAATCAGAGTGCATCGAAGGCCCCCAGACGTTTGACGATGGACAGGTAGATGGCGATCAGCACGATCGGCACCAGGGTGAAGGCGGCGGCCATCGGCATGTTGCCGATCGCACCTTGCTGGGCGTAGACCATGCTGCCAACGAAGTAACCGGGCGGGCCCACCAGTTGCGGCACGATGAAGTCACCCAGGGTCAGCGAGAACGTGAAGATCGAACCGGCGGCGATCCCCGGGATCGACAGCGGCAGGATCACCTGCATGAAGGTCTGCCGTGGTTTCGCCCCGAGGTCGGCGGAGGCTTGCAGCAGCGAGGGCGGCAGGCGTTCCAGCGAGGCCTGGATCGGCAGGATCATGAACGGCAGCCAGATGTAGACGAACACCATGAAGCGCCCCAGGTGCGAGGTCGACAAGGTGCTGCCGCCGACCCCGGGAATCCCCAGCACGAATTGCAGCAGCGGCTCCAGCCCCAGGTGCTGGACGAACCATTGCGCCACGCCGCCCTTGGCCAGCAGCAGGGTCCAGGCGTAGGCCTTGACGATGTAACTGGCCCACATCGGCAGCATCACCGCGATGTAGAAAAACGCCTTGGTCTTGCCGGTGGTGTAGCGCGCCATGTAGTAGGCGATCGGAAACGCGACGAAGGCGCTGGCGATCGAGACCACGATGGCCATGCTCAGGGTGCGCAGGATGATGTCGAAGTTCGACGGCTGGAACAGCGCGGCGAAGTTGGCCAGGGTCAGGTCAGGGGTGACCGCCATGGTGAAGTCATCGAAGGTGTAGAAGCCTTGCCACAACAGGTTCAGCAGCGAGCCGAGGTAGATCGCGCCGAACCAGATCAGCGGTGGTACCAGCAGCATCGACAGGTACAGATTGGGTCGGCGATAGAGCAGGTTGGACAACCTGCGCAGCGGCGAGCCGCCTGTGGCTGTAGGGGTCATTGTTGCGCTGTTCATCTCACACCCCGCCCACGGCAGTGTCATGCAACGGCGTCATTGCCTCGCGTGCCCAGCGCGCGCTGATGCGCTGGCCGGTCTGGTGCTGCGCGCTGGTGTCCAGCCACTGATTGTTGGCCTTGCTGATGTTCAGGGTCTGGCCGTTGTCCAGTTTCAGTTCGTAGCGGGTGGCGCTGCCCTGATATTGAATGTCGTGCAGCAGGCCGCTGACTTCGACTTCATGGCTGGCCAGCGGGCCGTCGGCAAAACGCACGTGTTCCGGGCGAATCGAGAAGGCTTGCGGGTTGCCGCTCAATTGCTGCGCCAGTTCACCACGAATCACGTTGGAGGTGCCGACGAACTCGGCGACGAAGCTGGTGGCCGGTTTCATGTAGAGGTTGCGCGGGGTGTCGACCTGTTCGATGCGGCCCTTGTTGAACACGGCCACGCGATCGGACATCGACAGCGCTTCGGTCTGGTCGTGGGTCACGAAAATAAAGGTGATGCCGAGCTGGCGCTGGAGCTTTTTCAGCTCGCTCTGCATTTGCTCGCGCAGCTTCAGGTCCAGCGCACCCAGCGGTTCGTCGAGCAGCAACACTCGCGGACGATTGACCAGTGCGCGAGCCAGGGCCACGCGCTGACGCTGGCCGCCGGACAGTTGCGCCGGCTTGCGGTCGCCGTAGCCACCCAAGGCGACCATGCCCAGGGCTTCTTCAGCGCGTTGCAGGCGTTCGGTCTTGCCAACACCCTTGACCTTCAGGCCATAGGCGACGTTGTCTCGCACGTTCATGTGCGGGAACAGGGCGTAATCCTGGAACACGGTGTTGACGTCACGCTGATAGGGCGGCAGGCCCGCTGCTTCTTCGCCGTGGATGCGGATGGAACCGGCACTCGGTTGTTCGAAACCGGCGATCAGCCGCAGGCAAGTGGTCTTGCCCGAACCGGAGGGGCCGAGCATGGAAAAAAACTCGCCGTCCTGGATGTCGATGGAAACCCGGTCTACGGCTTTCACTTCGCCGAAAAGACGGGAAACGTTGGTGAACTGGACTGCAAGCGTCATGGTGCGGTGCTCCAAAAAGGCGAAGGCCGTCGCAGCGGCCCTGCCTGGACTTCTGAAAAATCTGAATCGGTAGAGACGAGCGCTTTGCGCTCTTCGCTGGCAAGCCAGCTCCTACAGGGGATGCGCGGATAACTGTAGGAGCTGGCTTGCCAGCGAAAGCGTTTGTTCTGCCAACCTTGTGTTGACTGACACGCCGTCAATCGCGAGCAGGCTCGCTCCTACAGAGGGCGGGGTTACCTGCCGCCCATGATCGCGATGTAGTCCTGGGTCCAGCGGCTGTACGGCACGAATTTGCCGCCTTCAGCCTGCGGGGTTTTCCAGAAGGCGATCTTCTCGAACTGGTCGAAACCGTTGGTCTTGCAGCCTTCCGCGCCCAGCAGCTCACTGCCCTGGCAAGCCGCGGGGACCGCTGGCAGGGAGCCGAACCAGGCCGCGACGTCGCCCTGGACTTTCGGCTGCAGCGACCAGTCCATCCACTTGTAGGCACAGTTCGGGTGCTTGGCTTCGGCGTGCAGCATGGTGGTGTCGGCCCAGCCGGTGGCACCTTCTTTCGGGATGGTCGAGGCGATCGGCTGTTTCTCGTTCATCAGGCCGTTGACCTGATACGGCCAGGCGCTGGAAGCCACCACGCCTTCGTTCTTGAAGTCACTCATTTGCACGGTGGTGTCGTGCCAGTAGCGGTGGATCAACGGCTGCTGCGCGCGCAGCAGGTCGAGCACGGCCTTGTATTGGACTTCGGTCAGTTCGTAGGGGTTCTGGATCCCCAGTTCCGGCTTGGTGCTCTTGAGGAACAGCGCCGCATCGGCGATGTAGATCGGGCCGTCATAGGCCTGCACGCGGCCTTTGTTCGGCTTGCCGTCCGGCAGGTTCTGCGCGTCGAACACCACGTTCCAGCTGGTGGGTGGCGTCTTGAACACGTTGGTGTTGTACATCAGCACGTTCGGGCCCCACTGGTAAGGAGTGCCGTAGGTCTGCTTGTTGACCACGTACCACGGCGCATCCTTGAGGCGCGGGTCGAGGTTTTTCCAGTTCGGGATCAGCGCGGTGTTGATCGGCTGTACACGCTTGCCGACGATCAATCGCAACGAGGCGTCGCCGGACGCGGTCACCAGGTCGTAGCCGCCCTTGGCCATCAGACTGACCATTTCATCGGAAGTGGCGGCGGTCTTGACGTTGACCTTGCAGCCCGTTTCCTTCTCGAAACCGGTCACCCAGTCGTAGGCCTTGTCGCTCTCGCCCCGTTCGATGTAGCCAGGCCAGGCCACGATATCCAGTTGGCCTTCGCCGGCACCAACGGCTGTCGCCGGTTCGGCGGCCTGGAGACTGGCACTGGCCAGCAGCGCGGTGGTGATTGCACTGAGCAGTGCGGTCTTGTGCGCGAACATGGGAATTCCCTCTTCTTTAAATTATGGTCGGGGCAGTTGTTTCAAGCAGGGTTGCTGGCCTTTTGGCTCGTTATTAGCTTAGTTGTGTTATTTCAGATCATTGCCGTGACGCGCCATGATGTGCCGCACCACGCTGTAGTCCTGCAACGAATCGCTGGATAAGTCTTTGCCGTAGCCCGAGCGCTTCAAGCCGCCGTGGGGCATTTCGCTGACCAGCATGAAATGGCTGTTGATCCAGGTGCAGCCGTATTGCAGGCGCGCGGCGACTTGCATGGCCTTGTCCAGGTTCTGGGTCCAGACCGAAGAGGCCAGGCCGTATTCCGAGTCGTTGGCCCAATCCACCGCCTGCTCCAGTTCGTCGAAGCGGGTCACGGTGACCACCGGGCCGAACACTTCGCGCTGGACGATCTCGTCACTCTGCTTGCAGCCGGCCAGCAGGGTGGGCTGGTAATAGAAGCCGGCGCCGGAGTGCACCGCCGCGCCGGTCACGCGTTCGATGTGTGGCTGACCGAGGGCGCGTTCGACGAAGCTGGCGACGCGGTCACGCTGGCGGGTGCTGATCAGCGGGCCGATTTCGTTGTCGGCGTCGCGCTTGCCGGCAAACCGCAGGCTGCTGACCGCGGCGCCCAGTTCCGCCACCAGCTTGTCGTGGATGCCGGCCTGGGCGTAGATCCGGCAGGCCGCCGTGCAGTCCTGCCCGGCGTTGTAATAACCGTAGCTGCGCACGCCTTCGATCACCGCTTGCAGGTCGGCGTCGTTACAAACGATCACCGGCGCTTTGCCGCCCAGTTCCAGGTGGGTGCGCTTGAGCGTCTTGGCTGCTGCTTGAAGAATTTTCTGCCCGGTGACGATGTCGCCGGTCAGCGAGACCATGCGCACCTTCGGGTGGCTGACCAGGTGACTGCCAACGCCCTCGCCACCGCCACAGATAATGTTGATCACCCCGCGCGGGAGGATCTCGGCGAGCATCGGCGCCAGCGCGAGGATCGACAACGGGGTGTGTTCCGAAGGCTTGAACACCAGGGTGTTGCCGGCGGCCAGGGCCGGGGCGATTTTCCACGCGGCCATCATGATCGGGTAGTTCCACGGGGCGATCGAGGCCACCACGCCAATCGGGTCGCGGCGCACCATGCTGGTGTAGCCGGGCAGGTATTCGCCGCTGAGCTGGCCGGTCTGGCAGCGCACGGCGCCGGCAAAGAAGCGGAACACATCGACCGTTGCGCTGAGATCGTCCTGGCGCGCCAGGTGCAGGGGCTTGCCGCAGTTCAGCGACTCGAGGCGGGCGAGCAGGTCGGCGTGTTTTTCCACGGCATTGGCAATGCTCAGGAGAATGTTCGAGCGCTGTTGCGGGGTGGTCCGCGACCAGGCCGGGAAGGCGTGGTGGGCTGCGAGAATCGCCGCTTCGACTTGTTCGCTGCTGGCTTCGGCAATCTGGGTCAGCACTTCGCCAGTGGCCGGATTGAGAATCGGCTCGACAAAGCCCTGGCCGGCAACCAATTCACCATCGATCAATAAGTTGGTGAACAACGGGGTCTGCGTGCCGGGCATTTTGCGGGTTCTCTTTTCTTGTGTGGCCATGGTGCTCCCTGTGACTGGGGGCCCGACCGTCTTATAGATGGACAAAGACTAGTGGCAGGGCCTGGGGACGACAAATTCTAAATACTGAATGCAGCGTTCGATTAAATAGATGGCTTGCGCCCGCCGGGCGGTTGCTCGCGGGCCACGGTGAGGAACGGGTCGACCAGCGCCGGCCGGGCGGTGCCGCGACGCCAGGCGAGGCCGACGTCGAGGGTCTGGCTGAGGTCGGCGATGGGGCGTGCTTCGATGATGTCGCCCTCCAGCGACCAGGGGCGGTAGGTCATGTCGGGCTGGATCGACACGCCCAGGCCGGCGGCCACCAGGCTGCGCACGGCTTCGGTGGAGGCGGTGCGCAAGGTGATGCGTGGCTGCAGGGAGGCGGCGCGCCACATGCGCTGGGCGTTGCGGTCCATTTCGTCGACGTTGAGCTGGATCAGCGGTTCGCGGGCAACGTCGGCCAGGTTGATGCTGTCGTGTTCCAGCAACGGGTGCTGGGCCGGCAGCCACAGGCGATGGGGCGAGTGGGTCAGCACTTCGGTCTGCAGGGCGTGGCGATCTTCCAGGTTGGAGAGGATCAGCACCCCGACGTCGATTTCACCGCTGACCAGCAAATGCTCGATGTACGGGCGCTCGTCCTCCATCACGCGGATTTCCACATTGGGGTAGGCGCGCTGGAAACGGGTCAGCAGGTCGGCCAGATAGTAACCGGCCACCAGGCTGGTCACGCCAATGGTCAACTGCCCGGCGACCTGGTCGGTGCTCTGCTGCAGACTGCGCTTGGCGTTGTCGACGGTGGCGAGGATCAAGTGCGCCTGGCGCAGGAACTGATGGCCCTGGTGGGTCAGGGTCATGCCCTTGGCGTGGCGATTGAACAGGTTGACCCCGATCTCCTGCTCCAGTTGCTGGATGGCCAGGGTCAGGGTGGACTGGGAGATGTACACCGCCTGGGCGGCGGCCGAGATCGAGCCGGTTTCGGCCACGGCGATGAAATGGCGGATTTGACGCAGGGTCATCATGGGAAAAATACCCGGTAAGCGGTTTTTATAGATTTGTTTCAGTGTATATCTTTTTTTTCGATGCCCTAGTCCACCAAAGGAGGAGTAGCAAGGGCCGGGCAACATCTGGAAGCACTCTCATCGACGAGGCCTGGGCACTTTGGATCTAGGCTGGTGGCCTTATTTATCGGTTGAACCTGATTTTCTGGAGGCTATAGATGAACACCCGTGGTTTGCTCGATCAGCTACTCAAGTCCGGTCAGGACCTGTTGCAGAACAAGGCCGGCAACGTTCAGCGTAAAACTTCAAGTTCGGATAAAAGCGGTCTCGGCAGTCTGTTGTCCGGTGCCGGTGGCGGCGCCCTGGCGGCTGGCGCCATGGGCCTGCTGCTGGGCAACAAGAAAGTGCGCAAGGTTGGGGGCAAGGTCGCTATCTATGGCGGGCTGGCGGCCCTGGGCGTGATTGCCTACAAGGCCTTCGGCAACTGGCAGGCGCAGCAGGGCACGGCACCCCAGACGGCGCCGCAAACCCTCGACCGCCTGCCGCCGGCGCAGGTCGAGCAGCACAGCCAGGCAATCCTCAAGGCGCTGGTGGCGGCGGCGAAGGCGGACGGGCATATCGATGAGCGTGAGCGCGCGTTGATCGAGGGCGAATTCGTCAAACTCGACAACGACCAGCAACTGCAGCAGTGGCTGCACGCCGAGCTGAACAAGCCGCTGGATCCGGCCGACGTCGCCCGCGCCGCCAGCACCCCGGAAATGGCTGCCGAGATGTACATCGCCAGCGTGATGCTGGTGGATGAGGAAAGCTTCATGGAGAAGTCCTACCTCGACGAACTGGCGCGCCAACTCAAGTTGGAACCTGGCTTGAAGGTCGAACTGGAGAAGCAGGTCCGTCAGGCGCTGGTCTGATCCCCCGGGCGATGGCGAGCCAGCCTTGCCATCGCCGCCCCGCACATGACCATTCCACGGTCTGTTTCTACACAAATATCACTGGCGGCACTTGGCCCATCTGACGGAAAGTAGCCGTCCCAGAGCGGATGCAGACTTTTCGCTCGGGATGAGACGCAGTGCGCAACGGCTGCTTAAACGCCGCGCGCCCTCGGCTATACTCCCCACCATTTGAATGGCCCCGAGGACTGACTGTGAAGAACTGGACGTTGCGCCAACGCATTTTGGCGAGCTTTGCGGTAATTATCGCCATCATGCTGCTGATGGTTGTCGTCTCGTATTCGCGGCTGTTGAAGATTGAAAGCAGCGAAGCCAGCGTTCGTGAAGACGCACTGCCCGGGGTGTTCTACAGTTCGATGATTCGCGGCGCCTGGTCCGACAGTTACCTGCGGATGCTGGAGATGCTGGGCACGGAGGAGGGGCAGGGCTTCAGTGCTCAGGATGCCGCCGATTTCAAGGGTTACGCCGCACGCCTGCAGGAGCAGATGGACCTGTATCAGGCGACAGTGACGGATGACGAAGACCGGGCTGAGTACGGCGCTTTCGGCAAGCTCCACGAGGACTACCACCGCATTCTCGCCGCCGTGATCGACTTGCATGCACGCAATCAGAATGCTGACGCCCTGAAGATGTTCCACGAGCAACTGACGCCGGCCTGGACGGCGGGTCGAGTCAAGCTCAATGATATTTTGCGTCACAACAAGAAAGTGGCAGACAGGGACATTGCAGCCATCGATGACGCGGTTGTCACTGCAAAACTGATCATGGGCATTTCCCTGCTGCTCGCGGTGCTTGCCGCCGCACTCTGCGGTCTGCTGCTGATGCGCGCGATCATGGCGCCGATGAACCGCATCGTGAAGATCCTCGAAGTCATGCGCACCGGCGACCTCAGCAGTCGCTTGAACCTCGACCGCAAGGACGAATTCGGCGCCGTGGAAACCGGCTTCAACGACATGATGACCGAGCTCACGGCACTGGTGTCCCAGGCCCAGCGCTCCTCGGTCCAGGTCACCACTTCGGTCACCGAAATCGCTGCGACTTCCAAGCAGCAGCAGGCCACCGCCACCGAAACCGCGGCGACCACCACGGAAATTGGCGCCACCTCGCGGGAGATCGCCGCGACCTCCCGCGACCTGGTGCGCACCATGACCGAAGTCTCCACCGCCGCCGACCAGGCCTCGGTGCTCGCCGGCTCCGGCCAGCAAGGCCTGGCGCGCATGGAAGACACCATGCACTCGGTGATGGGCGCCGCCGATCTGGTCAATGCCAAGCTGGCGATCCTCAACGAGAAGGCCGGCAACATCAACCAGGTGGTGGTGACCATCGTCAAGGTCGCCGACCAGACCAACCTGCTGTCGCTCAACGCCGCCATCGAAGCGGAAAAAGCCGGTGAGTACGGCCGTGGCTTTGCCGTGGTCGCCACCGAAGTGCGACGCCTGGCCGATCAGACCGCCGTTGCCACGTACGACATCGAACAGATGGTCCGCGAGATCCAGTCGGCAGTCTCGGCAGGGGTGATGGGCATGGACAAATTCTCGGAGGAAGTGCGCCGCGGCATGTCTGAGGTGCAGCAGGTCGGCGAGCAGCTGTCGCAGATCATTCATCAGGTCCAGGCGCTTGCGCCGCGGGTGCTGATGGTCAACGAAGGCATGCAGGCCCAGGCCACCGGCGCCGAGCAGATCAACCATGCGCTGGTGCAGTTGGGCGATGCCAGCAGCCAGACCGTCGAGTCGTTGCGTCAGGCCAGTTTCGCCATCGACGAACTGAGCCAGGTGGCTGTCGGCCTGCGCAGCGGCGTCTCGCGATTCAAAGTCTGATGAGCGAACTCGTGGCCAAGCGGGGGGCAGGTGTGGCTCCGAAACTGTCGCTGTTCCTGGTGTTTCGCATTGGCGGTGAGCGCTATGCGTTGCAAGCCATCGAGGTGGCGGAGGTGCTGCCGCGCCTGCCGTTGAAGCCGATTGCCAGAGCGCCGCACTGGGTCGCGGGGGTGTTTGCCTACCGTGGCGCGGTGGTGCCGGTGATCGATATCGCCGCGCTGACTTTTGGCCAGGCCGCCGTGTCGCGCACCAGTACCCGCCTGGTGCTGGTGCATTACCGGGCGGATGACAGCGTCCCGGCGCGCTTGCTCGGTTTGATTCTCGAGCAGGCCACCGACACCCTGCGTTGCAACCCCGCCGACTTCCAGCCCTATGGCCTGGACAACCGCCAGGCGCCCTATCTCGGGCCTGTGCGCGAGGACGCCCAAGGGTTGTTGCAGTGGGTGCGAGTGGCGGATCTGCTGGATGCCCAGGTGCGTGGGTTGCTGTTTCCCGAACCGCCGCTGGATCTGGCGCTGCTTGAGGAGCGAGCATGAGCAGCGACCAACGCTTCTTCGATTTTCTCAAGGCGCGCATCGGCCTCGACGTGACCTCGGTCGGGCCGGCGATCATCGAGCGTGCGGTGCGTCAGCGCACCGCCGCGCAACAGATACAGACCGCCGATGAGTACTGGCTGCGCCTGCAGGTTTCGGCTGATGAGCAGCAAGCGCTGATCGAGGCGGTGATCGTTCCGGAAACCTGGTTCTTTCGTTATCCGGAGTCGTTCGCGACCCTGGCCAAACTGGCGAGCAAACGCCTGGCCGAGCTGCACAACATGCGCGCGCTGCGCATCCTCAGCCTGCCGTGTTCCACCGGCGAGGAACCCTATTCGATCGCCATGGCCTTGCTCGATTCCGGCCTTGCACCGCATCAGTTCAAGGTCGAGGGCCTGGACGTCAGCCCGCTGTCGGTGGAGCGGGCCAAGCGTGCGCGCTACGGCAAGAACTCGTTTCGTGGGCAGCAGATCGACTTTCGCGAACGGCATTTCAGTGCCGAGGCCGACGGTTATCTGCTCAACCAGCGAGTGCGCGAGCAGGTGCGCCTGCAGGTCGGCAATCTGCTGGATCCGACCCTGCTGGCCAATGAACCGCCCTATGACTTCGTGTTCTGCCGCAACCTGCTGATCTACTTCGACCAGCCGACCCAGCAGCAAGTGTTCGAAGTGCTCAAGCGCCTGACCCACGAGGACGGCGTGCTGTTTATCGGCCCCGCCGAAGGCAGCCTGTTGGGGCGCCTGGGCATGCGTTCGATTGGTATCCCTCAGTCGTTCGCCTTCAGTCGACACAGCGAACCGCTGCCCGAGCCATTGCCTGTCTACATTGCTCCGCCCTTGCCGGTGAGTGCGCCGGTGCGTCGCGCACCGGCGCCGACGCCACGCAGTCGTCCCTTTGCCAGCACGGCTCCGGCAGCTGTTGCCAAACCCCCGGCCAGCGACGCCGCACAGCTGTTGGCAAGCATCGCGACCCTGGCCAACGAAGGCAAAAGCCTGGAAGCGCGTGCCGCCTGCGAGACTTACCTGCGCAACCACGCCCCTGTCGCCCAGGTGTTCTACTGGCTGGGCTTGCTCAGCGATGTGGCAGGCAGCGCACTCGAGGCCCAGGGCTTTTATCGCAAGGCGTTGTACCTGGAGCCGCAACACCCCGAAGCCCTGATGCATCTGGCCGCGCTGCTTGCCTCCCAGGGCGATGAAGCCGGTGCCCGGCGCTTGCAGGAACGCGCTGCGCGCAACGAACGAATCGCTGACAGTGAGCGCAAACGATGACCGGTCCTGTTTCCTTGAACGTCACCCACGACGAGGCCCAGGCCATTGATGACTGCTGGAACCGCATCGGTATCCATGGCGATCACTCCTGCCCGTTGCTGGCCGATCATATTCATTGCCGCAATTGCGCGGTGTACTCCGCGGCGGCTACGTACCTGCTGGATCGCTATGCCCTGCAGCAGGATGATGAGCGGCATTCTTCGGCGGTGGTCGAAGTGCAGGTCGCCACGCGTTCGCTGTTGATGTTCCGCCTGGGTGAGGAGTGGCTGGCATTGAGTACCCGCAGCCTGGTGGAAGTCGCGCCGTTGCAGACCGTGCATTCGTTGCCCCATCAGCGCTCGCGGGCCCTGCTGGGGGTGGCGAATGTGCGCGGGGCGCTGGTGGCCTGCCTGTCGCTGGTGGAATTGCTGGGGTTGGAAGCATCGACGGCGGTCGCTTCAGGCGCGCGGGTGATGCCACGCATGTTGATCATTGCCGCACAGGGTGGCCCGGTGGTGGTGCCGGTGGATGAAGTCGACGGCATTCACGCCATTGACCAGCGCCTGCTCGACGCCGCCTCGCAGTCCGGCCAGCAGGCCGGCGCCCGGTACACCCGAGGTGTATTGCCGTACAAGGGGCGCAGCTTGCGTTGGCTGGATGAAGAGCAGTTGTTGTCCGCCGTGACCCGGAGCCTGACATGACCCCCGAGCAAATGCGCGACGCCTCGCTGCTGGAGTTGTTCAGCCTGGAGGCCGAGGCCCAGACTCAGGTGCTCAGTGCCGGTCTGTTGGCGCTGGAGCGTGATCCGACCCTGGCCGACCAGCTCGAAGCCTGCATGCGCGCGGCCCACTCGCTCAAGGGCGCGGCACGGATTGTCGGGGTCGACGCCGGCGTCAGCGTTTCCCATGTGATGGAAGATTGCCTGGTCAGCGCCCAGGAAGGTCGCCTGTTGCTGCGCCCCGACCACATCGATGCGCTGCTCCAGGGTACCGATCTGCTGATGCGCATCGCCACGCCCGGAAGCGCCGATATTGGTCCCGAGCACATCGAGGCCTATGTCGCGTTGATGGGGCGCCTGCTTGATCCGGCGGCGACCGCACCAGGCGTGGTCGCGCCGCTGCCCGAACTGCCGATGGCTGAGTTGCAGCTTGAACCACCGCCTGCTCCAGAGTTGATCGAGCCGGAGATCACGACCTCGGTGCAATCGTCACGTCCGGGCAAGCGCACCACCGAAGGTGGCGAGCGGGTGCTGCGGGTCACCGCCGAGCGCCTGAACAGCCTGCTCGACCTGTCGAGCAAGTCGCTGGTGGAAACCCTGCGCCTGAAACCTTATCTGGCGACCCTGCAACGCCTCAAGCGCATGCAGAGCAACGGCCTGCGCGCGTTGGAAAATCTCAACGCGCAACTCAAGGAGCAGACCTTGAGCCTGGAAGCCCAGGAAGCCCTGGAGGATGCGCGACGCTTGCTCGCCGAATCGCAGCAGGTGCTGGCGGAGAAAACCGCCGAGCTCGACGAATTTGCCTGGCAGGCCAGTCAGCGTGCCCAGGTGCTGTATGACACCGCGCTGGCCTGTCGCATGCGGCCCTTTGCCGACGTGCTGGTCGGGCAGGCGCGGATGGTCCGTGACCTCGGACGCAGCCTGGGCAAGCAGGTGCGGCTGGAGATTGAAGGCGAGAAGACCCAGGTCGATCGCGATGTCCTGGAAAAGCTCGAGGCGCCGTTGACCCATTTGCTGCGCAACGCGGTCGACCACGGCATCGAAATGCCCGAGCAGCGCTTGCTCGCTGGCAAGCCCGCGGAGGGATTGATCCGCTTGCGCGCGTCCCATCAGGCCGGCCTGCTGGTGCTGGAATTGAGTGACGACGGCAATGGCGTCGACCTGGAACGGGTTCGCCGCAGCATCGTCGAGCGCCAGTTGTCGCCGGTCGAGACGGCAGCGCAGTTGAGCGAGGAAGAGCTGCTGACGTTCCTGTTCCTGCCTGGCTTCAGCCTGCGCGACAAGGTTACCGAGGTCTCCGGGCGTGGGGTCGGCCTTGACGCGGTGCAGCACATGGTGCGCCAGTTGCGCGGCGCGGTGGAGCTGGAGCAGAAGGCCGGGGAGGGCAGTCGTTTCCATCTGGAAGTGCCGCTGACCTTGTCGGTGGTCCGCAGCCTGGTGGTGGAAGTGGGCGAAGAGGCCTATGCCTTTCCCCTGGCGCACATCGAGCGGATGTGCGACCTGGCCCCGGAGGACATCGTTCAGATCGAGGGTCGCCAGCATTTCTGGCACGAAGGGCGTCACGTCGGTCTGGTCGCCGCCAGCCAGTTGTTGCAGCGTCCGGCCAGCCAGAACAGCGCCGCGACCCTCAAGGTCGTGGTGATTCGCGAGCGCGATGCCGTGTACGGCGTAGCGGTCGAACGCTTTATCGGCGAGCGCACCCTGGTGGTGCTGCCGCTGGATGAGCGCCTGGGCAAGATCCAGGATATCTCCGCCGGGGCCTTGCTCGATGACGGCTCGGTGGTGTTGATCGTCGACGTCGAAGACATGCTGCGCTCGGTGGAAAAGCTGCTCAACACCGGACGCCTGGAGCGCATCGCGCGCAATAGCCAGCAGGCGGCGCACGTGGCACGCAAGCGGGTGTTGGTGGTCGACGATTCGCTGACCGTACGCGAGTTGCAGCGCAAATTGCTGGTCAATCGTGGTTATGACGTGGCCGTTGCCGTGGACGGCATGGACGGCTGGAATGCCCTGCGCTCCGAGGATTTCGACCTGTTGATTACCGACATCGACATGCCGCGCATGGACGGCATCGAGCTGGTCTCGCTGTTGCGTCGCGACAACCGCTTGCAGTCATTGCCGGTGATGGTGGTGTCCTACAAGGATCGTGAAGAAGACCGGCGCCGTGGACTGGAAGCCGGAGCCGACTATTATCTAGCCAAGGCCAGTTTTCATGACGATGCCCTGCTCGATGCAGTGGTTGAGCTCATAGGAGGAGCACGGGCATGAAGATCGCAATCGTCAATGACATGCCCATGGCGGTGGAAGCCCTGCGTCGGGCCCTGGCGTTCGAACCTGCGCATCAGGTGGTGTGGGTCGCCAGCAATGGCCTGGAAGCGGTGCAGCGATGTGCCGAGCTGACGCCAGACCTGATCTTGATGGACCTGATCATGCCGGTCATGGACGGGGTCGAGGCGACCCGGCGGATCATGGCCGAGACCCCATGCGCGATCGTGATTGTCACGGTCGATCGCCAGCAGAACGTGCACCGGGTGTTCGAGGCCATGGGCCATGGCGCCCTGGATGTGGTCGATACCCCGGCGCTGGGTGCTGGAAACGCCCAGGAAGCGGCCGCGCCACTGCTGCGCAAAATTCTCAACATCGGCTGGTTGATCGGCGAAAAAACCGGCCGTGAACGATCGACGCCCAGTCCGCTGCGCGCTTCGGCGTCGCGCCAGCGCCTGGTTGCCATTGGCTCCTCGGCCGGCGGGCCGGCTGCTCTGGAAGTGCTGCTCAAGGGCCTGCCACGCAATTTTTCCGCGGCCATTGTGCTGGTGCAGCACGTGGATCAGGTGTTTGCCGCCGGTATGGCCGAGTGGCTGAGCAGTGCCAGTGGCCTGAATGTGCGCCTGGCGCGGGAAGGTGAGCCGCCACAAAGCGGCACGGTGCTGCTGGCGGGCACCAATCACCATATTCGATTATTGAAAAACGGTACGCTGGCCTACACCGCCGAACCGGTCAACGAGATCTACCGACCTTCGATTGACGTGTTCTTTGAAAGCGTGGCCAGTTACTGGAACGGTGATGCAGTGGGTGTGCTGCTGACCGGCATGGGGCGCGACGGCGCCCAGGGACTCAAATTGATGCGCCAGCAGGGCTTTCTGACCATTGCTCAGGATCAGCACAGCAGTGCGGTGTACGGCATGCCCAAGGCCGCCGCCGCCATCGATGCGGCTGTGGAAATTCGCCCGCTGGACAAAATAGCGCCACGTTTGCTGGAGATCTTTGCACAATGACTGACATCCACAGCGGTACTGGCCAGGCAGTATTTCAGGTGAATCCCCATGGATGAGTTACAGCTCGACGATTTCAAGAACGATGAAAATGCCGCGATGGTCCTGCTGGTCGACGACCAGGCGATGATCGGCGAGGCGGTGCGCCGTGGGTTGGCGAACGAAGACAACATCGACTTCCATTTCTGTGCCGATCCGCATCAGGCGATTGCCCATGCGATCCGCATCAAGCCGACGGTGATCCTCCAGGACCTGGTGATGCCGGGGCTGGACGGCCTGACACTGGTGCGCGAGTACCGCAATCACCCGGCGACCAAGGACATCCCGATCATCGTCCTGTCGACCAAGGAAGACCCCTTGATCAAGAGCGCGGCCTTTGCCGCCGGCGCCAACGATTACCTGGTCAAGCTGCCGGACAATATCGAACTGGTGGCGCGGATCCGCTACCACTCACGCTCCTACAACACCCTGATCCAGCGTGACGCCGCCTACCGCGCGCTGCGGGTCAGCCAGCAGCAGTTGCTCGACACTAACCTGGTGCTGCAACGCCTGATGAACTCCGACGGCCTGACCGGCCTGTCGAACCGCCGGCACTTCGACGAGTACCTGGAGTTGGAGTGGAGAAGGTCGCTGCGTGACCAGACCCAGCTCTCGCTGTTGATGATCGATGTCGATTACTTCAAGTCATTCAACGACAGTTTCGGCCATCTGGAGGGCGATGAGGCCCTGCGCAAGGTCGCCACGGCCATCCGTGATGCCAGCAGCCGCCCGTCGGACCTGCCGGCACGCTATGGCGGTGAAGAGTTCGCCCTGGTGCTGCCCAACACCTCGCCGGGTGGCGCGCGACTGGTCGCGGAAAAACTGCGCCAGACCGTGGCTGCACTGAAAATTCCGCACATTTCCCCGGCCGAGGGCGCGAGCCTGACCATCAGCATCGGCCTGTCGACCCTCACCCCACAGCAGGGCAGCGATTGCCGGCAGCTGATTTCGGCGGCGGACAAGGGGCTGTACCTGGCGAAGAACAATGGGCGCAATCAGGTCGGTATTGCGTAAAAAACAGCCGTTTTGGTGGCGCAATAGCCGCCAGGCGGGCTGCCGTGGCGGCCTGATTACGGTATACTCGCCGGCTTTCAAAAGTTCGCCAACGAGTGCTGCCCGCCATGGAAATCAACCCGATCCTTAACACCATCAAGGACCTGTCCGAGCGCTCCGAAACTATTCGGGGGTATCTTTGACTACGATCAAAAGCATGAGCGTCTGACCGAGGTCAATCGCGAGCTTGAAGATCCGAGTGTCTGGAACAAACCTGAATACGCCCAGGAGCTGGGTCGCGAGCGCTCTGCACTGGCGCAGATCGTCGACACCCTGGACGAATTGAACACCGGTCTGGCCGATTGCCGTGACCTGCTGGACATGGCCGTCGAAGAAAACGACGAAGGCGCCGTCGACGATGTGGTGGCCGAACTGGCCCGTCTCGAGGAAAGCCTGGCCAAGCTGGAATTCCGCCGCATGTTCAGCCATGAAATGGACCCGAACAACGCCTACCTGGACATCCAGGCCGGTTCCGGCGGCACCGAAGCCCAGGACTGGGCCAACATCCTGCTGCGCATGTACCTGCGCTGGGCCGACAAGCGCGGCTTCGACGCGACCATCATGGAACTGTCGGCCGGTGAAGTCGCCGGGATCAAGGGTGCCACCGTGCACATCAAGGGCGAGTACGCCTTTGGCTGGCTGCGTACCGAGATCGGCGTGCATCGCCTGGTGCGCAAGAGCCCGTTCGACTCCGGCAACCGTCGCCACACCTCGTTTTCCGCGGTATTCGTCTCGCCCGAGATCGACGACAAGGTGGAAATCGAAATCAACCCGGCAGACCTGCGGATCGACACCTATCGTTCCTCCGGTGCCGGTGGTCAGCACGTAAACACCACCGACTCGGCCGTACGTATCACCCACGTACCGACCAACACCGTGGTCAGCTGCCAGAACGAACGTTCCCAGCACGCCAACAAGGACACCGCCATGAAAATGCTGCGGGCCAAGTTGTACGAGCAGGAAATGCAGAAACGCAACGCCGCCTCGCAAGCGCTGGAAGACACCAAGTCCGATATCGGCTGGGGTCACCAGATTCGTTCCTATGTACTGGATGCCTCGCGGATCAAGGATCTGCGCACCAACATCGAACGCAGCGACTGCGACAAGGTGCTCGACGGCGACATCGACGAATACCTGGAAGCCAGCCTGAAGTCCGGGCTGTAACTGACTGACGCACTGCTATCCCTGTAGGAGCCGGCTTGCCGGCGATCCCCGGCCGCAGGCCGGGGGCAACGAACCAGATGGAATACCTAAAGACATGAGCGACCTAGAACTCGACCCGCAAGCCCTGCAACAGGAAGAAAACACCCTGATCGCCCTGCGCAAGGAAAAGCTTGCTGCCGAGCGCGCCAAGGGCAATGCCTTCCCGAACGACTTCCGCCGCGACAACTACTGCGATGTCCTGCAGAAACAGTACGCGGACAAGACCAAGGAAGAGCTCGCAGAGGCTGCAATCCCGGTCAAGGTTGCCGGTCGCATCATGCTCAACCGTGGCTCGTTCATGGTGATCCAGGACATGACCGGGCGCATTCAGGTCTACGTCAACCGCAAGACCCTGCCGGAAGAAACCCTGGCCGAGGTGAAAACCTGGGACCTGGGCGACATCATTGCCGCCGAAGGCACCCTGGCTCGTTCGGGCAAGGGCGACCTGTACGTTGAAATGACCAGCGTGCGCCTGCTGACCAAATCCCTGCGCCCACTGCCGGACAAGCACCACGGCCTGACCGACACCGAACAGCGCTATCGCCAGCGCTACGTTGACCTGATCGTCAACGAAGACGTGCGCCAGACCTTCCGCGTGCGTTCGCAAGTGATCGCGCACATCCGCAGCTTCCTGATGAAGCGCGACTTCCTCGAAGTCGAAACGCCGATGCTGCAGACCATCCCGGGCGGCGCCGCAGCCAAGCCGTTCGAGACCCACCACAACGCGCTGGACATGGAAATGTTCCTGCGTATCGCGCCTGAGCTGTACCTCAAGCGCCTGGTGGTTGGCGGGTTTGAAAAAGTGTTCGAGATCAACCGCAACTTCCGTAACGAAGGCGTTTCGACTCGTCACAACCCAGAATTCACCATGTTGGAGTTCTACCAGGCCTACGCCGACTACGAAGACAACATGGACCTGACCGAAGAACTGTTCCGTGAACTGGCGCAGCTGGTGCTGGGCAGCACCGACGTGCCGTACGGCGACAAGGTGTTCCACTTCGGCGAGCCGTTCGCGCGTCTGTCGGTCTTCGACTCGATCCTCAAGTACAACCCTGAGTTGACCGCCGACGACCTGAACGACATCGACAAGGCCCGCGACATCGCCAAGAAAGCCGGCGCCAAGGTGCTGGGCTTCGAAGGCCTGGGCAAGCTGCAGGTGATGATTTTCGAAGAGCTGGTCGAGCACAAGCTGGAACAGCCGCACTTCATTACCCAGTACCCGTTCGAAGTGTCGCCGCTGGCTCGTCGCAACGACGACAACCCGAACGTCACCGACCGTTTCGAGCTGTTCATCGGTGGTCGCGAAATCGCCAACGCCTACTCCGAGTTGAACGACGCGGAAGACCAGGCCGAGCGCTTCATGGCCCAGGTGGCTGACAAGGACGCCGGCGACGACGAGGCCATGCACTACGACGCCGACTTCGTCCGCGCGCTCGAATACGGCATGCCGCCAACGGCGGGCGAGGGTATCGGTATCGATCGCCTGGTGATGTTGCTGACCAACTCGCCGTCGATCCGCGATGTGATCCTGTTCCCGCACATGCGACCGCAAGCGTAAGTGCTGGAATTTAAAAAGCCGCCTACTTCAGGCGGCTTTTTATTGCCTGAATGGAACAAACGTATCAACTTATTGCTTCCAACTGCGAGGTAAGACCGGTGAATCGTGCAAATGCTCAAGAAGGAGCAGCGGGGGTCGCCACGGCGGTCGCCGAAAGCGTTCAGTACCAGGGCCGCAAGGCCAGCCGACAGGGCAGTGAACAGCGTCGCCAGGAGATTCTCGACGCCGCGATGCGGATAGTCGTGCGCGACGGTGTGCGCGCGGTGCGCCACCGCGCCGTGGCGGCCGAAGCCGAGGTGCCGCTGTCGGCGACCACCTACTATTTCAAGGACATCGACGACCTGCTCACCGATACCTTTGCCCAGTACGTGGAGCGCAGTGCCGCGTACATGGCCAAGTTGTGGGCCAACCACGAAGGGTTATTGCGCGAGTTGGTGGTCAGCAGTGATGGCAGCCCCGAATCGCGTTCGCGAGTGGCTGACGATATTGCGCGGTTCACCGCCGATTATGTGCACCGGCAACTGGTCAATCGTCGCGAGCACCTGATGGCCGAGCAGGCCTTTCGCCAGGAAGCCCTGCTCAATCCGCGCCTGGCATTGCTGGTGCGCTCCCACCAGCAGATTCTCCTGCATGGCACCTTCCAGTTGTTCGAGGTGCTGGGCTCGGCGCAGCCGGAGCAGGATGCCAAAGTGTTGACGGCTATAATCGGACGGATGGAATATCAAGGCTTGCTCAACGAGGCCCAGCCGCAAACGGAAGAGGAAACACTCGCTATCCTCACCCGGTACATGCATCTGGTGCTGGCCTCGGTGTAGCCCCAGGCAGTGAACGGGAGTGGTGGATGAAGTATTGGCGCGTCATGGTGATCTTCCTGGCCTTTTCGCTGCTGGGCGGCTGCCTGGTTTCCTTCAAGGAGCCGTTGCCCGCCAGTGAAGCCGCTCCGGCCGGGTTGCTGGGCAAATGGACCAGCAAGAACGCCTGGGGCGAAGCGCAGAATCTGGAACTGACCCGCGTCGGTCCGGATCGTTATCAGGCGGTGAGCTATTTCAAGGCACGGCCCAAGGAGCGCGAAGCCTACCCCTTCACCGTGTCGCGCCATGGCAACCGCTGGTACCTGTCGGCCAAGGTCCCGGCCCAGTTCGGCGGCCATTTCACCATCGCCGGCTTCGATCTCGACGATCGCCAGGAACTGGTGATCTATCATCTCGACCTCGACCAGATCCGCCAGGCCCTCGGGCAGCAGCGGCTGCAGGGTGAGCCCTTTACCACCGAGGAAGGCGATGGCGTGCTGGTCAACAGCAGCATGGACCAGGTGTTCGCCTACCTCGATGACCCGGCCAACTCCGATGTCTTTGTCGAGGCCGCCCGCTACCAGCGGCGCTGAATATTCACTCAACGCAGTACGTCAGGCTTGAACAAGGGAGTTACCGGTGGACGATTACCAGCAGACGATACGTACCCTGTCTGATCGCATAGTGCTGGCGCAGGCGCCGATCCGTGTCCTCGATGCGGTGAAGTGGGACGACACCATCCGCAAGGGCTTCCTCAAGGCCAAGGGCAAGGAGATGCCGGCGGTGGACCGCGACTATTACCTCAATCGGCCGCTGTCTTTCGACTCGAGCAAAGTGAAGCTGGAGTTCCAGAACATCGAGCGTGACATCACCCGCCAGCTCGGCCAGTTCAACCCGGTCGGGCAGATCATGCGGCGCATGTGCAAGGAGTACCGCATGGTGGTGCGCATGCTCGAAGCCCGGGGCACCGAGGATTTCGGCCTGATCTCCCAGGAACTCTACGGCGCGGCCTCCGATGCCTTCCACGCTGGCGACCCGACCCTGGCCGACCTGGGCCTGATGATGTCCGATTACCTGAACAACATCGATGGCCGCGGCGATCTCAAGGACGAACCGAAAACCCTCAACGCCAAGGAAGCCGTACACCTGCTGCAAACCCGCCTGAACAAGGTGTTTGGCGAGGCCGAGGAAACCATTCGGGTGTTCGAGTCCGACGGTATCGTCGCCGATGCGGCGGCGGGCGCCGACTACATCAAGATCCGCGCCGACGCGATGTTCAACGACCGCGACGTGCGCGCCCTGGAAGTGCATGAAGGGCTGGTGCATGTCGGCACCACCCTCAACGGCCTGAGCCAGCCGATCTGCACCTTCCTGGCCAAGGGGCCGCCGTCGTCGACCGTGACCCAGGAAGGCCTGGCGATCCTGATGGAAATCATCACCTTCGCCTCCTACCCGAGTCGCCTGCGCAAATTGACCAACCGCACCCGTGCCATCCATATGGTCGAGGAGGGCGCGGACTTCCTGCAGATCTACGAATTCTTCCGCGAGCAGGGCTTCGAGATGGCCGAAAGCTACGGCAACGCCAGCCGGGTGTTCCGCGGTTCGGTGCCCAATGGCCTGCCATTTACCAAAGACTTGTCCTATCTCAAGGGCTTCATCATGGTTTACAACTACATTCAGTTGGCCGTGCGCAAAGGCAAGCTCGAGCAGATTCCGTTGCTGTTCTGCGGCAAGACGACCCTGGAAGACATGCGCACCTTGCGCCAGCTGGTCGATGAAGGCCTGGTGGAACCACCGAAATACCTGCCGGCGCAGTTCCGCGACATGAACGCGCTGTCGGCGTGGATGTGTTTCTCCAACTTCCTCAATCACCTGAGCCTGGACAGGATCGAGGCGGATTATTCGAACATTCTGTAGGAACCGATGAGATCTGCACTTTGTGGGAGCCAGCCTGCTGGCGATGGCGGTGCAATATCCAACATCCCTGTTGTCTGATACACCGCCATCGCCAGCAGGCTGGCTCCCACAAGGGGTGTGCATTACCTTTTTTCCATTCATCTGCGAGGTTTCAAAGGATGCGAATCCTCGGCGTCATCTGCCTTCTCCTGTCCCTGACCGGCTGCAGCTCCCTGCTGTTCTACCCCGAACCCGGTCAGTTGTTCACCCCGGCCAAGGCCGATCTCGAATTTCGCGACATCACCCTGATCACCGCCGACGGTGTCCGCCTGCACGCCTGGTGGCTGCCGGCGAAGCCGGGTGTAGCGGTCAAGGGTACGGTGCTGCACCTGCACGGCAACGGCGGGAATCTGCCGATGCACCTGGGAGGTAGCCATTGGTTGCCGAAAGAAGGTTACCAAGTGTTACTGCTGGACTACCGCGGATACGGCCTCTCCGAAGGTAAGCCGAGCCTGCCGGAGGTCTATCTCGACATCGACGCCGCGTTCAACTGGCTGGACCAGGCGCCCGAGGTCAAGGGCAAACCCCTGATCGTGCTGGGCCAGAGTCTGGGTGGGGCCATGGCCCTGCATTATCTGGCCGAACGCCCGCAGCGTCAGGCCGGGCTCAAGGCGCTGGTGCTCGATGGCGTACCCGCCAGCTACCGCGCAGTCGGCCAGTTTGCCTTGAGCACGTCATGGCTGACCTGGCCGCTGCAGGTGCCGTTGTCCTGGCTGGTGCCGGACGCCGACAGTGCCATTTACGCGATGCCAAAGATCAATCAAGTGCCGAAATTGATCTACCACAGCATCGATGACCCGATCGTGCCTCTTTCCAATGGCATCCGACTGTATCAAGCTGCGCCGCCGCCCAAAGTCCTGCAACTGACCCGAGGCGGTCATGTGCAGACCTTCGCCGACCCGGTCTGGCGCACCGTCATGCTGCGTTGGCTGGACGATCCAGAACATTTCAACGGGGTGCGCCGGCTCGGCGAAATCCCCAATTACCCGGCACCCCGTCATTCTGAAGTTGAACCGCAAGAGAGCCCGCAATGAGTGAAGAACGTAACGCCATCCCGCTGATCATCACCGGTATCTGCACCATCCTCGGCACCGTGGGCGCCCTGTGGTGGTACGGCTACCTGCACTTTGCCAAGCCGGAAGACGCCTTGCTGCTCAGCGACTTCACCATGCTCAAGACCGTGCCGGGCGAAGACTACAAGATCTCCCTGCAACCGGCCGCGCAAGTGGCGCAGTGCATCGATGGCGTGCTGGTGATGTTCGACACCGAGCAGAAGGGCCTGACCGGTGTGCTGGTCAACAACAAGAAGCAGGCCGTGCGCTGCATGGGCCAGGAAACGCCGCAGCAGCTTGAGCCGTAAGCCCAAGCCGCACTGCGCGCGCAGAAAAAAGCCCCGCCTGATTCGATCAGGCGGGGCTTTTGTTCGACTGCGATGGCGCTTTTAGTTGACGGCGCTGACGGCCGAACGTGGCATCACGGGCTGGTTGTCATTGGAAACGGTGACTTCCACCCGACGGTTCATTGCCCGGCCCGAGGCACTGCCGTTGTCGGCGACCGGGTATTCCTTGCCGTAGCCCTGGGCGACGATGCGCGCCGGGTCGACGCCCATTTTTACCAGGGCCATGCGTACCGAGTTGGCGCGACGTTCCGACAGCGACTGGTTGTGCGAGGCGGTGCCGGTGCTGTCGGTGTAGCCTTCGACAATCACTTTGCGGTCCGGATTCTGCTCCAGATAGCGCGCCAGGGTGTTGACGTTGACCAGGCCGCTGGATTTCAACTCGGCCTTGTCGGTGGCGAACAGCACGTCGCCGAAAGTCACCAGGGTGCCGCGGTCGGTCTGCTTGGCGTTGAGGCTGGCCTGCAGCTGTTTGATCTGCGTGTCACGGGCGTCGAGGCGGGCCTGGGCACGTTTGGCCGAGGAATTTTTCAACTCGGCTTCGGCGGTGCGCAGGGCGATGGTCTGCTTGGCCACTTCGACGCGCTGGTTGGTCAGGTAGGCCAATTGGTCGACCTTCGCCGTGTCTTCGCGCTCGCGGAAGGCATTGTCGGCCTTGTCCATGTAGTCGCTGGCTTCCTTGGTTTCCAGGGCCGCAACCTTGCTTGCCTGCGGATCGGCCTGCAGTGCCGAGTAGTTGACGCGGGCCTGTTCCAGGTTGGCGTTGGGTGGAGTCGAGCAGGCCGCGAGGGCAACGCTGGCGGCCAAGAGGGCTGGGATCATCAGTTGTTTGCGCATATGAATTCGTCCTTTCTATCTATTCGCGGGGCTCAGGGCGTAGGGGGCAGCTTTTACTGCACGGTGCGCTGGCTTTCCTGACGCAGTTCCTGGACGCCTTGCTGAGAGTCCTTGACTGCTTGTTCGGCTTTCGCGGCCTGGGCTTTGCGTTCGGCGACGCGGGCATCCCACTCGGCCTGTTCGGCGTACATCCGCGCCTGGTCATATTGCTTGTCATGCATGGCCAACTCGGCTTGCTTGAGCTTGTCCTGGGCGGACTTCATTTCCACGGCGGCAAACTCGGTGCCTCCGGCGCTCACGGCACTCTTGACCGCTGATTCAGTCACGGCGTACTGCTCGGTCGGCAGGTTGCCGGCACATCCGGCCAGCACGAAGCTGCAACCGAGGGCCAGGGCAGCCAGTTTCAGACCGCGCGGGAGGGTGGGGGTGCGGGTGGCAGTGTGGGATTTCATGGTCGTCAACTCCATTGGATAACTCCTGAAAATCGTCAAATCCATCCTGGGGGCGGAGCGTGGGTGAAGCCGGTTTTGAGACGGCAGTTCCAGCGATGGTTACAGGATGGACCCGAGGCTTTTTTTCAAAGTTCAGAAAAATTGACGGTTGTTGTAAAAAAAATGGACGCCTGGGTCAGGGCTTGCGGGCGTTGTCTGAGAGGCGCACAGCCGAATTCCCGAGCCTGTGAAGGCCCGGGAAATCTGCTGTTCGGGGGGAAGGGCGCAGCGAGCTAGGATCAGTGTTTCTGCTTGCCGGCTTCGGCGGACAAATCGCGTAAATGCTGGCGTGACAAGGTCAGGAAACGCGGGGTAGGACCGACATCTTCGTACAGCGGATCGCCTTCTTCGTCGGTGGCAATGACCTGCTGGCCCTTGATGTACGGGAAGCTCGCTTCAAGCTCCTCGAGCGCCGCACCGATCAATTCGCCCAGCAGTTCTTCGGGATGGCGTTTGGGGTACATGTCGCTAAGGGCAGCCAGGCGAGCGGCGGCTTCGACGTCGAGGTGGATGGTGTAGCCGGTCTTGGTCAAGCGGCCTTTGGCGGTTTCTTCCCAATGCTGGGCCAGTTCACGGATTTTCATAATGACCTCAATAGGCACCTGCTCGTGACAGGCTGAGATGAATGTCCGGCCGTGGCCGGTGCAAGCCTTTGTGCGGCTTACTTATGAGACTAGTCGTAACCGCGAAGGTTTACTGTCAGTTCGTCGCCTGCTTGTAAGAACCGGCTGCGGGCGGCACTCTTGGGGTTCGCTTCAGAGCTGACCGCCATTCGCTGGAGAACTGCTGATGACCGATATTGATGCACGCTTGCGCGAAGATGTTCACCTCTTGGGTGAGCTGTTGGGCAACACCATTCGCGAGCAGTACGGGGAAGGATTTCTCGACAAGATCGAGCAGATTCGCAAGGGTGCCAAGGCTGACCGCAGGGGCTCGATGGACGCCGAGCTGAGTGCCAGCCTCAACCAGCTGAGCGAAGACGAGCTGCTGCCCGTGGCGCGGGCGTTCAATCAGTTCCTCAACCTGGCGAATATTGCCGAGCAGTACCAGTTGATTCATCGCCGCGACGAGTCGCAACCGGCACCGTTCGAGGCGCGGGTGTTGCCCGAACTGCTGGCCCGGCTGCGTGCCGAAGGCCATGGCGCCGAAGCGCTGGCGCGACAGTTGGGACGCCTGGAAATCGAGCTGGTGCTCACCGCGCACCCCACCGAAGTGGCGCGCCGCACGCTGATCCAGAAGTACGACGCGATCGCGGCACAACTGGCCGCGCAAGATCACCGCGACCTCACCAGCGCCGAGCGTGAACAGATCCAGCAGCGCTTGCAGCGGCTGATCGCCGAGGCCTGGCACACTGAAGAAATCCGCCGCACCCGACCCACCCCGGTGGATGAAGCCAAGTGGGGCTTCGCGGTGATCGAACACTCGCTGTGGCAGGCGATTCCCAATTACCTGCGCAAGGCCGATCAGGCGCTGCAGGCCGCCACTGGCCTGCGTCTGCCGCTGGAAGCCGCGCCGATTCGTTTCGCCTCGTGGATGGGCGGCGACCGTGACGGCAACCCCAACGTCACCGCCGCCGTGACCCGTGAAGTGCTGTTGCTGGCGCGCTGGATGGCGGCGGACCTGTACCTGCGCGACGTCGATCAATTGGCCGCCGACCTGTCGATGCAACAGGCCAGTGCGGCATTGCGCGCCCAGGCCGGCGACAGCGCCGAACCTTACCGCACGGTGCTCAAGCAACTGCGCGACCGCCTGCGCGCGACCCGCCAATGGGCCCAGGCCTCGCTGACCACAACGACGGCGGCGCCGGCGCAAGTGCTGCACAACAACCGTGAACTGCTGGACCCGCTGGAGCTGTGCTACCAGTCGCTGCATGAGTGCGGCATGGGCGTGATTGCCGATGGTCCCTTGCTCGATTGCCTGCGCCGCGCGGTGACCTTCGGCCTGTTCCTCGTGCGCCTGGACGTGCGTCAGGACGCCTCGCGCCATGCCTCGGCGATGACTGAAATCACCGACTATCTCGGCCTCGGTCGCTACGAGGACTGGGACGAGGACGCGCGCATTCGCTTCCTGATGGACGAGTTGAACAACCGCCGGCCGTTGTTGCCGACGCACTTCAAGCCTTCGGCCGATACCGCCGAAGTCCTTGCGACCTGTCGTGAAGTGGCTGCAGCACCGGGGGCTTCGCTGGGCTCCTATGTGATCTCGATGGCCGGTGCCGCCTCCGATGTGCTGGCGGTGCAACTGCTGCTCAAGGAGTCCGGGGTGCTGCGGCCGATGCGCGTGGTGCCGCTGTTCGAAACCCTGGCCGACCTCGACAACGCCGGGCCGGTGATCGAGAAGCTGTTGCTGTTGCCGGGTTATCGCGCGCGGCTGCACGGTCCGCAGGAAGTGATGATTGGCTACTCCGATTCGGCCAAGGACGCCGGCACGACGGCGGCCGCCTGGGCGCAGTATCGCGCGCAGGAGCGGCTGGTGGACATCTGCCGCGAGCAGCAGGTCGAACTGTTGTTGTTCCACGGTCGCGGCGGCACCGTGGGGCGTGGTGGTGGCCCGGCTCACGCGGCCATCCTCTCGCAGCCACCGGGTTCGGTGGCCGGGCGCTTCCGCACCACCGAGCAGGGCGAGATGATTCGCTTCAAGTTCGGCCTGCCGGACATCGCCGAACAGAACCTCAACCTGTATCTGGCCGCGGTGCTGGAAGCGACGCTGTTGCCTCCGCCACCGCCAACCCCCGAGTGGCGGCATCTGATGGACGAACTGGCGGCGGATGGCGTCAGCGCCTATCGCGCGGTGGTGCGCGAGAATCCGCAGTTCGTCGAGTACTTCCGCCAGTCCACCCCCGAGCAGGAGCTCGGGCGCCTGCCGCTGGGCAGCCGGCCGGCCAAGCGCCGCGCCGGGGGGATCGAAAGCCTGCGGGCGATCCCGTGGATCTTCGGCTGGACCCAGACGCGCCTGATGTTGCCGGCCTGGCTCGGTTGGGAGGCAGCACTGAGCAATGCCCTGGCGCGCGGCGAGGGCGAGCTGTTGGCGCAGATGCGCGAGCAATGGCCGTTCTTCCGCACCCGCATCGACATGCTCGAGATGGTGCTGGCCAAGGCCGATGCGGACATCGCCCGGTCGTACGACGAGCGTCTGGTCGAGGCCGATCTGCTGCCATTGGGTGCGCATTTACGCGACCTATTGTCGCAGGCCTGCGCGGTGGTGCTGGGCCTGACCGGCCAGTCGCAGCTACTTGCCCACAGCCCGGCTACCCTCGAGTTCATCCGCTTGCGCAACACCTACCTGGACCCTCTGCATCTATTGCAGGCCGAGTTGCTGGCGCGTTCGCGGCAGCAGGAAGTGGCACAGGGCAGCCCGGTGGAACAGGCGTTGCTGGTGTCTGTGGCGGGAATTGCTGCCGGTTTGCGTAATACCGGCTGAGGCGTTTGCGCCGTCGTCAATGAGCGCTGTCGGCCCTTTTAAGGGCAAGGGGGGAGGGTTGTTGACGATGGCCAGGCGACACTTTGTTATGGGGTTGCGACTTGGAAAACCTCGTCGCAACGGCACCACAGACGCGGGTTCTTCCGACTTTCGGCGGCTTGTGTGGGTCGTGCCTGCTGTGTATCTTGATCAGCCTTTGGCCGTTTGGGCGGCCCACAACCCTATTCCAGGATTGGCCCTTCGCGGCGAATCCGATTGTTTATAAATAAGAAATTGAGGAGCACATCGATGCGCGTCATTCTGCTGGGAGCTCCCGGAGCCGGTAAAGGTACTCAGGCCAAGTTCATCACCGAAAAATTCGCCATTCCACAGATCTCCACCGGCGACATGCTGCGTGCGGCGGTCAAGGCTGGCACCGAGCTGGGCATCAAGGCCAAGGGCATCATGGATGCCGGTGGCCTGGTTTCCGATGACCTGATCATCGCCCTGGTCAAGGACCGTATCGCTCAGCCGGACTGCGTCAACGGTTTCCTGTTCGACGGTTTCCCGCGCACCATTCCCCAGGCTGAAGCCCTGGTCACTGAAGGCGTCGAGCTGGATCACGTGGTCGAGATCGCTGTAGACGATGAAGAAATCGTCCAGCGCATCGCCGGTCGCCGTGTTCACGAAGCCAGCGGCCGCGTGTACCACACCGTCTACAACCCGCCAAAGCTGGCTGGCAAGGACGACATCACTGGCGAAGAGCTGGTGCAGCGCAAGGACGACACCGAAGAAACCGTGCGTCATCGCCTGTCGGTCTACCACTCGCAGACCAAGCCGCTGGTGGACTTCTACCAGAAGCTGTCGGCTGACCAGGGCAAGCCGAAGTACAGCCACATTGCAGGCGTTGGCTCGGTTGAAGCCATCACTGGCAAAGTGCTGGAAGCGCTGAGCTGAGAAAGCTGATTTGCTTTGTCGTCAACGGCCCGCTTGCGGGCCGTTGTTGTTTATACTGACGAACTTTTTTCTACTGCCTGACGGAAACATCGATGAGCACCTTGCTGGCCCTGGACACCGCGACTGAAGCTTGCTCCGTTGCCTTGCTGCATGACGGCAAAGTGACGAGCCATTACGAGGTGATCCCGCGCCTGCATGCGCAGAAGCTGCTGCCGATGATCCAGCAGTTGCTGGCGGACGCCGGCACCACCTTGCAGGCCGTCGATGCCATCGCCTTCGGCCGTGGCCCGGGCGCCTTCACCGGTGTGCGGATTGCCATTGGCGTGGTCCAGGGCCTGGCGTTTGCCCTCGATCGTCCGGTGTTGCCGGTGTCCAACCTGGCGGTGCTGGCGCAACGTGCATTACGCGAGCATGGCGCGACGCAGGTGGCCGCGGCCATCGATGCGCGGATGGACGAAGTCTATTGGGGTTGCTACCGCGAGACCGCCGGCGAAATGCGCCTGGTGGGGGTTGAAGCGGTATTGCCGCCGGAAGTCGCGGCCTTGCCGGCCGATGCCTCGGGTGAGTGGTTCGGCGCGGGCACCGGCTGGGGCTACGGTGAGCGCATTGCGGTGAGTCTCAGCGGCCAGGACGCGGGCATGTTGCCCCACGCCGAGGACTTGCTGAGCCTTGCTCGGTTCGCCTGGGAGCGCGGCGAAGCCGTTGCCGCCGATCAGGCGCAGCCGGTTTACCTGCGCGATAAAGTGGCGACGCCGAAGGCGCGGTGAACACCGATATACACAAACCCTGTAGGAGCGAGCTTGCTCGCGAAGAACGTCAACGATGACTCGGGCATCCTGAATGTGCGCGTCGCCGTCAGGTTCTTCGCGAGCAAGCTTGCTCCTACAGGGTTTTGTGGTCGATCAAATGGTGATCGGTGGCCGATAAGCCCGCCAATCGTCTGTTTTCCCTCAGCCTTTTAAACCTTTTGCCTTTTATGTGTTCTAGTTATCACTTGGTTGTTTGCGCACATCAACAAGTGCCGCTAAATTGCCATCATTGATGACAGGCACGCTCTCATGCGCATAGACGGATTTTCCTCGCAGTCGTACCCCATTTCACGCAAGCCTCGCAAAGGCTCGGTGACGGTGGACGAGTCTGTCATCGACGAAGATGGCGAGCCGCAGATCCCTTCCGAAGAGCAACTGGCCGCGCGTGCCGAGCAACGCACCAGCAACCTGCCGGCCCGTCAGCAAGACCTGCTCTATCACCGTGCGATGAATCGCAACGTGTCCCTGGCGCTGGCCAGTTACCTGAGTACCGCCGCTTTCGTCGATTGGGATATGGAAGTGCTGGGGCTCGACCTGTACATCTGATGTCACTGCCTTATTTCCTCGGTTGTCCGTCCTGGAGCGAAAACGCCTGGCGCGAGTACCTGTACCCGCAAGACGCGCGCGCCAACCAATACCTCGAACTGTATTGCCAGGTGTTCAACGCGGTGGAAGGCAACACCACCTTCTATGCCCGTCCCGCCCCGGCGACCGTGGAGCGTTGGGCGCAGAGCATGCCCGAGCACTTTCGCTTCACTGCCAAGTTTCCCGGCGATATCAGCCACGGCGGCGACCTGCGCGAGCACCTGACCGCGGCCGAGACCTTCGTGCAGTTGCTCAGCCCTTTGGGTGGCAGAGTCGCGCCGTTCTGGTTGCAACTGTCCAAGGCCTTTACCCCGCAACGCCTGGGCGAACTTGCCGGGTTTATCGACGGCCTGCAGTGCCCGCTGGCGGTCGAGGTACGGCATCGGGACTTCTTCGCCAAGGGCGATGCCGAACGCATGCTCAACCGGCTGTTGCGCGACCGTGGCGTCGAGCGCATCTGCCTCGATCCGCGGGCGCTGTTCAGTTGCACCTCGAACGAGGCCGCGATCCTGCACGCACAGGATAAAAAGCCCAATGTGCCGACCCGGCCGGCGGCCTTTACCCAATTTCCCCAGGTGCGTTTTATTGGCCATCCCGAGCTTGAGGCCAACGAAGCCTTTCTCACGCCCTGGGTTGAGAAAATCGCCCTGTGGATTGAAGAAGGTCGTACCCCCTACATCTTCCTGCACACCGCGGATAACCGCCTGGCAGCGGCCTTGGCGCAACGCTTTCATCAGCGCCTGATGCTGCGATTGCCTGGCTTGCCGGCGCTGCCTGAGCTATACAGAGAGCCCGCCGCCGTGCAGCTCGGATTGCTCTGACGACGGCTCACGCCCATCGCCAAGGAGCCCATCTATGGATGCGCAAACCCGCAAAGCCCTCGCGTTCCAAGCCTTGCACGAAGATGCCGGGGTGTTCGTGATTCCCAATCCGTGGGATGCCGGCTCGGCGAAAATGCTCGCCAGCCTGGGGTACCAGGCGCTGGCCACCACCAGCGCCGGCTGTGCGTTTTCCATGGCTCGCGCCGATGGTGCGCTGAAACTCGACGATACCCTGGCTAACGTCCGGGCCATTGTCGCGGCCAGTGATTTGCCCGTCGCCGTGGACCTGGAAAACGGTTTTGCCGACGACCCGAAACAATCCGCCGCCAGTCTGCTGGCCGCCGCTGGGGCCGGGGCCGTCGGTGGCTCGATCGAAGATGCCACCGGCCGCGAAGAGGGCCCGATCTATTGCTTCGAACACGCCGTGGCACGGATTGAAGCGGCAGTCGTGGCGGCGCGCAGCCTGCCATTCCCGTTCACCCTGACCGCCCGCGCCGAAAACTACCTGCACGGCAAGCCAGACCTGGCCGACACCATTCGCCGCCTGCAGGCATTTGCCGAAGCCGGCGCCGATGTGTTGTATGCCCCGGGCCTACGCACGGCTGAGGAGGTGCTGGCGGTGGTGCGCGCCGTGGCGCCGAAACCGGTCAACGTGTTGATGTCGGGCGGGCTCAAACTCACGGTGGCGCAACTCGGTGAGATGGGCGTCAAGCGCATCAGTGTCGGTTCGGCGATGGCCCTGGCGGCCTATGGCGAGTTCTTCCGTGCCGCGCAGGAAATCCGCGATCACGGCACTTTCGGCTTCACCGAGCGCTCGATGCCGTTTGCCCAGGCCAATCAACTGTTCAAGGGCTGATGGGTAGGACGTCTTCATGCGGGTGCTGAAAGTGCTGGCGCTGCTGTTGGTGCTTTTCGCCACGCTGTTGTTCAGCGTCTGGCGTGGCTGGCTGCCGCTATCCTCTGCCTGGAACCCCTGGGCGCCGCTGGACGTGCGCATGGCGCCGAACCTGCTGACTCGCTTCAAGCTCGCCCAGTTGCGCGACGACCCGGCGCTCTGCGATCAGGTGCTCGCCGGCTCCGGGTTGAAAGTCAGTCGCCAGGCCGACAGTCCGGCGAACGTTGCCTGTCCATTGACCAATGTGGTGCGAGTGCAGGGCGCCGACGTCGGCCTGAGCAGCAGCTTCCTCGCCAGTTGCCCGCTGGCCGTGGCCTTTGCCCTGTTCGATCGGCATGCCCTGCAACCGGCGGCGCAGCAGGTCTATGGCCAGGCGGTGACACGGGTCGATCATCTGGGCAGTTTTGCCTGTCGCAATATCTATGGCCGGGAAAAAGCCGCACGCAGTCAGCACGCGAGCGCCAGTGCCCTGGATATCGCCGGCTTTCGCCTGGCCGATGGTCGTAGCATCAATGTGTTGCGCGATTGGCCGAAAGATAACGATGACGCGCGCTTTCTGCGTCAGGTCCGCGACGATGCTTGCGCGATGTTCAATGTGGTGTTGAGCCCGGACTACAACGCGGCGCATCGCAACCATTTTCATCTGGACGTGGGACGTTGGTGGGTCTGTCGTTGAGGCTCAGGCGGCGATGCGCAGGTTCTGCAGAACGATCGGACGCGCCCAGTGCAGGTCGTAGTCCAGGTCTTGCTGTTGCTCCACCAGCTCTTGCGGCGGATACGGCGGGGCAGGTGGGTCCAGCAGGTCCAGCTCGAATTCGGCAATCGGCAGGAACAACGAGCGCGGTTGCGGCGCCGGGCCTGGCGTCGGTAGCGGTTGACCGGCAGTGAGGACCAGCGGACGCAGCCATTCGCTGTCGAAATCCTGTTGCGCCTGCTGGGCTACCAGTTCTTCAGCGGCGAAGGCGGGTGCAGGCTTGTCGGCCAGTTCCATCTCGAATTCGGCAATCGGCAGGAACAGTGGCTCCGGCGGGCGGACCTCGGTGTCGACGATTTCGCAGGCGCGCTGGGTGACGATCTCTGCCAGCAGCTCGGAGCCACCTGCAGGTTCGTCCGGACCATCGACCACCACCGGCTGCAAGGTGCCTGGCGGCGGAGCCCCGTCACCCAACTGATCGGCCAGCGCCCGGGCAAAGAAATCTTGCCACAGGTGGCTGCTGACGCCGCTCAGTGTCTGGGTGTTGTGACGGCTGTATTCGCGATAGGGCGTAATAAAGCCTGCGGGGACGCGTTGAAGGTCTGACATGGTTCTCGGTCGACGCTCAGCTCTGGCAAAATGCTCGATAGTTTGGTTATCGGCCGTTTTTGCCGATCCTTGATTTTTTCGAGTGTGATTTCTGATGAACGAGCAACCCGCGGCCAGCCGCATCATCGTCCAGGCCCTGGCCGATGCCTACCGCACCCAGGCCGAGCAGTGGGCCGAGCGCCTCGATCTGCCGTTGCAACTGGACGATGCCGAGTTCGCCTTGCAGGTGGGCGAGCAAGGCTTGCAGTTGCAGCAGTTGGGGCCGGACGCGCCGGGCCCGGTACGGGTCGATTTCGTCGAGGGCGGTGCAGCCCATCGCCGGCTGTACGGCGGCGGCAGTGGGCAGATGATTGCCAAGGCGGTGGGGGTCGCCCAAGGCGTGCGGCCTCGAGTGCTGGATGCCACGGCGGGCCTGGGTAAAGACGGCTTCGTGCTCGCCAGCCTGGGCTGCGAAATGAGCCTGATCGAACGCCAGCCGCTGATCGGCGCGCTGCTCGAAGACGGTCTGGCCCGCGCTGCTGAAGACTTCGAGGTGGCGCCGATTGTTGCGCGGATGCAGTTGCTCAAGGGCAATTCGATCGAGCTGATGCGCAACTGGGAAGGTGAACCGCCGCAGGTGATCTACCTCGACCCGATGTTCCCGCACCGCGAGAAAACCGCGCTGGTGAAGAAGGAAATGCGCCTGTTCCGGCCGCTGGTCGGCGACGATCCGGACGCCCCGGCTCTGCTCGCCGCCGCCCTGGCGCTGGCCACGCACCGCGTGGTGGTCAAGCGTCCGCGCAAGGCACCGTGCATCGAAGGGCCGAAGCCGAGCCACGCGCTAGATGGCAAGTCCAGCCGCTACGATATTTATCCCAAAAAAGCCCTGAAGCCCTGAGCTTGCGGCTAATCCCTGCGGGCAAATGCCCGCATGAACAATTCCACCACTTCCCGCACATGCGCCTCGGCCGCCTCGCCGGTCAGAGGCTCGCCGCATCCGTAGAGCAAGCGAAAATTCCCGGCGCCCTTGAGCAGGCAGAAAAAGTGCTCGGCGGCGTTGCGTGGCTTGTCGATGCGCAAGGCACCCAACTGATCGATCTTGCCCAGCAAGCGCTCCATGCCCTGCAACATTCGCTCGGGACCGGCCTCGAAGAAGATCTGCGAGAGCTTGGGGTCCTGGCTGCCGAGGGCCATGATCAGGCGATGCAGGTTGACTGATTCATCGCTGTTGATCAGGTGATGAAAGCCCCTGGCAATGTTCAGTAATACATTTTCCACCGACATGCCGTCAGGCAATTCGAAGAACAAGGTAGGCAATTGTTCTTCGCATTTGGCCATGACGGCCGCGGAAAACAGCGTCTCCTTGTCATTGAAATGACTGTAGACCGTCAGCTTCGATACGCCGGCCTCAGCCGCCACCGCGTCCATGCTGGTGTTCGCGTAACCATTACTCAGAAACAGGCGCTTTGCCGCTTCAAGGATTGCCTCGCGTTTTGCGAGATCTTTGGGGCGGCCAGGGCCGTTTTGTGAAGAAAGATTGTCGGACATTTTTCGCTTTTAATACTGGACTGGTGAGTTTGCTATTAATAACATACTGGCCAGTATAAATATTCCAAGCACCATTAGCGAAAGGTCGTTCACCATGTTCCGCTATGCCTTGCCCCTCGCGTTGCCAGTCAGCCTGGCATTTCTGTTAACGGCATGTGGTCAGGATGAGGCGGTGCAAGCCACCGTGCGCCCGGCCATGGTGGTTCAACCAGAGCCCTCGGCGCAGTCGCTGGAGAGCTACCCCGGTGAAGTTCGCGCACGTTTCGAGCCCGACCTGGCGTTTCGCATTGGCGGCAAAGTCAGCCGACGGCTGGTCGATGAGGGTGAGCGGGTCAAGGCCAATCAACCATTGGCCGAACTCGACCCCGAAGATGTACGCCTGCAATTGGACGCGACCCGCGCCCAGGTCACAGCAGCCACCGCCAACCTGAATCTGGTGCGCGCCGAACGCGATCGCTACAAGACCCTGATGGAACGTCAGATGGTCAGCCGTTCGCAGTACGACAATGCGGAAAATCTCTATCGATCCGGTGAAGCACGCCTCAAGCAGATCAAGGCGGAGTTCGACGTGGCCAACAACCAGGCCAGCTACGCGATCCTGCGCGCGCCTCAGGACGGGGTGGTCGCCAAGCGTGCGGCAGAAGTCGGGCAAGTGGTGGCCGCCGGGCAAACGGTGTTTACCCTGGCCGCCGACGGTGAGCGTGAGGTGCTGATCAGTCTGCCGGAGCAGAACTTCGGCCGCTTCAAGGTGGGCCAGCCAGTCTCTGTGGAGCTCTGGACCCAGCCCGATCAACGCCTGGCGGGGACCATTCGCGAGTTGTCGCCGGCGGCCGATCCAAAATCACGGACCTTTGCCGCACGCATTGCCTTCACTGCCGGCAAGGTAGCGGCGGAACTCGGCCAGAGCGCCCGGGTGTTCATCGAAAATGCCCAGGCGCTGGCGCTGTCGGTACCGCTCTCGGCGCTGACCGCCGAGAACGGCGCGACCTACGTGTGGGTCGTCGGCCCGGATAACACCCTGAAAAAAGCCCCGGTGCGGGTCGGTGCCTTCGGCGAGAAAACCGTGCCGGTGCTCGAAGGCTTGAGCGCCAATGACTGGGTGGTGGCGGCGGGCGTGCATGTGCTGCTCGACGGCCAGAAAGTGCGTCCGGTGGATCGCTCGAACCGCGCGGTCAATGTGACGGCCAAGGAGTAATCCCCGATGGGTTTCAATCTTTCCGCCTGGGCGCTGCGTAATCGCCAGATCGTACTGTTCCTGATGATTCTGCTGGCGGTTGTCGGCACGCTTTCCTACACCAAATTGGGCCAGAGCGAAGACCCGCCCTTCACCTTCAAGGCCATGGTGATCAAGACCAATTGGCCAGGCGCGACCGCTCAGGAAGTCTCGCGACAGGTCACCGAGCGCATTGAAAAGAAACTCATGGAGACCGGCGAGTACGAGCGCATTGTTTCGTTCTCCCGTCCGGGTGAATCCCAGGTCACCTTCATTGCCCGCGACTCGATGCACTCGGTGGAAATTCCCGAGCTGTGGTACCAGGTGCGCAAGAAAGTCAGCGACATCCGCCAGACCCTGCCGCCGGGCATCCAGGGGCCGTTTTTCAACGATGAGTTTGGCACCACCTTCGGCAACATTTATGCGCTGACCGGTGAAGGATTCGATTACGCAGTGCTCAAGGATTACGCCGATCGCATCCAGATCCAGCTGCAACGGGTCAAGGATATCGGCAAGGTCGAACTGCTCGGGGTGCAGGACGAGAAGATCTGGATCGAGTTGTCCAACCTCAAGCTGGCGACCCTCGGACTGCCGGTGGCGGCGGTGCAGCAGGCCCTGGAGGAACAGAACGCGTTGTCCAACGCCGGCTTCTTCGAGACGGGCAGCGAGCGCCTGCAGTTGCGGGTCTCGGGCAATTTCCAGTCGGTCGAACAGATCCAGCAGTTCCCGATTCGGGTAGGCGATCGCACCTTCCGTATTGGCGACGTCGCCGACGTGCGCCGCGGCTTCAACGATCCACCGGCACCGCGCATGCGTTTCATGGGCGAGGACGCGATTGGCCTGGCCGTGGCGATGAAGGACGGTGGCGACATTCTGGTGCTCGGCAAGGCGCTGGAGGCGGAGTTCGAGCGCATCCAGAACAACCTGCCGGCCGGCATGCAACTGCGCAAGGTCTCGGATCAGCCGGCGGCGGTGAAAACCGGTGTGGGCGAGTTTGTCCGGGTGTTGGTCGAGGCACTGGCGATCGTCCTGCTGGTGAGCTTTTTCTCCTTGGGCGTGCGCACCGGCATGGTGGTCGCGCTATCGATTCCGCTGGTGCTGGCGATGACCTTCGCCTGCATGTATTACCTGGGCATCGGCCTGCATAAGATTTCCCTCGGTGCCTTGGTGCTGGCGCTGGGGTTGCTGGTGGACGACGCGATCATTGCCGTGGAAATGATGGCGATCAAGATGGAGCAGGGCTTTGACCGGATCAAGGCGGCCAGCTATGCCTGGACCAGCACCGCGTTTCCGATGCTCACCGGGACCCTGATCACCGCCGCCGGCTTCCTGCCGATCGCCACCGCGCAATCGGGTACCGGCGAGTACACCCGTTCGATTTTCCAGGTGGTGACCATCGCCCTGCTGGCCTCGTGGGTGGCGGCGGTGTTGTTCGTGCCGTACCTGGGTGAGAAACTGCTGCCGGACCTGGCGAAAATCCACGCCGCCAAGCATGGCGCCGATCAACCGGACCCTTACGCCACGCCGTTTTATCAGCGGGTGCGCCGTCTGGTGGAATGGTGCGTGCGACGGCGTAAAACGGTGATCACCCTGACCCTCATGCTGTTCGTGGCCTCGGTGGTGTTGTTCCGCTTCGTGCCGCAGCAATTCTTCCCGGCCTCGGGGCGCCTGGAGTTGATGGTCGACCTGAAACTGGCGGAGGGCGCTTCGCTGAGCAACACCACGGATGAGGTCAAGCGCCTGGAGGCGATGCTCAAGGAGCGCGCCGGCATTGAAAACTATGTGGCCTACGTCGGCACCGGTTCGCCACGCTTCTACCTGCCGCTGGACCAGCAGTTACCGGCGGCCAGCTTTGCCCAGTTCGTGGTGTTGGCCAATACCATCGAAGAACGCGAAAGCCTGCGCACCTGGCTGATCGAGACCCTCAACGAACAGTTCCCGAGCTTGCGTTCGCGGGTTACGCGCCTGGAGAACGGGCCGCCCGTGGGCTATCCGGTGCAGTTCCGGGTCACCGGCGAGCACATTGAGGAGGTCCGCGCGCTGGCGCGCAAGGTGGCGGCCAAGGTCCGCGAGAACCCGCATGTGGTCAATGTGCACCTGGACTGGGAAGAACCGAGCAAGGTGGTCTACCTGAACATCGATCAGGACCGCGCGCGAGCGCTGGGGGTGAGCACCGCCAACCTGTCGAAGTTTTTGCAAAGCTCGCTGACCGGCTCCAGCGTCAGCCAGTATCGCGAAGACAATGAATTGATCGAAATCCTGCTGCGCGGCACGGTGCACGAGCGCAGCGAGTTGTCGCGGTTGTCGAGCCTGGCAGTGCCCACCGATAACGGCAGGAGTGTGGCGCTGTCCCAGGTGGCCACCCTGGAGTACGGCTTCGAGGAGGGCATCATCTGGCACCGTAACCGCCTGCCCAACGTGACGGTGCGCGCCGACATCTATGGCAAGGAACAACCGGCGACCCTGGTCAAGCAGATCCTGCCGACCCTGGAGCCGATTCGCGCCGAGTTGCCTGACGGTTACTTGCTGGATGTCGGCGGCACCGTGGAGGACTCGACCCGTGGCCAGGACTCGGTGAAAGCCGGCGTGCCGTTGTTCATCGTGGTCGTCCTGACCTTGCTGATGGTGCAACTGCGCAGCTTCTCGCGCACGGCCATGGTGTTCCTCACCGCGCCGTTGGGGCTGATTGGCGTGACGCTGTTCCTGATGGTGTTCCGCCAGCCGTTCGGCTTCGTGGCCATGCTCGGCACCATTGCGCTGTCGGGGATGATCATGCGCAACTCGGTGATCCTGGTGGACCAGATCGAACAGGACATCCGCGCCGGCCTGAAACCCTGGCAGGCGATCATCGAAGCCACCGTACGGCGCTTCCGCCCCATCGTGCTGACCGCACTGGCCGCGGTGCTGGCGATGATTCCGCTGTCGCGCAGCGTATTCTTCGGGCCGATGGCGGTAGCGATCATGGGCGGGCTGATTGTCGCCACGGCGCTGACCCTGCTGTTCCTGCCGGCGCTGTATGCGGCATGGTTCAGGATCAGGAAGGAATAGGGCCAGTCAGAAATCCTTGTCTCAATATTGGCGAATATTGAGACAAGGAGCCTCATATGCTGTACTGCTGTCTCAGTTTTAGCTGATTTTGAGACAGCGATGATCAAAAGCCCTCCCACCATCGATCCCCATGTGCTGGAAAGACTCGCGCTTTCTCCTCACAAGGAAAAGCTTGCCGAGTACCTGGCCTTGCTCAAGCCGCTGGATGAGCAGGGGCGATATTTGCCGTTCGATGATCTGCGTTACCGCTGGGCCCCTGGCCTGGATGCAACCTTGTGCTGGGCCTTGGTGAAAAAGGCCCGCGCCGCGCAGTACGTACGCCTATTACCTGTTGGAGAACCGACGTGCTGGGGGCAGTACGTGCTCACGCCGTTGGCGCAGAAAACCCTGTCGGTGGTCGATCGCCAGGCCACCACTGCGGCGCTGGAGTACATGACCCATCATATCGGCGAGACGGCGCATTTCAGTTACCTGCTCAATGACTTGATCGAAGACGAAGCCATCAGCAGCAGCCAGTTGGAGGGGGCGGCGACCACCACGCAGGTGGCCAAGGACATGCTCAAGCGCAATCGCCTGCCACGCTCGCCGGATGAGCGGATGGTCATCGGCAACTACAAAATGATGCTATTGGCCTGGGAAAAGCGCGATGAGCCATTGAGCCTCGATCTTATTCGGCAACTGCATGGTGTCGGCGTGGAGGGTATCGATGACGGGCAATACTCACCTGGCCAGTTCCGCAGCAACGATCAGGTCGTGGTGCAGGATGCGCAAGGTAATACCGTGCATACGCCGCCACCGGCGTCCGGCCTCGGCGCGCGGCTGGAGCGTCTGAGCAACTGGATCAATCAGGCGCAAAACGATCTGCTGCAGGGTGATTATGTGCACCCGCTGATCAGGGCCATCGCCCTGCATTTCGCGATTGGCTACGAGCATCCGTTTCGTGACGGCAACGGCCGGGTGGCCCGGGCGTTGTTCTACTGGCTGATGTTCAAGCATGATTTTTCGGCGTTTCGCTACATTGCCATCAGTATTCTGCTGCGCAATGCGCCGGTGAAATATGGCCGGTCCTACCTGTACAGCGAGAGCGACGGCCTCGACCTGACCTATTTCATCGATTACCAGTGCTCGGTCATTTTGCGAGCCGTCACCGAGTTTACGGCGGCTTTCCGCAACAGCCTGGAATACGCCAAGGGCTTCAACCATTGGTTGGAAGAATCCGGCCTGTTCAAACAATTGAGCGATAAGCAGCGCACGCTGGTGCAGGTCGCCAAGAGTGGCATGGCCAAGGAGTTCACCGCGGTCAACGTCAAGGAAAACCTCGATTGCTCCTACAACACTGCGGCGAGCACTCTCAATGGTCTGGTGGCACTCAAGGTGTTCGAGAAGAAAAAGATGGGGCGCGAGTGGGTGTTCTTCCTGCGGGATGCCGCGAATATCCAGGCTGACTGGAAGTAGGAGCCCGCCAGCGGGCTCCTCTCATCCGACCGTTGATACTTAACGAACAGCGTCGACGCGGACTTTCATTGGCTGCGGGTCGCTGCCGTCCAATTGCACGGCGTGATGTTCGCTGGTGATGAACAGCAACTTACCTTCGTTCTCGATCCGCGCACTCACCGAGTAACGGTGTCCGGGCTGCACTTGCTGCGGGTCATAGCTCAAGTGGAACTTCAGCGGGACCTGTCCCTGGACCTGGCCTTTCTGTTCGTCAATCACCTGTGCCGGCGCATCGGCCAGCGATACGTCCTGCAGGCTGACACTCAGGGTCGCAGTCGGCGGCAGGGCGATGCGCTGCAGGTAAAACACCTCGCCGTCGAGGCTGGCTTTACCGGTGGGGGAGGTCGACTGGCAGGCGCTGAGCAGGGTCGCGGCGGCGAGCAGGGTGAGTTTTTTCATCGGAGTACTCCGTATCGGCGGCGCCAGAAGCAGACTGGCGCCTTGAACAAATCAGGCAGTTGGCGCAGGCGCGGGTTGATCCGCCGCATCTTCGCTGCGGTGCAGGGCCACCTGGCGGATCGACAGGCGAATTTCCGCCGGCAATACGCGCTTCGCCGCGCCTTCGGCCAACTCGCCGAGCAACTCGTGATGGCTGAGTTTGCCGGCTTCATCGCGGCGCAACACATCGAGGTCGAGCAGGGTCTGGATAAAGTGTCGGAACAGGCTCTTGTCGAAAAACTCCGGGGCGTTCAGGCCGTGCAGGATCGACAGGCGCTGGGCCATGACTGTGCACAGGTCTTCCAGTTCTTCGGCGCTGAGGGTGTTCTGGCCGCTGTTGAGCAGAAGCGAGATGGCCATGTAGAAACGCTGCAGGGTCTGGGCGATGCTCTTGGACAGCAGGGTCAGCAGCACGAAATGCCGGGAGCTTGGCGCCGGGCGCAGGTAGACGTTGTTCTCGAAACGCAGCAGGCCCTGCTCGACAAAGGCTTCGAGCCACTGATCGATCACCGCGTCCAGTTCGTCCAGCGACCAGCGGATGAACAACTCCGCTTGCAGGTACGGATAGAGCGCGCGGGTGTAGCGCAGGATCTGTTCGCGGCTCATCCGCGAGGCGCTCTGGAAGAAGCTCGCCAACAGCGCCGGCAAAGCGAAGATGTGCAGGACGTTGTTGCGGTAGTAGGTCATCAGGACGGCGTTCTGCTCGTCCAGATAGAGAATCTTGCCCAGCGCATCGCTCTGCTCGGACAGCAGGTCCATGTCCTTGACGTGCTCGATCAGCGCGCGGCCATCACCTTCGGGCAAAGTGGTGTGCGGTGAGTAGGGCACGCGGCGCAACAGCGCCAGGTACAGGTCGAGGACTCGGGCCATGGCTCGATCATCCAGCGCCAGGCGGCTGGTGGAGAGCAGCGCCAGGGCAACCAGGTTGACCGGGTTGATCGCCGCCGCTTCGTTGAGGTGACGCGCGACGCGTTCGCCGAGGCGATGGGTGGTTTCGTTCAGCCAGGTGGGACGGAACTGCGGGCCCAGCTCCTGGGAGCGCCAGTCCGGTTGTTCGCTGTCGAGGAATTCGGCGAGCTTGATCGGCTCGCCGAAGTTCACGGCGACCTGGCCAAAGCGCTGCTTGAGCGCGCCGATCACTTTGAAAATATCGAAGATCGACTCTTTTTTCTTGCTCGCACCGCGCAGTTCGCCCAGGTAGGTACGGCCTTCGAGCACCCGCTCGTAGCCGATATAGACCGGCACGAACACGATCGGCATGCGCGAGGAACGCAGGAAGCTGCGCAGGGTGATCGCCAGCATCCCGGTCTTCGGTTGCAGCATGCGCCCGGTGCGTGAGCGGCCGCCTTCGACGAAGTACTCCACCGGGAAGCCCTTGGTGAACAAGGTGTGCAGGTACTCGTTGAACACCGAGGTGTAGAGCGGGTTGCCTTTGAAGGTGCGGCGCATGAAAAACGCGCCGCCACGGCGCAGCAGGCCGCCGATCAGCGGCATGTTGAGGTTGATCCCGGCAGCGATGTGCGGCGGGGTCAGGCCGTTGCGGAACAGCAGGTAGGACAACAGCAGGTAGTCGATGTGGCTGCGATGGCAAGGCACATAAATCACCTCATGGCCCGGTGCGACCTTCTGCACGCCTTCGATGTGATTGACCTTGATTCCGTCGTAGATCTTGTTCCAGAACCAGCTCAGCACCACTTCGAGGAAGCGGATGGCGGTGTAGGTGTAGTCCGAGGCGATCTCGTTGCCGTAGCGCAGCGCCTGGGCCTTGGCTTTCTCGGGGCTGATGTTCTCGCGCTCGGCTTCGTCGAGGATCGCCTGGCGCACCAGCGGCTGATTGACCAGGCCCTTGACCAGGTTGCGTCGGTGGGAAATGTCCGGCCCGATCACCGCCGTCTTCAGGTTACGGAAGTGCACCCGCAGGATGCGCTGGGCCATGCGCACGGTGCGCTCGTGGCCCTTGTTGTGCTCGACCAGTTCACGCAGGTGAATCGGCGCCGAGAATTGCACCCGGGTCTTGCGCCCCAGGATCATGATGCTCAGCAGTCGACGCAGGCGCCCGGTCACTGCCCAGCTGTCGGCGAACAGCAGTTTCCACGGGCTCGACTCGCTGTCTGGCGACTGCCCCCAGAACACGCTGACCGGAATGATCTGCGCATCTTCGGCAGCGTTCTGGCTCAGGGCGCTGACCAGTCGCGTCAGGGTCGGCGGTGCGCCGCGCTTGTCCTGGCGGCCGAGCCAGTCGGGCTCGGGCGTCAGGTAGAAGAACGCCGCGGGCTCCAGCAGATTACCCACCGACACCGGCAACACCGGACGCGGCAAGCCGGCCTTGGTGCATTCGCGGTCGAGCACGGCCAGGTCGGTCAGCGACGGGCTTTGCAGGACGTAGAACACCGGACGACTGCGGTCGAGGTTGAGGGTGAAGGACGACTGGTTGATCGTTTCCGAGCGAACCCAGAGGTACAACAGTCGGCGCAGGGCGCCGAACACCAGACGGCGGAACGGAGAGCGGGTCATAGGCGTGCTGCTTTAGTGGAAAAAACCGAGCAATTGCTCGGGGGCGATAGTGTGCCGTATTCGTCGAAAATCGGCAAAAAAGCAGGCAAGTAAAGTTGAGTTGAGAGTTTTCAAGACTGTCATATACTCGGCCGGCCGTTTGCCACTATCGACCCTGTTGTTGACAGACCGTCGAGCGCTGGCAAATGTTCATCGGGTTTGTTCAGGGGCCGAGGCTACGGCTTTTTTGTAGGAGCGAGCTTGCTCGCGAAGGACGTCAACGATAACGCGGATATACAGAATAAACGCGGCGCCCTGAAGTTTTTCGCGAGCAAGCTCACTCCTACAGGTTCCCTAGGCCTATTCAATAATAAAAAAATGGGAGTACTGATTGATGGCAACGCGCGAGACCGGCAACGTCAAGTGGTTCAACGACGCCAAGGGTTATGGCTTTATCCAGCGTGAAGGCGGGGCGGACGTATTCGTGCACTACCGTGCGATCCGTGGCGAAGGCCACCGTTCGTTGACCGAAGGCCAGCAGGTGGAATATGCGGTGGTCGACGGCCAGAAAGGCCTGCAGGCCGAAGACGTAATCGGCCTGTAATACGATCCTGTAGGAGCTGGCTTGCCAGCGAGACGGAGTGCCAGGTACACCGCGCAGTCATGATCGCCAGCAAGCAAGCTCCATCAGATTCAAGCTTTTACGCCGTTTTCCAGGTGATCTCTTCTTCACCATCGGCGCTGATCCGAATCCAGCGATCAGCCGACTCTTCACCCTCTTCCTCGACCCAGGTGCCCGGTGCGCAGCGCACTTCCACGTTCAGCGCGACGAAGGCGGCGCGGGCGCAGGCGATGTCGTCATCCCACGGCGTCTGGTCACTTTCCAGGTACAGGCTGTTCCATTTGCCTACAGCCTTTGGCAGCCAGGTCACGGGCACGTTGCCGGCCGTGCACTTGTAGGTCTGGCCTTTCTGTACCCAGTCGCTGCAAGGGCCGAGGGCTTCGGCGAGCCAGGTGGCGATGGCCTTGTGGTCGACGTCGGCGTCCTTCAGGTAAATCTCGATATCGGGTTGGCGCATGGATGTTCCTCACTGCGGGTTCTGAAAATCCATTCGCGGATTTTGCCGGCCTCACGTCATCGCGTGAGGCCAAGGGTTTAAGGGTTACTGCAGAACGAAGTAATCGTAGCGCATCGACACACTGACCTCGAACGGCTCTGCCTGTTCGATCACGGCTGCCCGGCGCTCGGCGCTCGCACGCCAGCCATGCGGGGTCATGGCCAGCAGGTTGGCACGATCCTGGGGACTGACCAGGGTCAGCTTGAAGTCCAGGGTCTCGCTGTGTTGCAGGCTCATGCCTTCGGGGACAAGCGCCAGGTGCTTGTCATCGGTGTACTCGCGCACTTCGTCGTACAGGCGCTCACGCAGCTCCATCAGGTGGCCGCTGGTTGGGCCGACTTTCATCAGGCCGCCGCCAGGGCTGAGCAGGCGCTTGGCTTCGTCCCAGTCGAGTGGGCTGAACACGCTGGCGAGGAACTGGCAGCTGGCATCGGCCAGAGGGATGCGCGCCATGCTGGCGATCAACCAGGTCAGTTGCGGGTTGCGCTTGCAGGCGCGTTTCACCGCTTCGCGGGAAATGTCCAGGGCGTAGCCGTCGGCAGCGGGCAGGGCGTCGGCGATTTGCGCGGTGTAGTAACCCTCGCCACAACCGATGTCCAGCCAGCGCTGCGGGGCTTGTTCGGCGGCCAGTTCGGCGAGACGCCGGGCGACCGGCGCGTAGTGACCGGCGTTGAGAAAATCGCGGCGGGCTTCAACCATGGCCTGGTTATCGCCCGGATCGCGGCTGTTCTTGTGCTGCACCGGCAGCAGGTTCAGGTAACCCTGGCGGGCACGGTCGAAACGATGCCCGACCGGGCACGCCACACCATTGTCGACCGCACTCAGCGGTGCGCTGCAGATAGGGCAGGCAAGCATCAGGCGAGCAACTTGATCAGGGTCTGGTAGTAGATCTCGGTCAGCACATCGAGGTCGCTGGCCAGGACTCGCTCGTTAACCTGGTGAATGGTCGCGTTGACCGGGCCGAGCTCGACCACCTGGGTGCCCATGGTGGCGATGAAACGCCCGTCCGAGGTGCCGCCACTGGTGGAAGCATGGGTGTCGCGACCGGTGATGTCCTTGATGCTCGACGCCACGGCATCCAGCAGCGCGCCAGGTTTGGTGAGGAACGGCAGGCCGGACAGCGCCCAGTCGATATGCCAGTCCAGGGCATGCTTGTCGAGGATGTCGGCGACCCGCTGCTGCAAGCCTTCGACGGTGGACTCGGTGGAGAAGCGGAAGTTGAACACCGCGACCAGCTCGCCAGGGATCACATTGGTCGCGCCGGTGCCGGAATTGACGTTGGAGATCTGGAAGCTGGTCGGCGGGAAGAAGTCGTTACCGTGGTCCCAGTGTTCGGCGGCCAGCTCGGCCAGGGCCGGTGCGGCAAGGTGGATCGGGTTCTTGGCCAGGTGCGGGTAGGCCACGTGCCCCTGCACACCACGGATGGTCAGCTTGGCGCCGAGGGAGCCGCGACGACCGTTCTTGACCACGTCACCGACCAGGCTGGTGCTCGACGGTTCGCCAACGATGCACCAGTCCAGGCGCTCCTTGCGGGCCACCAGGCGTTCCACCACGGCCTTGGTGCCGTGGTGCGCCGGGCCTTCTTCGTCGCTGGTGATCAGGAACGCGACCTTGCCCTTGTGGTCGGGGTAGTCGGCGACGAAGCGCTCGGCCGCCACGGTCATTGCCGCCAGGCTGCCTTTCATGTCGGCGGCGCCGCGGCCGCAGAGCATGCCGTGTTCGTCGATCAGCGCGTTGAACGGCTCGATCTGCCAGGCCGCCACCGGGCCGGTCGGCACCACGTCAGTGTGACCAGCGAAGCACAGCACCGGACCGTCCTGGCTGCCATGGGTGGCCCAGAAGTTGTCCACGTCTTCGATGCGCATCGGCTCCAGCATGAAACCAGCATCGCCCAGACGCTGCATCATTTGCTTCTGGCAGTCGGCATCCAGCGGCGTCACCGACGGACGGCGAATCAGGTCAATGGCAAGTTGAAGGGTCGGCGAAAGGTCGGCGTGGGCCGTCATGGAAAACTCCGGAAATCATGAATATGGGCGCGGACTGCTGTAGGAGCGAGCCTGCTCGCGATGAACGATGACAGGGTCCATATGACAAACCTCATCGCCTGCATCGCGAGCAGGCTAGCTCCCACAGGTTTTGGGTCTGACCCTTAAGCCAAGCCCCGCAAAATGGCGGTTATCTTAAAGCAAAACGGCGACCATTGGCCGCCGTTTGGTGGATCGCTGCAGATTTAACTGGCCGCTGCGGTTTGCGCGGCAACCGCCGGTTTTGGCAGCGACGACAGGTACGCCATGATCAGCGCCGCCACGTACGGCAGTGACTGCACCAGCAGCATTGCCACCCAGAAACGCATGTCGTTGCTCGGCAGGCCCTGGACCAGGAAGATCCCCAGGGCGGCGCCCCACAACAGCAGCATGATGAACAGCTCTTCGCGGGCTTCCGAGATCGCCAGCCAGAAGCCGTGGCTGTCGGCGTTTTTCGGCGTGCGGATAAACGGAATGCTGCTGGTGAAGAACCCGTACAGCACCGCCTTGGCAATCGTATGGGACAACGCCAGCCCGGCCAGCGCCGCGCAGAACGCATCCTTGAGATTGACCCCGACCGCGCGGCGGTAGAGGAACACGATCTTGCCGACCTTGAACACGAACAGCGCCAATGGCGGGATGGCGAAGATCAGCAGCGGCGGATCGACCCGGTGCGGCACGATGATCATCGCCGCCGACCACAACAGCGCGCCGACGGTGAAGAAGATGTTCATGCCGTCCGCCACCCACGGCAGCCAGCCCGCGAGGAAGTGGTAGCGCTGGCCACGGGTCAGCTCGGTGTCCTTGCCGCGGATCAGGCTGGCGGTGTGGCGCTTGATGATCTGGATCGCGCCGTAGGCCCAGCGGAAGCGCTGTTTCTTGAAGTCGATAAAGGTATCGGGCATCAGGCCCTTGCCATAGCTGTCGTGGTAGTACGCCGCCGACAGGCCTTTTTCGAACACGCGCAGGCCCAGCTCGGCGTCTTCGCAGATGCACCAGTCGGCCCAGCCCAGTTCTTCGAGCACCGAGCGACGGGTCATGGTCATGGTGCCGTGCTGGATGATCGCATCGCGGTCGTTGCGGGTGACCATGCCGATATGGAAGAAGCCCTTGTACTCGGCGTAGCAGAGCTTCTTGAAGGTGCTTTCGTTCTGGTCGCGATAGTCCTGCGGCGACTGCACCACGGCGATTTGCGGATCGGCAAAGTGCGGCACCATGTGCTTGAGCCAGTTCGGGTGCACGCAGTAGTCGGAGTCGATCACTGCGATCACTTCGGCATCCTTGGCGGTATGCGGGATCAGGTAGTTCAGCGCGCCGCCCTTGAAACCGGCCAGTGGCGCGACATGGAAGAACTTGAAGCGCGGACCGAGGGTGGCACAGTAGGCCTGTACCGGTTCCCAGACGGCCGGGTCCTTGGTGTTGTTGTCGATGATCAGGACTTCGAAGTCCGGATAGTCGAGGTTGGCCAGGGCATCGAGGGTCTGTTTGACCATCTCCGGCGGCTCGTTGTAGCAGGGCACGTGAATCGACACCTTGGGCCTGTAGGTCGAATCCCCTTCAACCGGCAGGAATTCGCGGCGACGCTTGTGGATCCACACCGCTTCCGCCAGTTCGTGGGCCTCGGTGAGCAGCACGATAAACACCCCGAGGGCGCCAAGGGCGAGCAGGAAACCGACGGTGAGGCTGAACCAGGTGCTGTATTGCTGGCTGTAGTCGTAACCGATCCACACCAGCACCGAGCCGCAGAGGAAGGCGATGAAGGTCAGGAAGGTCCGGCCGCGCTGGCGCAGGGCCGAGCCATCGATCATCAACAAGGTCAGCGACAGCAGCGCCAGCACTACCGAGCCGATCGCCAGGACCCGCCATTGCGGGATCGCCACCACCGGCCCTTCAAAGTTGAATTTCTGCTGGCGCGCGGCGTTGAACACGCCCCAATAGGCGCCGACCGAGCCTTCGTCGCTGGCTTTCCAGGGTTGGTCGAAGGCTTCGATCACGAAGTAGTTGAAGCCCTGGCGGTTAAGCTTGTTCACCAGGGTACGCAGGTAAATCGCCTGGTCTGCCGGCGAAGCGTCTGCACCCCCGCGCATGCGACCGTTGCTCGGCCAGCCCACTTCGGACAGCAGTAGCGGTTTCTTCGGGAACAGCTTTTTCAGGTCGCGGGCACGATCGAGGACGAATTGCCCAGCCTGATCCACCGGAATGAATTCCCAGTAGGGCAGGACGTGCGCGGCGATCAGGTCGACGTGCTTGGCCAGCTCCGGGTGTTCCTCCCAGACGTGCCATTGCTCCGACGTGGTGACCGGGACTTTGACCGCAGCCCGTACCCGATCCAGCAGCACACTGAGTTGCTCGGCAGTGATTTCCTTGCGGAAGATCGCTTCGTTGCCGACCACCACCCGCACCACGCTGCGCGAGGTGTTGGCAATTTCGATGGCGCGCTGGATCTCGCGTTCATTACGCTCCTGATCCGGACTGATCCAGATCCCCAGAGTTACCCGCAGACCGAATTCTTCCGCCAGTTTCGGGATGTCTTCCAGCGTGCCGTCGACCGAGTAGGTGCGGATGTTGTCCGTCAGCTTGCTCATGATTTCCAGGTCACGGCGCATTTCGTCGTCGGACGGATACTGGTTCTTCTGTGGGAACTGGCCTTGCTGAAACGGCGAGTAGGAAAAACCGGAGATTTGTTCAGGCCAGTTGGGGGTCGTGACCGGGCGGTTGATCAGCGCCCAGAAACCAGTGAACAGCGCGGCGATTGCCAGCACTACCACGAGGTTGAGTCCAAATTTACGCGATGACATGGCTATTTCGGGTTCCAAAGGGTGTGGAACGAGGGGACGGTCGGCATACGGCCAAAGGGCGCGCATCCTACACTGGGCTTTCCCTGACCGTACAGCGGGCAGGGCGGTGTCAGGCATTTGGCAGCCTGTTTTCACATAAGTTCTTACACTTGAAGGCTGAAGGTGAAAACTTGTCGTCGGGTTCCCCTATAATGCGCGCCGGTTTTCAGGGTAGTGGTCATGAGTACAGAAGATCCGCGGTTTGCTGGCATCGCTCGTTTGTATGGCATCGAGGGCATGGACCGTTTGCGGGCGGCCCATGTGGCGATCGTTGGCGTCGGTGGCGTCGGTTCCTGGGCGGCGGAAGCCATTGCCCGTTGCGGGGTAGGGGAGATCTCCCTGTTCGACCTCGATGACGTCTGCGTCAGTAACGCCAATCGCCAGTTGCACGCCCTCGACAGCACCGTGGGCAAACCCAAGGTCGAGGTCATGGCCGAGCGTCTGCGCGGGATCAACCCGGACTGCACGGTGCATGCGGTGCCGGACTTCGTCACCCGCGACACCATGGCTGAATACATCACGCCGAATATCGATTGCGTGATCGACTGCATCGACAGCGTCAACGCCAAGGCGGCGCTGATCGCCTGGTGCAAGCGGCGCAAGATCCAGATCATCACCACCGGCGGCGCGGGCGGGCAGATCGACCCGACGCTGATCCAGGTCTGCGACCTGAACCGCACCTTCAACGACCCGCTGGCCTCGAAAGTGCGCTCCACCCTGCGCCGCGAGTACAACTTCTCACGCACCGTGACCCGCCATTACAGCGTGCCCTGCGTGTTTTCCACCGAGCAACTGCGCTACCCAAAACCGGACGGCAGCATCTGCCTGCAGAAAAGTTTTGTCGGTGATGGCGTGAAGCTGGACTGCGCTGGAGGCTTTGGCGCGGTGATGATGGTTACCGCGACCTTCGGCATGGTGGCGGCGACCAAGGCGGTGGACAAGATTGTCGCGGGGGTACGGCGGCCGGCGGATAGGGTGAAGCCGCAGGTTTGAGTGGTGTTACTGAGCCAACTCCCTCATCCGCTGCAACACCGCATTCAACCCATTACTGCGCGACGGCGATAACTGGCGGCTGAGCCCCAATTGCTCGAACCAGCCCGGCAGGTCCACCCGTTGCAACTCGGCACTGGACAAGCCGTTGACCCGCGTCAGCAGCAGCGCCACCAAGCCGCGGATCAAGCGTGCATCGCTGGCGGCGTTGAATTGCCAGTGGCCGTCGTGCAAGGCGCCCACCAGCCACATTTGGCTTTCACAGCCGTGTACCCGGTTGGCCTCGGTCTTGTCGGCGTCGCTCATGGGCGGCAAGCGCTCACCCCATTGCATCAGCAGGCGTGCCCGTTGCTCCCAGCCGGCGGCGGCCTGGAAGGTGGCGAGGGCGGTAACAGCGTCGGCGGGGAGGGTCATCGCAGGAGCTCCAGCGCCTGGTCGAGGGCTTCGAAGAAACGTTCAAGGTCGTCGGAGTCGTTGTACAGCGCCAGCGATACGCGAATGGCGCCGGCCAGTTCGAAGCTTTTCAGCAACGGCATGGCGCAGTGATGCCCGGCGCGTACGGCGATCCCCTGCTCCGTGAGCAGGTGCGCCAGGTCGGCGTTATGCACGCCTTCGACGACAAAACTGGCCAGGGCCAGTTGCGGTTTACCCAGCAGGCGGATGCCATTGCGCGCCTGCAGGCCACGCAGCAGGTAGTCGTGCAGTGCAGCTTCGTGGGCGGATACGGCGACCTGGTCGAGCCCGGCCAGGTAATCCAGGGTCGCGCCGAGGCCGATCACGCTGGCAATCGGCGGCGTGCCGGCTTCGAAGCCCAGGGGGGCAGAGCGAAAGCGTGCGTCGTGGTAATTGGCATCGAGCACCATTTCGCCGCCGAACTGCCAATGCTGCAGTTGTCCCAGCGCGGCGTTGCGGGCAAAGACCACTCCGAGGCCGTCCGGACCGTAGAGTTTGTGGCTGGAAAAGACATAGAAGTCGCAACCCAGGGCCTGCACGTCGTGACGACCGTGGACCACGCCCTGGGCGCCATCGACCACCGTCAATGCGTTTTGCGTCTTGGCCAGTGCCAGCAAAGGCGCCAGCGGTTGCCAGGCGCCGAGCACGTTGGACAGCTGGCTGACGGCGAGCAGACGGGTGCGTGGGCCGATCAGGGTGGCGGCGGCATCGAGGTCGATCAGGCCGTCGGCGTCCAGGGGCAGGATCACCAGTTTGAGGGCACGTCGTTTCGCCAGTTGCTGCCAGGGCAGCAGGTTGGCGTGGTGTTCCAGGGCGCTGATGACAATCTCATCGCCCGCCGTAAATTTGTGCTCGAGGCCATAGGCCAGGAGGTTCAGCGCCGAGGTGGCGCCATGGGTGAAGATGATCTGCCCGCTGTCACCGGCATTGAGCCAGTGCGCGACTTTGCTGCGGCTGTCTTCGAACGCCTGGGTGGCGTGAGCGCCGGGCAGGTGCTGGGCACGATGCACATTGGCCGCGCCGTTGGCGTAGTAATGCGTCAGCGCGTCAAGCAGGGCTTGGGGTTTCTGGGTGGTGGCGGCGCTGTCCAGGTAGGTCTGGTCCTGCCGTTGCAGAGCGGCGATGGCCGGAAAATCGGCGCGCCAGGGGGAGGCAATCATCACGGTTTCTGGCCCTGGTGAAGATGGGCGAATACACCCCAAACCCTGCGGGGTCTGGGGTGGTTGGCGCTGTACTTAGTTGTGAGCGTGCAGCGCTTCGTTCAGTTCGATGGCCGATTTGTGGGTCTTGCATTCCACTGCACCGGTCTCCGAATTGCGGCGGAACAACAGGTCGGCCTGGCCAGCCAGCTCACGGGCCTTGACCACTTTGACCAGGTTGTTGTTCTCGTCCAGCAGCGCGACTTTGGTGCCGGCGGTGACGTACAGGCCCGACTCGACGGTATTGCGATCGCCCAACGGAATGCCGATACCGGCGTTGGCGCCGATCAGGCAGCCTTCGCCGACCTTGATGACGATATTGCCGCCACCCGACAGGGTACCCATGGTCGAGCAACCGCCGCCCAGGTCCGAACCCTTGCCAACGAACACGCCGGCCGAGACACGACCTTCGATCATGCCCGGGCCTTCGGTGCCAGCGTTGAAGTTGACGAAACCTTCGTGCATCACGGTGGTGCCTTCGCCGACGTAGGCGCCCAGGCGCAGGCGGGCGGCGTCAGCGATACGCACGCCAGCCGGTACCACGTAGTCGGTCATTTTCGGGAACTTGTCTACCGAGAACACTTCCAGCAGTTCGCCACGCAGGCGCGCTTCCAGTTGGTGTTCGGCCAGTTCGCCGAGGTCGATGGCGCCCTGGCTGGTCCAGGCCACGTTCGGCAGCAGTGGGAAGATACCGGTCAGGTTCAGGCCGTGGGGCTTGACCAGGCGGTGGGACAGCAGGTGCAGCTTGAGGTAGGCCTCAGGGGTCGAGCTCAGTGCGGCGTCTTCGGCCAGCAGGGTGGCGACCAGCGGCTTGTGGCTTTCCGCCAGGCGGGTCAGCAGGGCGGCCTGGGTAGCATCGACCGACTTCAGCACTTCAGCCAGTTGAGCCGCCTGGGCGTTGCTGAACGCGATCGCCTGGTTGCCCTCGCTGTAGCCGAGGATCGGGGTGATGGCGGCGACCAGTTCGGCCGACGGGTTGAGCAATGGCTGTGCGTAGAACACTTCCAGCCATGCGCCCTGGCGATTCTGGGTACCGACACCGAAGGCGACGCTGAACAGAGTAGTGGACATGCAATTACCTCTAAAAAAAGATGAACGGGCTGCCTTACTTGAGAGCGGCCGCGTAGATATCTGGCTTGAAGCCAATCAGGGTTCGGTCACCGAGATCGAGCACCGGGCGCTTGATCATCGAGGGTTGTGCAAGCATCAGTTCGATCGCTTTCGCCTGGTCGAGATCGGCTTTGTGTTCGTCGTCGAGTTTGCGAAAGGTCGTGCCTGCACGGTTGAGCACCACTTGCCAGCCGTGCTCGTTGCACCACTGGGTCAGGTGTTCACGGTCGATTCCGGCCGTCTTGTAGTCATGGAAATCAAAGCTGACAGCGTTTTCATCGAGCCAGGTGCGCGCCTTTTTCATGGTGTCGCAGGCTTTGATGCCGAAAAGGTGCAACGTTTTGCTTGAAGCGGTCAAGGAATTGCCCCCCTTTGGAGGTGCTGGGATTAAAAGGTGACGGATTATGCCACGACCGAGCGGGTTCGGCGTCGGCGGCGGGCGGGATTGAGCGATTGTGCGACAAGTTACCAGGCCGGGTGCGACCTTTGTGCAACGGTCAGGCAGCAGCTTAAGCGTCTAATATGGCACTTCGACGGCAACTCGTTGCCTGTTACATGCTGTTGCGTGTCGACTGATCGGGAACTTCGTTTTATGCAAACCGCCTACACCGTCCTCATTCTGCTGATGCTGGTCAGCCTTTCGCGTCTGGTCGGCCGGTTGATCCCGCTGCCGCTGCCGCTGGTGCAGATCGCCGCGGGTGCGCTGCTGGCCTGGCCGACGTTGGGGCTGCACGTGGCGCTGGATCCCGAGCTGTTCCTGTTTCTATTCCTGCCGCCGCTGTTGTTTTCCGATGGTTGGCGCATGCCCAAGCGTGAACTGTGGAAACTGCGCGGACCCATCCTGACCCTGGCGGTTGGGCTGGTGCTGTTCACCGTGGTCGGCGCCGGCTACTTCATTCATTGGCTGTTGCCGAGCATACCGCTGCCGGTGGCCTTTGCGCTGGCGGCCGTGCTGTCGCCGACCGACGCCGTGGCGGTGTCGGCAATCACCCAGAACCGCCTGCCGACGCCCTTGATGCACATGCTCCAGGGCGAGGCGTTGATGAACGACGCGACGGGCCTGGTGACCTTCAAGTTCGCCCTGGCGGCGGCGCTCACTGGCATGTTCTCCCTGGCCAATGCCAGCCTGACGTTCGTGCTGGTGGCGATTGGCGGGCTGTTGGTCGGCGTGGCCTTGAGCTGGTTGGTCGGCCGCTTGCGGGCGTGGATGATCGCCCGGGGCTGGGACGATCCGGCGACCCATGTGGTGTTCATGTTGCTGCTGCCGTTTGCCGCCTATGTGCTGGCCGAACGCCTTGGCGCCTCGGGGATTCTGTCGGCGGTGGCGGCGGGGATGATGCAGAGCTGGCTCGACCTGCTGCCGCGCCAGACCAGCACCCGACTGCTCAACCGCAGCGTCTGGTCGCTGCTGGAGTTTGCCTTCAACGGCCTGATTTTCCTGCTGCTGGGTCTGCAACTGCCGGACATCATCAAGGCGGTGGCCAGCCATGAAAGCTCGTTGTGGCCGACGCTGTTCTATCGCGCCCTGGCAGTGCTGGCGATCTTTGCGGTGTTGCTGGTGCTGCGCTACATCTGGGTGCAGAGCATCTGGCGCCTCTATGGTTGGCTGCGGCGCTGGCGCGGAAGGGGCGAGTTGACGTTGGTGCCGACCGCGCGCTCGTGCTGGCTGTTGACGCTGGGCGGGGTGCGGGGGGCGGTGACCCTGGCAGGTGTAATGTCGATACCGCTGCTGCTCAACGGCGCGGACTTCCCGGAGCGCGATCTGCTGATCTTCATCGCTGCCGGGGTGATCCTGCTGTCGCTGGTGGCGGCCTGTATCGCCTTGCCGATCCTGTTGCGGGGGATTGAGCAAAGTCCTGACGAAAAACGTCTGCAAGAGGTGCGTGAGGCCTGGCGCAAGACCGCCGAGGCGGCGATCCATGCGCTGGAGGCGCAGGAGGTCAACCCGCAGGACGCGGCGCAAGCGGCACTGGCGGCTGAACTCAAGGCGCGGATCATGTCCGAGTACCGGCATCAGTTGGACGTGTTCAACGATTCCGCCGAAGCCCAGGCGCTGGCCTTCCAGATGGATTTGCTGGAGCGACGCATGCGCCTGAACGCCTTGCGCGCCCAGCGCCTGGAACTGTACCGGCTCAGCCGCCAACACCAGATTGGTGATGACGTGCTGCGCGAGGTGCTGGCTGACCTGGACTTGAGCGAGGCCAACCTGGGTCACGTCAAATAAGGAGGGTGGGGCGCCTTGGTTGCGGTCGATTGGCTAGGGTTTTGGATAGGCTCGACGAACGTTGCGTCGATCAAGCTTGCTGATCCGGGTATTGACCCCCACCTGCCAATCTTCGGTGGTCAACTCGTTGGGGACTTCGTAGTGCATGATCGAGTCCTTGTCGTACGGTCCCGTCAGCAAGTCGTCGCTTAGTGGCGTGAGGATGTTGAAGTCGACTTCTTCCGTGGTCCACCCGAAGTGCAGGGCGTAGTAGTCGTAGAGCTTCGCTACATCCCACGGGATGTTGGCTTTCGGGTGCAAGTGTTCATGTTGCAGTCCCAGCGCATGCCCGAACTCATGGAGTACGGTCAGGTCGAACTCTGCTTCATCCGGTCCAGCGGCGATGCTCAGGGTGGGAACATCCATCGCCGCCAGGAGAGCGTCAGTCCCGATATAGGAATTGTTCAGATCACCTCCGAGGAAGATACGAATATCCCCTGCGCGCTTGTCATCAAAGTTGAATGACAGGTTGGTGGCCGGCTCCCATTGTCGGATCAGCCGCTCAACGCGGGCCTTGAGGTCAGTAGCGACAGGTGGCATGAAACTGATGTTCAACACCCGTCCATTGCCCCAGAACTTTTGCCACGAGCCTGTCGAGCGCTTGTGGCGAGCACCGGATGCTGCGGCTGGTTGGTTGTTCGGATTCTCCGAGATCGCAGCATGAAATGAGTCTGTCTCATTGTCAGGTTGGCGAGTTCGGCACGGCGCAAAGGGTTTCATTAATGTCATCCTTGAATTAACGAGTTGATTTGAAGGGTGGGTTTAAACGCAATTATCGCTAGTAACGATTGAGTGTTTTCTCAGGTAATGGTGATAGCGCGGGCATAACTTAGGGATGATGGAGCGCTGGGTAAAGCCGCAAGTGTGAGAGGTTGTTGCTGCTTGTGAGGTCAGGTTCTGGCAATGAAGTACTGCGCCAGATTGCCTGGCGCAGAACTGTCGATGTTACTTGCGTCGAATAATGAACGCGCGAATCCGCTCGGCGGCTTCCACGCATTCGGCCAGCGGCGCAACCAGGGCCATGCGCACGCGTCCGGCGCCAGGGTTGAAGCCATCGACTTCGCGCGACAGGTAGGAGCCAGGGACCACGGTCACGTGTTCTTCGACAAACAGGTCGCGGCAGAAGGCGGCATCGTCACCTTCGACGTTCGGCCACAGGTAGAAGCTGCCATCCGGACGCTGGACGTCGAGCACCGGGGCGAGGATCTCCAGCACGGCGTCAAACTTCTCGCGGTACAGGGTGCGGTTGGCGCGCACGTGCTCTTCGTCGTTCCAGGCCGCGACGCTGGCCAATTGGGTTTGTACCGGCATGGCGCAGCCGTGGTAGGTGCGGTACAGCAGGAAACCCTTGAGAATCTCGGCGTCGCCGGCGACAAAGCCCGAACGCAGGCCCGGCAGGTTGGAGCGCTTGGACAGGCTGTGGAATACCACGCAGCGTTTGAAATCTTTACGGCCCAGTTCCACGCAGGCGCTGAGCAGGCCTGGCGGAGGGGTCTGTTCGTCAAAATAGAGCTCGCTGTAGCACTCGTCGGCGGCGATCACGAAGTCGTATTCGTCGGCCAGGGCGATGAGTTTCTTCAGGGTCTCGACCGGGATCAGTGCGCCGGTCGGGTTGCCTGGCGAGCACAGGAACAGAATCTGGCAACGCTGCCAGATCTCGGGCGACACCGCATCGAAATCCGGGTTGAAGCCGTTTTCGTCGAGGCACGGCAAGTAGTGGGGTTTGGCGCCGGCGAGGAACGCTGCGCCTTCGTAGATCTGGTAGAACGGGTTCGGGCTGACGACCAGCGCGTCTTCGCCACGGTTGACCACGGTCTGGGTAAAGGCGAACAGCGCTTCACGGGTGCCATTGACCGGCAGCACATTGCGCGCCGGATCGATCCAGCCAGCCGGGACCTTGAAACGACGCTCGCACCAGCCGCCGATGGCCTCGCGCAATGCGGGCAGGCCGAGGGTGGTCGGGTAGACCGCCATCTGGTCGAGGTTGTCGGCCAGGGCCTGGGCGACGAACTCCGGCGAGCGGTGCTTCGGCTCGCCGATGGACAGGGCGATCGGGCGTTTGTCCGGGTTGGGGGTGACCGCACCGAGCAGGGCGCGCAGTTTCTCGAACGGGTAAGGCTGGAGCTGGTTCAGAGCGTTGTTCATCGGTGCGGGGTCTCGATCAAAGCAGTTAAATCATGGCGTGCATCAGATGCTGATGCGCGACAGGTTGACATCGGATTCGGGTCTGACGCTCAGTTGCTCGACAATTGCATCCTGCAGGCGGCTGCACAGTTGCGGGTCGGACAACGGCTGGTTCTCGGCGTCGGTGATGAAGAACACGTCTTCGACCCGCTCGCCCAGGGTGGCAATCTTGGCGTTCTGCAGCGACAGGTCGAACTCGAGGAATATCCCGCCGATCCGCGCCAGCAGGCCCGGCCGATCCGGCGCGCTGAGCTCGAGGACGGTCACCGGGCGATGGGCGTCGTTATGGATGGTCACCTGGGGCGCAAAGGCAAAGTGCTTGAGCTGGCGCGGTACCCGGCGCTGGATGATGGTCGGGTAGTCGTCCGGATTGCGCAGGGCTTCGGTCAGGCCGTCGCGGATCTGTTTGACCCGGACCGGGTTGTCGCCAATCGAATCGCCGTCGGTGTCGAGCACGATGTAGGTGTCGAGGGTGAACTGGCTGGTGGAGGTGATGACCCGGGCATCGTGAATGTTCAGGTTGAGCTGGTCCATCGCGGCCACGGTCACGGCGAAGAAGTCGTGCTGGTCCGGGGCATAAATGAAAATCTGCGTGCCGCCTTCGAATTCGCGCTGGGTGGTTTCCTTGATCAACACCAGCGGGCCGCCGTCAGACGGTTGCTGGAGAATCGCGTCGCTGTGCCAGGCGACGTCGCCGGCGGTGTGGCGCAGGAAATAATCGTCGCCCAATTGCGACCACAGCTGCTCGACGTCGTCTGGATCGGTGCCGCCGCGCACCAGGATGTCCAGGGCGGCACTTTGAGTCTGGCGGATCTGCTCTTCGCGATCCACCGGGTTCTCCAGGCCGCGACGCAGGGCGCGCTTGGTCTCGGTGTACAGCTGGCGCAGCAGGCTGGCTCGCCAGGAGTTCCACAGGGTCGGGTTGGTGGCGTTGATGTCGGCGACCGTCAGCACATAGAGGTAGTTGAGCCGGGTTTCGTCGCCGACCACCTGGGCAAAATCGTGGATCACCTGCGGATCGGAGAGGTCCTTGCGTTGGGCCGTGGTCGACATCACCAGGTGGTTCTGCACCAGCCAGACGATCAGTCGGCTGTCCCAGGCGGGCAGTTGATGGCGCTGGCAAAAGGCTTCGGCGTCGACTGCGCCGATGTCCGAGTGGTCGCCATGCCGGCCTTTGCCAATATCGTGGTACAGCCCGGCGAGGTAGACCAGTTCGGGCTTGGGCAGCTTGCCCATGGTCTTGCTGGCCAGCGGAAATTTTTCTGACACCTGGGTGTACTGCAGTTTACGCAGGTGCTTGATCAGGTTCAGGGTGTGGGCGTCAACCGTGTAGATGTGGAACAGGTCGTGCTGCATCTGCCCGACAATGAAGCCGAACTCCGGCAGGTAGCGCCCGAGAATGCCGTAGCGGTTCATGCGCCGCAGGTTGCGGTGGATGCCGATCTTGCACTTGAACAGCTCGATGAACAGGCTGGTGTTGCGAATGTCGTGGCGAAATTCATCGTTGATCAGGTGCCGGTGTTCGCGCAGCAGGCGAATGGTGTCGGCGCGCACCCCTTTGATTTCCGGTTGCTGGGCCATCAGCACGAAGATTTCCAGCATGGCAAACGGCGTGCGCTTGAACACATTGCTGTTGATTGCCTCGATGTAGCCATCATGCAACTGGAAGCGCGAGTTGATCGGTTGCGGCGGCGCTTCGTCTTCCGGGGCGAGGATGATTTCCTCGAAGTGCTGGATGATCAGGTCGCTGAGCTGGGCAATGCTCATGACCACCCGGTAGTACTGCTGCATGAAGTTTTCGATGGCCTGTTTCGCGTCATCGCCCTCAAAGCCGAGCAAGCCGGCAATCGAGCGCTGGTGGTCGAACAGCAGGCGGTCCTCGGAGCGCCCGGCCAGCATGTGCAGGGCATAGCGGACTTTCCACAGGAACTCCTGGGACGAGGCCAGCAGGGCGTTTTCGCTTTCGACCAGGAAACCTTCGCCCGCCAGGGCGTGCAGGTTCAGGGTGCCGTACTGGCGACGGGCAACCCAGAGGATGGTCTGGATATCCCGAAGGCCGCCGGGCGAGCCCTTGACGTTGGGTTCCAGGTTGTATTCGGTGTCGTTGTACTTGTGGTGACGGGCCTTCTGCTCGGCGCGCTTGGCCAGGAAAAACTCCTTGGCCGGCCACATGTGCTGGGTGCTGGTGACGTCGAGCATGCGCTGGCGCAGACGCTCGGGGCCGGCGATGGTGCGGCTTTCCATGAGGTTGGTAACAACCGTGAGGTCGGCGCGCGCCTCCTGGGCGCACTCTTCGACCGAGCGCACGCTCTGGCCCACTTCCAGGCCAATGTCCCACAACAGCGTGAGAAAGCGCTCGATGGAGTCGCGGAAGATTTCGTGATCGGCGCTGTCCAGCAGGATCAGCAGGTCGATGTCGGAGTAGGGGTGCAGTTCGCCGCGTCCGTAGCCGCCCACGGCGACCAGGGCGATGTCGGCGTCTGCACTCCAGGTGAACTGTTCCCAGGCCTTTTGCAGGATGTTGTCGACGAACCATGCGCGGTCTTCGATCAGCCGGCGAATGTCGCGGCCAGTGCGAAAGCGCGTGTCGAGCACTTCGCGGGCCTGGCGAATGGCCTTTTTGAATGCCGCAATCGGGCTTGCCTTCAGGGCCAGTTCAGCCTGGAACTGGCCGCGGTCAAACAGTTCTGGATCCACCTGCGGCATCGATTGGCTTTCCTTCTATAAGGCTGGGAACGGCAAGTCAGGCGGAAACGCGTGGGATGGTGTCATCGCTGCGCAAGGTGAAGATCTCGTAGCCGGTGTCGGTGACCAGCAGGGTGTGCTCCCACTGTGCCGAGAGCTTGCGGTCTTTGGTGATGGCGGTCCAGCCGTCGCCCAGCACCTTGGTGTCAGCCTTGCCCTGGTTGATCATCGGCTCGATGGTGAAGGTCATGCCGGCTTGCAGCTCCATGCCGGTGCCTGCGCGACCGTAGTGGAGGATCTGCGGTTCTTCGTGGAACACCTTGCCAATGCCGTGGCCGCAGAACTCGCGAACCACCGAGAAACCGTTCTTCTCGGCGTGCTTCTGGATCACTTCGCCGATGTCACCCAGGCGGCAGCCAGGCTTGACCAGTTCGATGGCCTTGTACATGCATTCCTGGGTGACCTGCGACAGGCGCTCGGCCCACACGGGCACGGTGCCGACATGGAACATGCGGCTGGTGTCGCCGTGGTAGCCGTCCTTGATCACCGTGACGTCGATGTTCAGGGTGTCGCCATCCTTCAGCGCTTTTTCATTGGGGATGCCGTGGCAGACCACGTGGTTGATCGAAGTGCAGATCGACTTCGGAAAGCCTTTGTAGTTGAGCGGGGCAGGGATGGCCTTCTGCTCGTTGACGATGTAGTCGTGGCAGATGCGGTCGAGCTCTTCGGTGGTGACGCCGGGCTTGACGTATTCGGCAATCATTTCCAGGACGTCGGCGGCAAGCTTGCCGGCGATGCGCATTTTGGCGATGTCCTCTGGGGTTTTGAGGGTGACGGTCATACAGGCTCTCTCTACGCTCAGTGGCGCTTTCTATGCGGAATGGGGCGGTGTGGTGCGGTGTGTTGCCCCGAAAAGCGCAATTCTACCAGACGATCAGGGCAAAACCGTGGCGGGCTGCATCGCTTCTCTCTATAGGGTGGCGCAGTCTGCGCTGATTCTACGGCTGCAACGGCGCCGCGCGCGGGCTTTTGAGAATCCGGGTTCCGTTTTCAACCTCGCTGTGGTATAAAATGCGCCGCTTTCCGGGGATGCCCCGAAAAGCTTAAATCCACACACGTGTCGACACGATGACCTGGGTGCCTTCAGCTGAAGCTGCTGGTTGGTCATTGGGATACGTGGAGGCCAAACCCGACTTATTAAGGAACTATCATGTCCCAAGTCAACATGCGCGATATGCTGAAGGCCGGTGTGCACTTCGGTCACCAGACCCGTTACTGGAACCCGAAAATGGGCAAGTACATTTTCGGCGCGCGTAACAAGATTCACATCATCAACCTTGAAAAAACCCTGCCAATGTTCAACGAAGCTCTGACTTTCGTAGAGCGCCTGGCCCAGGGCAAAAACAAGATTCTGTTCGTCGGCACCAAGCGTTCCGCTGGCAAGATCGTTGCTGAAGAAGCAGCACGTTGCGGCTCGCCGTACGTCGATCACCGCTGGTTGGGCGGCATGCTGACCAACTTCAAGACCATCCGTGCTTCCATCAAGCGTCTGCGTGACCTTGAAGTACAAGCCGAAGACGGTACTTTCGCCAAGCTGACCAAGAAAGAAGCGCTGATGCGCTCCCGTGACCTGGAAAAGCTCGATCGTTCCCTGGGTGGTATCAAGGACATGGGCGGTCTGCCTGACGCACTGTTCGTTATCGACGTTGATCACGAGCGCATCGCGATCACCGAAGCCAACAAGCTGGGCATCCCGGTTATCGGCGTAGTCGATACCAACAGCAGCCCGGAAGGCGTTGACTACATCATCCCAGGCAACGATGACGCCATCCGCGCTATCCAGCTGTACATGGGTTCGATGGCTGACGCTGTTATCCGTGGTCGCAACAACGTTGCTGGCGCCACCGAAGTTTTCGTTGAAGAAGCTCCGGCAGCTGCCGCTGAGTAATTGACGCCTTGGCGTTGACTCAGTAAGCAAAAAGGGGGCTTGGCCCCCTTTTTGCCACCTCGAAAACCATTTGTCGGCGCCCACTGCCTTTTTTGTAACGTGCGGCAGCTAACAAGGGTGGTTCGGGGAAGAATTGAACGCCCGTTCGATCGGGTGGAATGGTTGATAACCTATCCAAGAGGAATTTTGAAATGGCAGAGATTACTGCAGCGTTGGTCAAAGAACTGCGCGAGCGTACTGGCGAAGGCATGATGGACTGCAAGAAGGCCTTGACCAAGGCTGGCGGCGACATCGAAAAAGCCATTGATGACATGCGTGCTTCGGGCGCCATCAAGGCTGCCAAAAAAGCAGGTAACGTTGCTGCTGAAGGCGCCATCGCGCTGAAAGAAGACGGCAAATCCGCCGTTCTGCTGGAAGTGAACTCGCAGACCGACTTCCTGGCTCTGCAGGACGACTTCAAGGCATTCGTTGCTGCCAGCGTTGAAAAAGCGTTCGCTGACAAGCTGACTGACGTTGCTCCGCTGATCGAAGCTCAAGAAGCTGATCGTCTGGTGCTGGTTGGCAAGGTTGGCGAAAACGTCAACATCCGTCGCCTGGTGCGCGTTGAAGGTGACGTGGTTGGTGGTTACCTGCACGGCAACAAGATCGGCGTAGCTGTAGTCCTGAAAGGCGGCAATGTTGAGCTGGCCAAGGACATCGCTATGCACGTAGCGGCCAGCAACCCTGAGTTCCTGCTGCCTTCGGAAGTTTCTGACGAAGCGATCGAGCGCGAAAAAGCTGTGTTCCTGCAGCTGAACGAAGAAAAAATCAAAGGCAAGCCAGAAAACATTGTTGAGAACATGGTCAAAGGCCGTATCAGCAAGTTCCTGGCCGAAGCAAGCCTGGTTGAGCAGGCGTTCGTCAAGAACCCTGAAATCAAGGTTGGCGAACTGGCCAAGAAAGCCGGTGCTGAAATCGTTTCCTTCACTTACTTCAAAGTAGGCGAAGGCATCGAGAAGCCAGTGGACAACTTCGCTGAAGAAGTTGCTGCACAACTGGCTGCTGCCAAGCAGTAAGACAGTTTTTCAACTGTCGCCCTGAAGAGGCTGCCCGCTTACGCGCGCAGCCTCTTTTCAGATGGGGAGGCCGATTTATTTGGCATCCTGGCGGAACTGGCTTACAAAGCCGTGTTCCGATGGCGCTGTGATAGCGTCAAGCTAGAGTGAACGCAGGCTGCAAACCAGCTCGCAAAGAATTTTTTAAAATACGCCGCAGGAGAGATTCGCAATGGCTCAGCAGGGCAGTGGTTATCAGGCTCGCTATAAACGCATTCTACTCAAGCTTAGCGGCGAGGCCCTGATGGGCTCCGAAGAGTTCGGGATCGACCCCAAGGTTCTCGATCGCATGGCGCTGGAAGTCGGCCAACTGGTCGGTATCGGTGTCCAGGTCGGTCTGGTGATTGGTGGTGGCAACCTGTTCCGCGGCGCGGCATTGAGTGCAGCCGGTATGGATCGGGTAACCGGCGACCACATGGGCATGCTGGCCACTGTGATGAACGCCCTGGCCATGCGTGACGCGCTGGAGCGCGCCAATATCTCGGCGATCGTGATGTCGGCTATTTCCATGGTTGGCGTGACCGATCACTATGACCGCCGCAAAGCCATGCGCCACCTGAACGCCAAGGAAGTGGTGATCTTCGCTGCCGGTACCGGCAACCCGTTCTTCACCACCGACTCGGCTGCCTGCTTGCGCGCGATCGAGATCGACGCGGATGTTGTGTTGAAAGCAACCAAGGTCGACGGTGTGTACACTGCAGATCCATTCAAAGACCCGCATGCCGAGAAGTTCGATCATCTGACTTACGATGAAGTACTGGATCGCAAACTGGGCGTCATGGACCTGACCGCAATCTGCCTGTGCCGCGACCACAAGATGCCGCTGCGCGTATTTAACATGAACAAGCCCGGCGCCCTGCTGAATATCGTACATGGCGGCGCTGAAGGGACTCTGATCGAGGAAGGCGAACAATGATCAACGAAATCAAGAAAGACGCCCAAGCGCGTATGCAGAAATCCCTGGAGTCTCTGAGCCACGCATTCGGCCAGATTCGTACCGGCAAGGCGCACCCGAGCATCCTGGGCAGCGTGATGGTGCCTTACTACGGTGCTGACACCCCGCTGAGCGGCGTGGCCAACGTCACGGTGAAAGACTCCCGTACCCTGCAAGTCGTGGCCTTTGAGCGCAACATGCTCGCTGCCGTCGACAAGGCGATCCAGAGTGCTGGCCTGAACCTCAACCCGACCAACCTGGGCGAGTTGCTGTTGATTTCCATGCCTGCCCTGACCGAAGAGACCCGTAAGGGCTTCACCAAGCAGGCGCGCAGTGCAGCTGAAGATGCTCGTGTTGCCGTGCGCAACATTCGTCGTGATGCCCTGGGTGACCTGAAGAAGCTGGTCAAGGACAAGGAAATCAGCGAAGACGAAGAGCGCCGTGCCGTCGCTGATATCGACAAGCTGACCAAGGATGCCGAGGCCCAGATCACCAAGGCTACGGAAGAAAAAGAAAAAGACCTGATGGCCGTATAAGGGTCACCTTTTCATGGAAAAGACCAAGCAACCTGCGCTGTCCACGGTGCCGCGACACGTCGCGATCATCATGGACGGCAATAATCGCTGGGCAAAAAAACGCTTCCTGCCTGGCGTTGCCGGGCACAAGGCGGGCGTTGACGCGGTGCGTGCGGTAATCGAAGTGTGCGCCGAGTCGGGTGTCGAAGTGCTGACCCTGTTCGCCTTCTCCAGTGAGAACTGGCAGCGCCCGGCCGATGAGGTCAGTGCCTTGATGGACCTGTTCTTCAAGGCGTTGCGTCGCGAGGCCAAGCGCCTCAACGACAACAACATCACCTTGCGCATCATCGGTGATCGTTCGCGTTTTCATCCCGAGCTTCAGGCAGCCATGCGTGAAGCAGAGGCGATGACCGCCGGCGCCAACCGTTTTGTCCTGCAGATTGCCGCCAACTACGGCGGTCAGTGGGACATCGCCCAGGCTGCGCAACGTCTGGCGCGTGAAGTCCAGGCCGGCCACCTGCGGCCGGACGACATCACGCCCGGATTGTTGCAGACCTGCCTGTCCACCGGTGATCTGCCGTTGCCGGACCTGTGTATCCGCACCGGTGGCGAGCACCGCATCAGCAACTTCCTGCTGTGGCAGTTGGCGTATTCCGAGTTGTACTTCTCCGACCTGTTCTGGCCGGACTTCAAACACGAAGCCATGCGCACTGCGCTGGCCGATTTCGCTTCTCGCCAGCGTCGCTTCGGTAAAACGAGCGAGCAGGTCGAAGCTGGAGCCCGGGTTTAATGCTTAAACAACGAATCATCACGGCGCTGATCCTGCTGCCTATCGCCCTGTGCGGGTTTTTCCTGCTCGAGGGTTCCGGTTTTGCCCTGTTCATCGGCCTGGTAGTGACCCTTGGTGCGTGGGAATGGGCGCGCCTGGCAGGGTTCGAGGCGCAGTCCATGCGTATCGGCTATGCAGGGGTGGTGGCCGCCATGCTGTTCATCATGCACCTGGAGCAGGGGCTTGCGCCCTGGGTGTTGGGGGCGGCTGTGCTGTGGTGGGGCGTTGCTACCTTCCTGGTGCTGACCTATCCCCGTACCAGCGAGCATTGGGCCAGTGCGGCCTGCAAGCTGGTCATCGGCCTGTTGATCCTGTTGCCGGCCTGGCAGGGCCTGGTGATGATCAAGCAGTACCCGTTGGGTAACTGGCTGATCATGGCGGTCATGGTGCTGGTCTGGGGTGCCGATATTGGCGCCTACTTCTCCGGTCGGGCCTTCGGCAAGCGCAAGCTGGCACCAATGGTCAGTCCTGGCAAGAGCTGGGAGGGCGTGTACGGTGGCCTGGCGTTGAGCCTGGTGATCACCCTCATCGTCGGCCTGGTGCGTGACTGGTCCCTGGCCGACGCGCTCAAGGGCTTGATGGGGGCAGCCATCATTGTGTTCATCTCGGTGGTGGGCGATTTGACCGAAAGCATGTTCAAGCGCCAGGCGGGCATCAAGGACAGTAGCAATCTGCTGCCCGGTCACGGTGGGGTCCTGGACCGCATCGACAGCCTGACCGCTGCGATTCCGGTGTTTGCCGTGCTGCTCTGGATGGCTGCACCGTGAGCCGTCCTCAACAGATCACTGTACTGGGGGCGACCGGCTCCATTGGCCTGAGTACCCTGGATGTCATCGCCCGTCACCCCGAGCGCTACCAGGTCTTTGCCCTGAGCGGCTATTCGCGCCTGAGCGAGTTGCTGGCCCTGTGTGTCCGTCATGTGCCGCGTTTTGCGGTGGTGCCGGAGCCGGTGGCGGGGCGCCGACTGCAGGATGATTTGCGTGCGGCAGGTTTACCGACGCGCGTTCTGGTGGGGGAGGAGGGGCTGTGCCAGATTGCCTCCGACGCCGAAGTCGACGCAGTGATGGCGGCGATTGTCGGGGCGGCGGGTTTGCGCCCGACCCTGGCGGCGGTCGAGGCCGGCAAGAAGATTCTGCTGGCCAACAAGGAGGCGCTGGTGATGTCCGGCGCCCTGTTCATGCAGGCCGTGCATAAAAGTGGTTCGGTGTTGTTGCCTATCGACAGCGAGCACAATGCGATTTTTCAGTGTATGCCGACGGATTTTTCCCGTGGGTTGAGCAATGTCGGCGTGCGGCGGATTCTGCTGACAGCCTCGGGCGGTCCATTCCGACAAACCCCTCTGGTTGAGCTCGAGCATGTTACGCCGGATCAGGCGTGTGCCCATCCCAACTGGTCGATGGGGCGCAAGATTTCGGTCGACTCCGCGAGCATGATGAACAAGGGGCTGGAGTTGATCGAGGCCTGCTGGCTGTTCGATGCCAGGCCGTCCCAGGTTGAAGTGGTGATCCATCCACAGAGCGTGATCCACTCGCTGGTCGATTACGTCGATGGTTCGGTGTTGGCCCAGTTGGGTAATCCGGATATGCGTACGCCGATTGCCAATGCCCTGGCGTGGCCGCAGCGGATCGACTCCGGAGTGCCGCCCTTGGACCTGTTTGCCGTGGCGCGCCTGGACTTCCAGGCTCCCGATGAGGAACGCTTCCCGTGCCTGCGCCTGGCACGCCAGGCGGCAGAGGCCGGCAACAGTGCGCCGGCCATGCTGAACGCGGCAAATGAAGTCGCGGTGGCGGCCTTTCTCGATGGGCGTGTCCGTTACCTGGAAATCGCGAGTATCATCGAGGAAGTATTGAACCTCGAACCGGTGGTTTCGGTTGATGATCTGGATGCAGTATTCACGGCGGATGCCAAGGCACGTGAGCTGGCCGGGCGTTGGTTGAGTCGTCACGGGCGATAACTGTCGCGCTGGGTTGCATGTGGCGGCGCTGTTTAGGAATGCGGAGAAAAGTAGATGAGCGCGCTCTATATGATTGTCGGCACCCTGGTGGCTCTGGGCGTGCTGGTCACTTTCCATGAATTTGGCCATTTCTGGGTCGCGCGTCGCTGTGGCGTCAAGGTTCTGCGTTTCTCCGTCGGCTTTGGCATGCCGCTGCTGCGCTGGCATGACCGCCAGGGTACGGAATTCGTGATCGCGGCCATCCCCCTGGGTGGCTACGTGAAAATGCTCGATGAGCGTGAAGGCGAAGTACCGGCCGATCAGCTCGATCAATCCTTCAATCGCAAAACCGTTCGTCAGCGCATCGCCATTGTCGCCGCGGGTCCCATCGCCAACTTCATGCTGGCGTTGGTGTTCTTCTGGGTCCTGGCGATGCTCGGCAGCGAGCAGGTGCGCCCGGTGATCGGAGCGGTCGAGAGCGGCAGCATCGCCGCCACGGCCGGCTTGAATGCGGGGCAGGAAATTGTCGCGATCGATGGCGAGCCGACGTCCGGTTGGGCGGCGGTCAATCTGCAACTGGTACGCCGCCTCGGTGAAAGCGGATCGGTGCAGGTGCTGGTTCGCGATGAAGGCTCCAGCGCCGACATCCGCAAGGAACTGATCCTAAATAATTGGCTCAAAGGTGCCGATGAGCCCGATCCGATTCGTTCACTGGGTATTCGTCCATGGCGCCCGGCATTGCCGCCGGTGCTGGCTGAGCTCGATCCGAAAGGTCCGGCGCAGGCTGCCGGGCTGAAGACCGGCGACCGTCTGCTGGCCCTGGACGGCCAGGCACTGACCGATTGGCAGCAGGTGGTGGATTGGGTTCGGGTGCGTCCTGAAAGCAAGATTGTGCTGAAGGTCGAGCGTGACGGCGTACAAATCGATGTGCCTGTCACGTTGGCGGCGCGCGGCGACGGCAAGGCGGCTACCGGATACCTGGGGGCCGGGGTCAAGGCTGTCGATTGGCCACCAGCGATGATTCGGGAGGTCAGTTATGGCCCCCTGGCAGCCATTGGCGAAGGCGCACGCCGTACCTGGACCATGAGCGTCCTGACGCTCGATTCGCTGAAGAAAATGTTGTTCGGCGAGCTCTCGGTAAAAAACTTGAGCGGACCGATAACCATTGCTAAAGTGGCGGGCGCTTCTGCCCAGTCGGGCGTCGCTGATTTCCTGAATTTCCTTGCTTATCTGAGTATTAGCCTGGGGGTTCTGAATTTGTTGCCCATTCCTGTACTGGATGGGGGGCATCTGTTGTTTTATCTGATCGAGTGGGCGCGTGGTCGTCCCTTGTCGGATCGGGTGCAAGGTTGGGGGATACAGATCGGTATCAGCTTGGTGGTCGGGGTCATGCTTCTTGCTCTGGTCAACGATCTGGGTCGACTGTAACGCTTCGCGAAATTGCGAATCTGCCGCATTGTGCGGCAGTTTGTTTATTGCCAGTTGGAATAAGAAAGGACTTCATGAAACGTCTGCTGCTAACTGCGGTTCTCTCCGTATTGATGATCGCCGAAGTTCACGCCGAGTCCTTCACTATCTCCGATATTCGTGTCAACGGCCTGCAGCGGGTATCCGCGGGCAGCGTCTTTGGTGCCTTGCCGTTGAACGTTGGTGAACAGGCTGATGACCGTCGTCTGGTCGAGTCGACTCGTGCTCTGTTCAAAACCGGGTTCTTCCAGGATATCCAGCTGGGTCGCGATGGCAACGTCCTCGTCATCACGGTAGTCGAGCGTCCGTCGGTTGCCAGTATCGAGATCGAAGGCAACAAGGCGATCTCTACCGAAGACCTGATGAAAGGCCTGAAGCAATCCGGCCTGGCCGAAGGCGAGATCTTCCAGCGTGCGACCCTCGAAGGGGTACGTAACGAGTTGCAACGCCAGTACGTGGCCCAAGGCCGCTACTCGGCGACCGTTGATACCGAAGTGGTTCCACAGCCGCGTAACCGCGTGGGCCTGAAGGTCAATATCAACGAGGGCACCGTTGCCGCCATCCAGCACATCAACGTGGTAGGTAACACGGTCTTCCCCGAAGAAGACCTGACCGACCTGTTCGAACTAAAAACCACCAACTGGTTGTCATTCTTCAAGAACGATGACAAGTACGCCCGTGAAAAACTCTCCGGTGACCTGGAGCGCCTGCGTTCCTACTACCTGGACCGTGGCTATATCAACATGGATATCGCTTCGACCCAGGTGTCCATCACCCCGGACAAGAAGCACGTCTACATCACCGTCAACGTCACCGAAGGCCAGAAGTACAACGTGCGTGACGTGAAGCTCAGCGGCGACCTGAAAGTGCCTGAAGATCAGGTCAAGGCGCTGTTGCTGGTGCAGAAGGGCCAGGTATTCTCGCGCAAGCTGATGACCACCACCTCCGATTTGATCACTCGCCGCCTGGGTAACGAGGGTTACACCTTCGCCAACGTCAACGGCGTGCCTCAGCCACATGATGACGATCACACTGTCGACATCACCTTTGTGGTCGATCCGGGCAAGCGCGCCTATGTGAACCGTATCAACTTCCGTGGCAACACCAAGTCCGAAGACGAAGTGCTGCGTCGTGAAATGCGTCAGATGGAAGGTGGCTGGGCTTCGACCTACCTGATCGACCAGTCCAAGACCCGTCTGGAACGTCTGGGCTTCTTCAAGGAAGTCAACGTCGAGACGCCGGCCGTGCCGGGTGTCGATGACCAGGTTGACGTGAACTACAGCGTAGAAGAACAAGCCTCCGGCTCGATCACCGCGAGCGTTGGTTTCGCCCAGAGCGCCGGTCTGATCCTTGGTGGTTCGATCACCCAGAACAACTTCCTGGGTACCGGTAACAAGGTCAGCATCGGCCTGACCCGCAGCGAATACCAGAGCCGCTATAACTTCGGTTATGTCGACCCCTACTGGACTGCCGACGGCGTGAGCCTGGGTTACAACGCGTTCTACCGCACCACTGACTACGATGAGCTCGATACCGACGTTTCCAGCTATGCCGTGGACAGCCTGGGTGCTGGTGTCAGCGTTGGCTACCCGATCAGCGAGACTTCGCGCCTGACCTTTGGCTTCAATGCCCAGCAGGACAAGATCAAGACCGGTAACTACACCGTCGACGAAATCTTCGACTTCGTTAACCGTGAAGGCGACCAATACCTGAACTTCAAGGCGTCGGCCGGCTGGTCCGAATCGACCCTGAACAAAGGCGTGCTGGCGACCCGTGGTCATGCACAAAGCATCACGCTGGAAACCACGGTGCCGGGCAGCGACCTGTCGTTCTTCAAGCTCGACTACCGCGGTCAGTTGTTCACGCCTTTGAGCGACAACTACACCATGCGCTTCCACACCGAGCTGGGCTACGGTGACGGTTATGGTTCGACGGATGGCTTGCCATTCTACGAAAACTACTATGCTGGTGGTTTCAACTCGGTTCGTGGCTTCAAGGACAGTACCCTGGGCCCGCGCAGTACTCCGAGCCGTGGTGTTGGCGAAACCGGTAACCAGGGCACGCTGGCCGACCCGGACCAGGATCCATTGCCGTTTGGTGGTAACGTCCTGATCCAGGGTGGTGCCGAGCTGCTGTTCCCGCTGCCTTTCGTCAAGGACCAGCGTTCGCTTCGGACCTCTGTATTCTGGGACGTGGGTAACGTATTTGACTCCAAGTGTGATCAAAGCACTAACGCCAATGGCACCTCGAAGTCGAACACGCAGTGCAACGACGTGAGCCTGAGCAATATGGCCAGCTCCGTCGGTGTCGGTGTGACCTGGGTGACGGCATTGGGTCCGTTGAGTTTTGCCCTGGCGATGCCAGTGAAGAAACCTGATAACGCTGAAACCCAAGTGTTCCAATTTTCCCTCGGTCAGACGTTCTAAGCGCCTGACCCAAGATAACGACAATGGATTTTGTAGGAGTGCATCGTGCGTAAGTTGACTCAATTGGTTCTCCTGGCGACTGTCCTGGTAGCAGGCCCGGCATTTGCCGACATGAAAATCGCGGTCCTGAACTATCAGATGGCGTTGCTGGAATCCGACGCGGCGAAGAAATACGCCGTGGATGCCGAGAAGAAGTTCGGTCCGCAACTGACCAAGCTGAAAACCCTGGAAAGCAGCGCCAAGGGCATCCAGGATCGCTTGGTAAGCGGTGGCGACAAAATGGCCCAGGGCGAGCGCGAGCGTCTGGAGCTTGAATTCAAGCAAAAGGCCCGTGACTTCCAGTTCCAGTCCAAGGAACTGAACGAAGCCAAGGCCGTTGCCGACCGTGAAATGCTGAAGCAGCTCAAGCCGAAACTGGACAGCGCTGTGGAAGAAGTTATCAAGAAAGGTGCTTTTGACCTGGTCTTCGAGCGTGGCGCAGTGATTGATGTCAAGCCTCAATACGACATCACCCGCCAGGTTATCGAGCGCATGAATCAGCTGAAGTAATCCATGACAGCGACTAAAAAGCTCGGCCAATTGGCCGAGTTCCTCGGCGCCACCCTCCGTGGCGACCCGGAGAAGACAATTACTGGGCTAGCCACTTTGCAAGAGGCTGGCCCAGCTCAGTTGAGCTTTCTGGCAAACCCTCAATACCGCAAATACCTGGCCGACAGCCATGCCGCAGCCGTGCTGCTCAAGGCTGCCGACGCTGAAGGGTTTACCGGTGATGCGTTGGTGGTGCCGGATCCTTATGCCGCGTACGCGCGGGTCTCTCACCTGTTTGATCCCAAGCCCAAAGCGGCGGCCGGCATTCATCCGACTGCAGTCATTGCTGCTGATGCGGTGGTCGATCCGGCGGCAAGCATCGGCCCGTTCGCGGTGATCGAGAGTGCGGCGCGGATTGCTGCCGGTGTCACGATCGGGGCGCACTGCTTCATCGGTGCGCGCAGCGAGATCGGCGAGGGTGGCTGGCTGGCACCGCGCGTCACGCTTTATCACGATGTACGCATTGGCAAGCGCGTGGTGATTCAGTCCGGCGCGGTGCTCGGCGGCGAAGGCTTCGGTTTTGCCAACGTGAAGGGCGTCTGGGAGAAAATTGCCCAGGTCGGCGGCGTGTTGGTAGGCGATGACGTGGAGATTGGCGTGAATACCGCTATCGACCGCGGTGCATTGGCTGACACCATCATCGGCAACGGCGTGAAGCTCGACAACCAGATCCAGATTGCCCACAACGTGCAGGTCGGTGATCACACCGCCATGGCCGCGTGCGTGGGTATTTCCGGCAGCACCAAAATCGGCAAGCATTGCATGCTCGCGGGCGGTGTAGGGCTGGTTGGGCACATTGATATTTGCGACAACGTATTCCTCACCGGAATGACCATGGTCACTCACTCGATTACCGAGCCGGGTGCCTATTCTTCCGGTACGGCCATGCAGCCAGCCGCCGAGTGGCGCAAAAGCGCGGCACGCATCCGTCAGCTCGATGACATCGCGCGACGCTTGCGACAACTGGAAAAGCAAGTCGGTGACGTGACCCCTGGCGGTAATGCTTCATCAGATGGCTGATACCATTTCCATATCAAGTATGCACAGACGTTAGACTGCCTCCTTGATTTGCTAGAGGAGTGCGCGTCAGTCGCGCGCTCCCAATCTTTACATAGGCTTCCCCCCGAAATGATGGACATCAACGAGATTCGCGAATACCTGCCTCACCGTTACCCGTTCCTGCTGGTGGACCGGGTAGTGGACCTGGATGTCGAAGGCAAGCGCATTCGTGCCTACAAGAATGTCAGCATCAACGAGCCGTTCTTCAATGGTCACTTCCCTGCGCATCCAATCATGCCAGGCGTGTTGATCATCGAGGCAATGGCCCAGGCTGCCGGAATCCTTGGTTTCAAAATGCTCGACGTCAAGCCGGCCGATGGCACGCTTTACTACTTCGTCGGCTCCGACAAACTGCGTTTCCGTCAGCCGGTGCTGCCGGGTGACCAGTTGATTCTCGAAGCCAAGTTCCTGAGCTGCAAGCGCCAGATCTGGAAGTTCGAGTGCCAGGCTTCGGTTGACGGCAAGCCCGTCTGCTCTGCTGAAATCATCTGTGCGGAACGCAAACTATGAGTTTGATTGACCCTCGCGCAATCATCGATCCGACGGCCGTGCTGGCCGACGGCGTCGAGGTCGGCCCGTGGTCGATCGTCGGCGCAGGTGTGGAAATCGGCGAGGGAACAGTGATTGGCCCGCACGTGGTGCTCAAGGGCCCGACGCGCATTGGCAAGCACAACCGCATCTACCAGTTTTCCTCGATCGGTGAGGACACGCCTGACCTGAAGTACAAGGGTGAGGAAACCCGTCTGGTGATCGGTGATCACAATGTCATTCGCGAAGGCGTGACGATTCACCGGGGTACCGTGCAGGATCGCTCGGAAACCACCCTGGGCGACCACAACCTGATCATGGCCTATGCCCATATCGGCCACGACAGCGTCATCGGCAATCACTGCATTCTGGTCAACAACACCGCGCTGGCGGGGCATGTGCACGTTGACGACTGGGCAATCCTTTCCGGCTTCACCCTGGTTCATCAGTACTGCCACATTGGTGCCCACAGCTTTTCCGGCATGGGCACGGCCATCGGCAAGGATGTTCCTGCCTATGTCACAGTGTTTGGCAACCCGGCTGAAGCACGCAGCATGAACTTTGAAGGCATGCGCCGTCGTGGCTTCAGTGACGATGCGATCCATGCCTTGCGTCGCGCGTACAAGACCGTCTATCGCCAGGGCCTTACGGTCGAGCAGGCCTTGAACGAGTTGGCCGAGCCGGCCGCGCAATTTCCCGAAGTCGCGGTATTCCGTGACTCGATCCAGTCTTCGACTCGCGGCATCACCCGCTAACCATGGCCAATCTGCGTATTGCGCTGGTGGCAGGCGAAGCCTCCGGCGATATTCTCGGCGCGGGTCTGATGCGCGCGCTCAAGGTGCAGCATCCGGCTGTCGAGTTTATCGGCGTCGGCGGGCCGTTGATGGAAGCTGAAGGCCTGACCTCCTATTTTCCCATGGAGCGCCTGTCGGTCATGGGACTGGTGGAGGTGCTGGGCCGGCTGCGCGAGTTGCTGGCGCGGCGCAAGAAGCTGATCAAGACCCTGATCGCGGAAAAGCCTGATGTCTTCATTGGCATCGACGCACCGGACTTCACCCTCAATATCGAACTGAAACTGCGTCAGGCCGGGATCAAGACCGTGCATTACGTCAGCCCTTCGGTCTGGGCCTGGCGGCAGAAGCGTGTGCTGAAGATTCGCGAAGGCTGCGACCTGATGCTGACCCTGCTGCCGTTCGAAGCCCGCTTCTACGAAGAGAAGGGCGTGCCGGTGCGGTTTGTCGGACATACCCTGGCCGATACGATTCCCCTTGAGGCGGACCGCGCGGTTGCGCGTGCCGAACTGGGCTTGCCGGATGGACCGTTGGTGGCATTGATGCCCGGTAGTCGTGGCGGTGAGGTCGGGCGCCTGGGTGGCTTGTTCCTCGATGCTGCCGAGCGTTTGCACGCCATGCGCCCGGGTGTGCGCTTCGTCATTCCCTGTGCAAGTGCGCAGCGTCGGGCTCAGATCGAAGAGCTGCTGAGCGGTCGCGACTTGCCGGTGACCTTGCTCGATGGTCGCTCCCATCAAGCGTTGGCAGCCTGTAACGCGGTATTGATCGCCTCCGGTACGGCGACTCTGGAAGCTTTGCTGTACAAGCGGCCGATGGTGGTGGCCTACCGTTTGGCGCCGCTGACCTACTGGATTCTCAAGCGCATGGTCAAAAGCCCTTACATCTCCTTGCCGAACTTGCTAGCCCAGCGTCTATTGGTGCCCGAGTTACTGCAGGACGATGCGACGCCGGAGGCCCTGGCGCTGACCTTGTCACCGCTGATCGATGGCGGCGAGGAGCAGACCACCGGTTTTGACGAGATTCACCGCACCCTGCGCCGCGACGCCTCGAATCAGGCCGCCGAAGCGGTCCTCAATCTGATCGGCAGGGCACAATGAGTAACGCAAAAATGCAAATGGGCCTGGATTTCACCCTGGTCGCCGACGCCGAGGATCTGGTGGCGGGCGTTGACGAAGTCGGTCGCGGCCCGCTGTGCGGCGCCGTGGTCACCGCTGCGGTGATCCTCGATCCGCTGCGTCCGATTCTCGGCCTGAATGATTCCAAGAAGCTCACCGAGGCCCGTCGCGAGAAGCTCTACGACGAAATCTGTGAAAAAGCCTTGAGCTGGTGCATTGCTCGCGCCGAGGTCGAGGAAATCGACGAACTGAACATCCTGCATGCCACGATGTTGGCGATGCAGCGCGCGGTGGAGGGGCTGCATGTGCAGCCAAAACTGGCGATGATCGATGGCAATCGTTGCCCGAAGCTGGCGATGCCGGCCGAGGCGGTGGTCAAGGGCGACAGCAAGGTGCCGGCGATTGCTGCCGCGTCGATCCTGGCCAAGGTCAGCCGTGATCGTGAAATGGCTGCCTTTGAGTTGATCTACCCGGGGTACGGTATTGGCGGCCATAAAGGCTACCCGACGCCCGTTCATCTGGAAGCGCTGGCCCGTCTGGGCCCGACCCCGATCCATCGGCGCTCGTTCGCGCCGGTGCGCCAGGCGTATGAAGCTCGCGAGGAGTTGCTCGGGAGCTAGTCGCCAGGCTGATGTTTTTGCCAAGGCCCGGTACAATCCGGGCCTTGTTGTCTCCACGTTCTGGACAGGATCACCATGCCGGCTTCATTCGTTCACCTGCGCCTGCACACTGAATACTCCCTGGTCGACGGGCTGGTGCGGATCAAGCCGCTGGTCAAGACCCTGGTCGGCATGAACATGCCCGCCGTGGCGGTCACCGATCAGAACAACATGTGTTCCCTGGTCAAGTTCTACAAGAACAGCATGGGCGCGGGGATCAAGCCGATCTGCGGCGCCGACCTGTGGCTGTCGAACAAGGACCCGGAGAACCCGGTCAGTCGCATCAGCCTGCTGGCGATGAACGCCGTCGGCTATCGCAACCTTACCGAACTGATCTCCCGTGGCTTCATCGAGGGCCAGCGCAACGGCCAGGTCATCATCGAGCGCGAATGGGTTGCCGAGGCCGCTGAAGGCCTGATCATGCTGTCGGCGGCGAAGGAGGGCGAGATCGGTATGGCCCTGCTGAGCGGCAATCCGCAGGAAGGCGAAGCCCTGGCGCGTGAGTGGATGGCGGTATTCCCGGACCGTTTTTACCTGGAAATCCAGCGCACCAACCGTCCCAACGATGAAGAACAACTGCACGCCGCCGTGGCCCTGGCCGACAAGCTCGGCGCGCCGCTGGTGGCTACCAACGACGTGCGCTTCCTCAAGCAGGAAGACTTTGCCGCCCACGAAACCCGCGTCTGCATCGGTGAGGGGCGGGCGCTCGACGATCCGCGCCGCTCGAAGAACTACAGCGACCAGCAGTACCTCAAAAGTGCCGAGGAAATGGCCGAGCTGTTCAGCGACCTGCCCGAGGCGCTGGAGAATACGGTCGAGATTGCCAAGCGCTGCAATATCGATGTGAAGCTGGGCAAGCACTTCCTGCCCAACTTCCCGATTCCCGATGGCATGACCATCGACGAGTATTTCCGCAAGGTGTCCTTCGAGGGCCTTGAGGAGCGCTTGGCGGTCCTGCTGCCCAAGGACACCACTGAAGATTACGAAGCCAAGCGTCAGGTCTACGTCGATCGGCTGAATTTCGAGCTGGATATCATCATCCAGATGGGCTTCCCCGGGTATTTCCTGATCGTGATGGACTTTATCCAGTGGGGTAAGGCCAATGGCGTGCCAGTGGGACCGGGCCGGGGCTCGGGTGCCGGGTCGCTGGTGGCCTATGTGCAGAAGATCACCGACCTCGATCCGCTGGAATATGACCTGCTGTTCGAACGTTTCCTCAACCCGGAACGGGTTTCCATGCCCGACTTCGACGTCGACTTCTGCATGGACGGCCGCGACCGGGTGATCGAATACGTGGCCGAGAAGTACGGCCGCAACGCGGTGAGCCAGATCATCACCTTCGGTTCCATGGCCGCCAAGGCGGTGGTGCGTGACGTGGCGCGGGTGCAGGGCAAGTCCTACGGGCTGGCGGATCGTCTGTCGAAGATGATCCCCTTCGAAGTCGGCATGACCCTGGAAAAGGCCTACGAGCAGGAAGAAATCCTCCGTGACTTCATCAAGGTCGATGAAGAGGCGGCGGAAATCTGGGAGATGGCGCGCAAGCTGGAAGGCGTTGTGCGTAACGTCGGCAAGCACGCCGGCGGCGTGGTAATCGCGCCGACCAAGTTGACCGACTTCTCGCCGATCTACTGCGATGAAGAGGGCGGCGGCCTGGTCACCCAGTTCGACAAGGATGACGTCGAGGCGGCGGGTCTGGTGAAGTTCGACTTCCTCGGTCTGCGGACCCTGACCATCATCGACTGGGCGCTGAAAACCATCAACCGCGACCGCGCCAAGGTCAACGAACCGCCGCTGGATATCGCCTTCATCCCGCTGGATGACAAGCCGACCTATCAATTGCTGCAAAAAGCCGAAACCACGGCGGTGTTCCAGCTCGAGTCGCGGGGCATGAAAGAGCTGATCAAAAAGCTCAAGCCCGACTGCCTGGAAGACTTGATCGCACTGGTGGCACTGTTCCGTCCAGGTCCGTTGCAATCGGGCATGGTAGACGACTTCATCAACCGCAAGCACGGTCGCGCCGAACTGGCCTATCCGCACTCCGACTACCAGTACGAAGGCCTCAAGCCAGTACTGGCGCCGACTTACGGCATCATCCTCTATCAAGAGCAGGTGATGCAGATTGCCCAGGTCATGGCCGGTTACACCCTCGGTGGTGCGGACATGCTGCGTCGGGCGATGGGCAAGAAAAAGCCCGAGGAAATGGCCAAGCAGCGCGGCGGTTTCATCGAAGGCTGTGCGACCAACAATATTGACGCCGACCTTGCAGGTAACATCTTCGATCTGGTGGAGAAGTTCGCCGGTTACGGCTTCAACAAATCCCACTCCGCCGCCTATGGCCTGGTGTCGTACCAGACGGCCTGGCTGAAAGCCCATTACCCGGCGCCGTTCATGGCGGCGGTACTGTCAGCGGACATGCACAACACCGACAAGGTCGTGACCTTGATCGAGGAAGTGCGCACCATGAAGCTGCGCCTCGACGCGCCGGACGTGAACACCTCGGAGTTCAAGTTCACGGTCAACGACGAAGGCCGCATCATCTACGGCCTGGGTGCGATCAAGGGGGTGGGTGAGGGGCCGGTGGAGGCGATCACCGAAGCGCGTCTGGCCGGGCCATTCAAGGACCTGTTCGATTTCTGCGCGCGGGTCGACCTCAAGCGTATCAACAAGCGCACCCTCGACGGCTTGATCCGCAGTGGTGCGCTGGACCGTCTCGGGCCGTTCTTCCATGACGAGCCCAAGGCTTATCAGGCCAACATCGATCGCAACCGCGCGGTACTGCTGACTGCCATGGAAGAGGCGATCAAGTCCGCCGAACAGACTGCCCGCACCCACGACAGCGGCCACGCCGACCTGTTTGGTGGGCTGTTCGTCGAAGAAGACGCCGATGTCTACGCCAATCACCGCAAGGCCAAGGAGCTCACGCTCAAAGAGCGCCTCAAGGGTGAGAAAGACACCCTGGGCCTGTACCTGACCGGTCACCCGATTGACGAGTACGAAGGGGAAATTCGCCGTTTCGCCCGTCAGCGCATCATCGACCTGAAGCCGGCCCGTGATACCCAGACGGTTGCCGGCATGATCATCGCCTTGCGGGTGATGAAGAACAAAAAGGGCGACAAGATGGGCTTCATCACCCTCGACGACCGCTCCGGACGTATCGAAGCCTCGCTGTTTGCCGAAGCTTTTCACTCGGCGCAGTCGTTGCTGCAGACCGACGCGATGGTGGTGGTCGAAGGCGAGGTCAGCAATGACGACTTCTCCGGTGGCCTGCGACTGCGGGTCAAGCGGGTGATGAGCATGGAAGATGCCCGTACCAACCTGGCTGAAAGCTTGCGCCTGAAGGTCCAGACCCAGGATCTCAAGGGCGACCAGTTGCGCTGGTTGGGCGAGTTGTTCAGGCGCCACCGAGGCGCGTGCCCGATTACCATGGAGTACACCAGCCCCGACGCCAAGGCCCTGCTGCAATTCGGCGAGACCTGGCGAATCGATCCGGCAGACAGCTTGATTCAAGCCCTGCGTGACCAGTTCGGGCGAGACAACGTCTTCCTCCAATACCGTTGACGGCCAGGGGCCATTGCCGCGCCCTGACCCTGACCCGAATTTTTAATCTCGACCTGAACGCGCCTGTCCCTTAAGGTAGGGCGCGAATAGACAACCGGCCGACCCAAGCTCACTTGGCCTCGACCCAAGACGGACGCCTATGAACCCGAATTTTCTAGATTTCGAACAGCCGATCGCCGACCTGCAAGCCAAGATCGAAGAGTTGCGCTTGGTCGGTAATGACAATTCGCTGAATATCGGCGATGAGATCTCCCGCCTGCAGGAAAAAAGCAGCACCCTGACCGAAGACATCTTCGGCAAGCTGACCAGCTGGCAGATCGCACGTCTGGCGCGCCACCCGCGTCGTCCTTATACCCTGGACTACATCGACCACATCTTCACCGAGTTCGATGAACTGCACGGTGACCGTCACTTCTCCGACGACGCCGCGATTGTCGGCGGTATTGCCCGCCTGGACGATCAGCCAGTGATGGTGATCGGTCACCAGAAAGGCCGTGAAGTGCGCGAGAAGGTTCGCCGCAACTTCGGCATGCCGCGTCCGGAAGGCTACCGCAAGGCCTGCCGCCTGATGGAAATGGCCGAACGCTTCAAGATGCCGATCCTGACCTTCATCGACACCCCAGGCGCCTACCCGGGTATTGACGCCGAAGAGCGCAACCAGAGCGAAGCGATTGCCTGGAACCTGCGGGTCATGGCGCGCCTGAAAACCCCGATCATCGCCACCGTGATCGGTGAGGGTGGTTCCGGCGGTGCACTGGCGATCGGTGTCTGCGACCAGTTGAACATGCTGCAGTACTCGACCTACGCGGTGATTTCGCCGGAAGGTTGCGCCTCGATCCTGTGGAAAACCGCAGAAAAGGCCCCGGATGCTGCCGAAGCCATGGGTATCACCGCCGAGCGCCTGAAGGGCCTGGGTATTGTGGACAAGGTGATCAGCGAGCCGTTGGGCGGCGCACACCGCGATCCGGCGGCCGCCGCAGCTTCGATCCGTGCCGAGCTGAGCGCGCAACTGGCGATGCTGAAGAAGTTCGACAACGATGCGCTGCTGGCCCGTCGTTATGAGCGCCTGATGAGCTACGGCCTCTAAGTCGACTGCAATACCCATGTAGGAGCGAGCTTGCTCGCGAAGGCGGCGTAACATTCAACCCATGTGTTGGCTGTCGGACCGCAATCGCGAGCAGGCTCGCTCCTACATTCGTTTTGGACGAAGAGAAAGCTATGGCTCAGTCCACGATTGATTTGCCTTCCCGGTTGCTGCGCAGTCTGCAGCCCTGGCACCAAGCCAGACGCTGGCGTGTCGCTTTCTCCGGTGGTCTGGATTCCACCGTCCTGCTGCATCTGCTTGCCCATCTCGCAAACAATCATGCCCTGCCAGCACTCAGCGCTATTCATGTCCACCACGGCCTTCAGGCTGTGGCAGACGCGTGGCCGGCGCATTGTCAGGCGGCATGCGATGCACTGAGCGTGCCCTTGGCCATCGTGCATGTGCAGGTCGATGCTGGCGCGAGCCTTGAGCAGGCGGCGCGGGATGCGCGCTATCGGGCATTCATTGAAGCGACCCAACCCGGCGATGTACTGCTGACGGCCCAGCACCGCGACGATCAGGCTGAAACCCTGCTGTTTCGCTTGTTGCGCGGCGCTGGGAGCAGGGGCCTGGCGGCGATGCCGACGCAGCGTCCGCTGGGGCGCGGGCATCTGTTGCGTCCGCTGCTGGATGTTTCCCGGGCCGAGCTCGAGGCGTACGCCCGGGAGCATCGGCTGCAGTGGATCGAAGACCCGTCGAACGCCGATCCGCAGTTCTCTCGCAACTACCTGCGCCAGTTGGTTTTCCCGGTCCTGACCCGACGCTGGCCGCAAGCGGCTGCCACCATTGCCCGCAGTGCCGCGCATGTGCGCGAAGCCCAGGGCTTGCTCGACGAGCTGGCCGTGATGGATCTGGCCAAAGCGCAAACCCCCGGCGAATTCGATTGGTTGAAGCTGCCGTCGCTGGACCTGTCCACCCTCCAGTTGCTTTCTTCGGCACGTCAACGCAATGCCCTCAGCCATTGGTTGGCGGCGAAGACTCGCCTGCCTGACAGCGACCATTGGTCGGGTTGGACCTCGCTGCGCGATGCTGCGCCGGACGCCCAGCCGATCTGGCGCCTGGCCGAAGGCGAGTTGCATCGGGCCAATGGGCGGATCTGGTGGCTGACCGGCGATTGGTTGCGAGCTGCCCTGCCGGTGGGCGTCTGGTCTGATCCATCACAGCCGTTGCGGTTGCCCGATAACGGTACGCTCAACCTCAGCGGATCAGCCCCGCCAGGCAGGCTCAGCGTGCGTTACCGGCAGGGGGGAGAGGTGATGGCATTGCCTGGCCGTGGGCATCGCGACCTCAAGCGTCTGTTCAATGAACGGCAATTGCCATCGTTCGCCCGTGGCAGATTGCCGCTGCTGTACCTCGACGAGCAATTGATCGCTGTGGCCAACCTGCCCGGGCTGGACGGCAGCGCGGGGGCAGACTACGTTTTGCAGTGGCAGCCGGGAATCCAAGATCAAGGTTTGAGCTGAAAGGGGCTTTCCGGTAGACTACGCTCCCTTCTTGATACAACTTCTGTGGATTCGCCTGAATTGCAGGAGTTGCCGATTACCAAGCAGTCTTTGCTGGGCGATTCCAAAAAATGTGTAGCGAGCAACCTACCGGTGTTTCATCTGCCGGTCTGTCCCAACGCGGCGGTTTTTTTGAAAGATGCACTGTAATTAATGCAGGTGATCGGGGGCTTCGGCCTTCCTTCGCTTTCCCCGGCGGCTCGGACCGCTTTAACGCAGACTTCTAGGGTTTTTCATGACGCGCTACATATTCGTCACGGGCGGTGTTGTTTCTTCATTGGGGAAAGGCATTGCATCGGCTTCATTGGCGGCCATCCTGGAGGCGCGGGGACTTAAGGTCACCATGCTCAAGCTGGACCCGTACATCAACGTCGACCCGGGCACCATGAGCCCGTTCCAGCACGGTGAAGTGTTCGTCACCCATGACGGCGCCGAGACCGACCTGGACCTGGGCCACTACGAGCGGTTCATCCGCACGACCATGACCCAGAACAACAACTTCACCACCGGCCGTGTCTATGAGCACGTGCTGCGCAAAGAGCGCCGTGGTGACTACCTGGGTGCAACCATCCAGGTGATCCCGCACATCACCGACGAAATCAAGCGCCGCATCATCAAGGGCGCCGGCGATGCCGACGTGGCGATGGTCGAGATCGGTGGCACCGTGGGTGACATCGAGTCGCAACCGTTCCTCGAGGCCATCCGTCAACTGCGTTTCGAAGTCGGCGCCAAGCGCGCGATGCTGATGCACCTGACGCTGGTGCCGTACATCGCCACTGCCGGCGAAACCAAGACCAAGCCAACCCAGCACTCGGTCAAGGAGCTGCGTTCCATCGGCCTGCAGCCGGACGTGCTGGTGTGCCGTTCCGATCACCCGATCGACGTTTCGTCGCGTCGCAAGATCGCCCAGTTCACCAACGTTGAAGAGCGTGCGGTGATTGCCCTGGAAGACGCCGACACCATCTACAAGATCCCGGGCATCCTGCACTCGCAAGGCCTGGACGATTTTGTCGTCGAGCGTTTCGGCCTGCAATGCGACAGCGCCGATCTGTCCGAGTGGGAAGCAGTGGTTGATGCCAAGCTCAATCCAGAGCACGAAGTCACCATCGCCATGGTCGGCAAGTACATGGAACTGCTGGATGCCTACAAGTCGCTGATCGAAGCGATGAGCCATGCCGGCATCAGCAACCGGACCAAGGTCAACCTGCGCTACATCGATTCCGAAGACATCGAGAACCAGGGCACCGCGCTGCTCGAAGGTGTCGATGCGATCCTGGTTCCGGGCGGCTTCGGTCTGCGCGGCGTGGAAGGCAAGATCACCGCGGTTCAATACGCTCGCGAAAACAAGGTGCCGTACCTGGGTATCTGCCTGGGCATGCAAGTGGCGGTCATCGAGTTCGCCCGTAACGTGATGGGCTGGACAGACGCCAACTCCACCGAGTTCGATCGTGCCAGCGGTCACCCGGTCGTGGGCCTGATCACCGAGTGGGAAGACGCCACCGGTGCCGTCGAAACCCGTACCGAGACTTCCGACCTGGGCGGCACCATGCGCCTGGGTGCCCAGGATTGCCTGCTGGAAGCCGGCTCCAAGGTCCACGATTGCTACGCCAAGGACGTGATTGTCGAGCGTCACCGTCACCGTTACGAAGTGAACAACAAGCTGCTGCCACAACTGATCGAAGCCGGCCTGAAAATTTCCGGTCGCTCCGGTGATGGCGCGCTGGTTGAAGTGGTTGAAGCACCGGATCATCCATGGTTCGTCGCTTGCCAGTTCCACCCGGAGTTCACCTCGACGCCACGTGACGGCCACCCGCTGTTCAGTGGGTTCGTCAAGGCGGCCCTGGCACAGCACCAGAAGAAGGCGTAACCCGCCTGACCAAGTGACCCACGGCCCGGCAAGGTCCGTGGGTCACTTTGATTTCAACGGCAGAAACCAGGTTTCTCCGTGTGGGGCCAGGTATCGGCTCCCACGAAAAGCAATGTGACCCACAAGTTATAAATCGATCGGTATACAGCGTTTTCGTCAACTTTGGAGTGTTTACAACAATGGCAAAGATCGTCGACATCAAAGGTCGTGAAGTTCTCGACTCCCGTGGCAATCCCACCGTGGAAGCGGACGTGCTTCTCGATAACGGCATCATCGGCAGCGCTTGCGCGCCGTCCGGTGCTTCCACTGGCTCGCGTGAAGCGCTCGAGCTGCGTGATGGCGACAAGAGCCGCTACCTGGGTAAAGGCGTGCTCAAGGCCGTGGCCAACATCAATGGCCCGATCCGCACCGCGCTGCTGGGTAAAGACCCGGTTGACCAGAAAGCCCTCGACCGCATCATGATCGAGCTCGACGGTACCGAGAACAAAGGCAACCTGGGCGCCAACGCGATCCTCGCCGTCTCCCTGGCTGCGGCCAAGGCAGCGGCCCACGACCAGGACCTGCCGCTGTACGCTCACATTGCCAACCTGAACGGCACCCCGGGTGTTTACTCGATGCCGGTTCCGATGATGAACATCATCAACGGTGGCGAGCACGCTGATAACAACGTCGACATCCAGGAATTCATGGTGCAGCCGGTTGGCGCCAAGTCGTTCTCGGACGGTCTGCGCATGGGCACCGAGATTTTCCATCACCTGAAAGCTGTGCTGAAGGCCCGAGGCCTGAACACTGCGGTGGGTGACGAAGGTGGTTTCGCGCCGAACCTGGCGTCCAACGAAGATGCGCTGAAAGTGATCTCCGAAGCCGTCGCCAACGCCGGTTACAAGCTGGGCACTGACGTGACCCTGGCGCTGGACTGCGCAGCGAGCGAGTTCTTCGAAGACGGCAAGTACAACCTGTCCGGTGAAGGCCAGGTGTTCACTGCCGAAGGTTTCGCCGACTACCTGAAAGGCCTGACCGAGCGTTACCCGATCATCTCCATCGAAGACGGTCTGGACGAGTCCGACTGGGCAGGCTGGAAAATCCTCACCGACAAGATCGGCGAGAAGACCCAGCTGGTGGGTGATGACCTGTTCGTGACCAACACCAAGATCCTGAAAGAAGGCATTGATAAGAAGATCGCCAACTCGATCCTGATCAAGTTCAACCAGATCGGCACCCTGACCGAGACCCTGGAAGCGATCCAGATGGCCAAGGCCGCTGGCTACACTGCCGTGATCTCGCACCGTTCCGGCGAAACCGAAGACTCGACCATTGCCGACCTGGCCGTGGGCACCTCTGCTGGCCAGATCAAGACCGGCTCGCTGTGCCGTTCCGACCGGGTTTCCAAGTACAACCAACTGCTGCGTATCGAAGAGCAATTGGGCGCCAAAGCCAAGTACAACGGCCGCAGCGAATTCCGCGGCTAAGCTTGGTGGAGTGAAAAGACAGCAGATTGTGGCGAAAAAATCGCAACAGCGGGTTTTTTGCCACTAGTCTGATGCCTTAGAGTACGAGCCTGGTTCTTCCAGGCTTCGTGCTATCTGACGTTGCAAAGTGTGGCATGGCTGTTTTTATTCAGTGGATACCTGAAATTCGATGCGCAGTCCCTATTGGTTGTTTCTCGTCTTGCTCTTGCTCCTGGGGGGGTTGCAGTACCGCCTGTGGGTGGGAAACGGCAGCCTGGCACAGGTGGCTGAGTTGACTCGGCAGATCGCCGACCAGCAGGCTGAGAACCAGACGTTGCTGGAGCGCAACCGGGTGATGGACGCCGAAGTGATGGAGCTGAAAAAAGGCATGGAGACCGTTGAAGAGCGGGCTCGCCATGAGTTGGGCATGGTCAAGGATGGTGAAACCCTTTACCAGTTGGCCCAATGATGCACGCCTTGCCGGCCTTCTGGGCCGTGATCCCTGCCGCGGGTGTGGGTGCCCGTATGGCCGCCGACCGTCCCAAGCAATATTTGCCATTGGGCGGACGCACTATTCTCGAACACAGCCTCGGCTGTTTCCTCGATCATCCAGCCTTGAAAGGTCTGGTGGTCAGCCTTGCATCTGATGATCCCTATTGGCCGAACCTGGCCTGCGCTCGCGATCCGCGAATCCAGCGAGTAGAGGGTGGTGCCGAGCGTTCGGATTCGGTACTCAATGCCTTGTTGCACTTGCATGCGCAAGGTGCCGCTGATGAGGATTGGGTGCTGGTCCATGACGCGGCACGGCCGAACCTGAGTCGCGACGATCTCGACAAATTGCTCTCGGAGCTGGCGGACGATCCGGTCGGCGGCTTGCTCGCTGTTCCTGCTCGCGACACCTTGAAGCGCATGGACAAGCACGGACGGGTCCTCGAAACCGTCGACCGCAGCTTGATCTGGCAGGCCTACACACCGCAGATGTTTCGCCTGGGCGCCTTGCACCGAGCGTTGGCCGACAGCCTGGTGGCCGATGTCAGCATTACCGACGAAGCGTCGGCGATGGAGTGGTCGGGCCAGGCACCGCGCCTTATCGAGGGGCGGGCGGATAACCTCAAGGTGACGCGCCCCGAAGATCTCGAGTGGCTGCGCTTGCGTTGGGCGAATCGCGGTTCCTTGTAGGTTTCGCGTCAGCCCTGATATTCCGGCCGTTCGGCCAAACCCTCCTTCAAATAGTCCACCAGCTTGCGCACCTTGGGCGATAGATGCCGTTGTTGTGGGTACAACGCCCAAACGGCGGTATTCGGTGGCTGATGAGCGTCCAGCAGTGACACCAGCGCACCACTGTTCAGGTGCTCCAGTACGTAATAGTCCGGTAGCTGACACAAACCTACGCCTAGAAGTGCAGCATCCAGCACCGCTTGCCCACTGTTGCAGCGCCAGTTGCCCTGGATGCGCTGGGAAAATTCGCGCCCGTCCTGGGCCAGTTGCCACAGATCCGAACTCCCCACCAGGCAGTTATGGCGGCTGAGTTCCGAAAGACTGTGTGGGCGACCGTAATGTTCAAGGTAGGAGGGCGATGCGCACAGGTACATCCGCCGTGGCGCCAGGCGAGTCGCCACCAGTCGCGAGTCTTGCAGGCGCCCGAGGCGGATCGCCAGGTCCAGGCCTTCATGTACCAGGTCCAGCGGACGGTTGCTCAACTCGATATCGACCCGCAGTTGCGGATAAAGCCCCATGAAGCGGGTGACCAGTGGCACGATGAAGCGTTCGCCATAGGCCACGGCACAGGTCATGCGCAACATGCCCTTGGGCTCGCTGGTCAGGTCGCCCACCGCACGCAATGCCTCTTCGCGGCCGTCCTGCAAGCGCTGACAGTGTTGGAGAAAGGTCTGCCCGGCTTCAGTCAGGGTCACGCGGCGGGTACTGCGATAGAGCAGGCGGGTTTGCAGGCGTTCTTCGAGGCGTACGACTTGTCGACTGATGTGCGAGGAAGAAACCCCCAGGCGTTCGGCGGCTGCGGTGAACTGACTGCACTCGGCGACCGCGACAAACTCGTCGATGCCTTCCCAGCGGTTATCGGACATGCAGATTATCCCTGTATGGCAATAATGTTTTGCTTTTGTCTGGATTATTCATCGTCTGGCAGTGTTTTACACTGGTTGCTTCGTTTTTATTCACATTGGAGAGCCAGGATGATCAAGTCGCGCGCTGCTGTTGCCTTCGAGGCCAAGAAACCCCTTGAGATCGTTGAAGTCGACGTCGCCATGCCCAAGGCCGGTGAAGTGCTCCTGCGGGTCGTCGCCTCCGGTGTGTGCCATACCGATGCCTACACCTTGTCGGGCGCCGATCCGGAAGGCATTTTTCCGTCGATCCTTGGTCATGAAGGCGGTGCTGTGGTCGAAGCCATTGGCGAAGGCGTGACCTCGGTCGCCGTGGGCGATCACGTAATCCCGCTGTACACCCCGGAATGCGGCCAGTGCAAATTCTGCAAATCGGGCAAGACCAACCTGTGCCAGGCCATCCGTGCCACCCAGGGCAAAGGTTTGATGCCGGACGGAACCACGCGCTTCTCCTACAAGGGGCAGCCGATTTTCCATTACATGGGCACTTCGACCTTTTCCGAGTACACCGTGCTGCCGGAAATCTCCGTGGCCAAAATTGCCAAGGACGCACCGCTGGAAAAAGTCTGCCTGCTGGGTTGCGGCGTCACCACCGGCATCGGTGCTGTGATCAATACCGCCAAGGTCAAACCGGGCGACACCGTGGCCATCTTCGGTCTGGGCGGTATCGGCCTGTCTGCAGTGATCGGTGCGGTCAAGGCCAAGGCCGGGCGGATTATCGCCATCGACATCAACCCGGCGAAGTTTGAAATTGCCAAACAACTGGGCGCTACCGATTGTGTGAATCCGAAAGATTTCGACCGTCCTATCCAGGAAGTCATCGTCGACATGACCGATGGCGGTGTTGATTTCTCCTTCGAGTGCATCGGCAATGTGCAACTGATGCGTGCGGCGCTGGAGTGCTGTCACAAAGGTTGGGGCGAGTCGGTGATCATCGGTGTAGCCGGTGCTGGCCAGGAAATCTCCACCCGTCCTTTCCAATTGGTGACCGGTCGAGTCTGGCGCGGTTCGGCATTCGGTGGTGTGCGTGGTCGCAGCGAGCTGCCTAGCTACGTGGAAATGGCCCAGACCGGCGAAATCCCGCTGGATACCTTTATCACCCACACCATGGGCCTGGAAGACATCAACAAGGCTTTTGACCTGATGCATGAAGGCAAAAGCATTCGCACTGTCATTCACTTCTAAAGCAGCGGGGAGCTGCAAGCTTCAAGCGGCAAGAGGCTGTACCTCCTTGCCGCGAGTGCTTGCGGCTTGAAGCCGAGGGTGCGTTCATGAGTCTGGAAAATATTTCGTGTCAGAAGAGCTTTGGCGGCTGGCATAAACGCTATCGCCATCACTCCGAAGTGCTGGGTTGCGACATGGTGTTTGCCGTCTACCTGCCGCCTCAGGCCGAGCAGGGCGGTAAGTTGCCCGTGCTGTATTGGTTGTCGGGCCTGACCTGCACCGATGAGAACTTCATGCAAAAGGCGGGCGCCATGCGCCTGGCGGCGGAACTTGGGTTGATCATCGTCGCCCCCGATACCAGCCCGCGTGGTGCCGGTGTGCCGGGGGATCCGGATGGCGCGTGGGATTTTGGCCTGGGTGCCGGGTTTTATCTCAACGCTACCCAGGAACCATGGGCCAAACACTATCGGATGCATGACTACGTGGTGCAGGAATTACCGGCGTTGGTCGAGGCGCATTTTCCGGCCTCGGACAAACGTGGTGTCAGCGGTCACTCCATGGGCGGCCACGGTGCCCTGGTCTGCGCGCTGCGCAATCCCGGACGCTATCAATCGGTGTCGGCGTTTTCGCCGATCAACAATCCGATGGATTGCCCCTGGGGCCAGAAAGCCTTCTCGCGATACTTGGGCGAAGAGCGCTCGAAATGGCGTGAGTGGGATGCTTCTGTGCTGATCAGCGAGGCCTCGGAACAACTGCCATTGCTGGTCGACCAGGGCGATCGGGATGACTTCCTGGCCACGCAACTCAAGCCCGAGGCCTTGCAGCAAGCGGCCAGGCAGGCAGGTCATCCGCTGACCCTGCGCCTGCAACCCGGTTATGACCACAGCTATTTTTTCATCGCCAGCTTCATCGACGATCACTTGCGGCATCACGCGCACGCCCTGAACGCCTAAAGCAGGTAGAATCACGCCCTGACTCAATCAGGGCGTTTTTTTATGCGTATTGGCCACGGCTACGATGTGCACCGTTTCGCGCAAGGCGACTTCATTACTCTGGGCGGTGTGCAGATTGCCCACAGCTTCGGGCTGCTCGCCCACTCCGACGGCGACGTGTTGTTGCACGCATTGAGCGACGCCTTGCTGGGTGCTGCTGCGCTGGGTGATATCGGCAAGCACTTCCCGGATACCGATCCGCAATTCAAGGGTGCCGACAGCCGTGTGCTGTTGCGTCACGTCGTTGCGTTGATCCACGCCAAGGGCTGGAAGGTCGGCAACGTCGATAACACCATCGTTGCCCAGGCGCCGAAAATGGCCCCGCATATCGAAACGATGCGCGCGCTGATTGCCGCGGATCTGCAAGTTGAACTGGATCAAGTGAACGTGAAAGCTACCACCACTGAAAAGCTCGGCTTCGTCGGCCGCGAAGAAGGCATCGCCGTGCATTCCGTTGCCTTGTTGCTGCGCCCATGAATGAACTGCAATTGCTCGGCCCGCGTGCCTATGGCGAACCGCTGGGCACCGCCGTATTGAAAGCCATCGCCGAAGATTTTCAGGTCGATGAAGTGCTCGACATCCCGCTGACCGGCGACGGCGAACACCTGTGGATCTGGGTCGAGAAGCGTGGCCTGAATACTGAAGAGGCCGCCCGGCGCATCGCCAAGGCGGCGGGGGTACCGTTGCGCACGGTCAGCTACGCCGGGTTGAAAGATCGCCAGGCCCTGACCCGCCAGTGGTTTAGCGTGCAACTGCCAGGCAAGGCCGACCCCGATCTGTCTGGCGCAGAAAATGCCACGTTGAAAATCCTCAAGACCGCCCGGCACAAGCGCAAGCTGCAGCGCGGCGCTCACTCGGCCAATGGCTTTACCCTGCGCCTGACCCAGTTTGCTGGCGATCGCGAGGCTATCGAGGCGCGTCTGCAGTTGATCGCCCAACAGGGCATCCCCAATTATTTCGGTGCCCAGCGTTTCGGTCACAACGGTGGCAACGTGGTTGATGCCCGTGACTGGGCGGCCCGCAAGGCCTTGCCAGAGCAACGCAACGTGCGCTCGCGCTTGCTCTCGACTGCCCGCAGCTTCCTGTTCAACCAGGTGTTGGCGGCCCGGGTCGCCGACGGCAGTTGGCAGCGCGCTCAGGTCGGCGATTTGCTGGCCTTCACCGACAGCCGCAGTTTCTTCCCCGCAGGCGTTGCTGAATGCAATGACCCGCGCCTGGCCATCCTCGACTTGCATCCCACCGGGCCCCAGTGGGGCGAGGGTGACTCGCCAGCCACGGGTGCGACCCATGAGCTGGAGCAGCGCATCGCCAATGACGAAGCCGATTTGCGCGACTGGTTGGCAAACGCTGGAATGAGCCAGGAACGGCGCATTCTGCGGCTGCCCATCGGCGGGTTGTCGTGGCATTATCCTTCGCCTGACATTCTGCAATTGGAATTCGTCCTGCCGGCCGGATGCTTCGCCACCGTATTGGTGCGTGAACTCGTCGATCTGGTGCCGGTGGGGCAGACGGACAGCCCATGCGTATTCTGATTTCTAACGACGACGGGGTCATGGCACCCGGTCTCGCCGCGCTGCATGCTGCGCTGGCGGATTATGCCGAGTGCGTGGTGGTTGCCCCGGACCAGGACAAAAGTGGCGCCAGCAGTTCGCTGACCCTCGACCGTCCGCTGCACCCACACACCCTGGCCAATGGCTTCATCAGCCTCAACGGCACACCGACCGACTGTGTGCACCTGGGCCTCAATGGGCTGCTGGCGCACGAGCCGGACATGGTGGTGTCGGGAATCAACCTGGGGGCCAACCTGGGGGATGACGTGCTGTATTCCGGTACCGTCGCCGCAGCACTTGAAGGACGCTTCCTTGGGGCGCCGTCGTTTGCCTTTTCCCTGGTGTCGCGTCAGGTCGAAAACCTGCCGACGGCTGCCTACTTCGCGCGCAAACTGGTTGCCGCTCATGCCGAACTGGACCTGCCGCCGCGCACGGTGCTGAACGTAAATATTCCCAACTTGCCGCTCGATCACATCCGCGGGATCCAGTTGACTCGACTGGGCCATCGGGCTCGTGCGGCGGCACCGATCAAGGTGGTCGATCCTCGCGGCAAGGCCGGTTACTGGATTGCCGCTGCCGGCGATGCGGAAGACGGTGGGCCGGGCACTGACTTTCATGCCGTCATGCAGGGTTATGTCTCGATCACGCCGCTGCAACTCGATCGTACTTTCAATGATGCCTTTGCACGTCTCGATGGCTGGCTGGAGGGACTGCGCTGATGGCTCGCGAGCAAGACGACATGTTGCGCCGGGGGATCGGCATGACTTCCCAGCGTACCCGCGAACGCTTGATCCAGCGTCTCTACGAAGAAGGGGTGAGTAACCCCCAGGTGCTGGAGGTCATTCGTCGTACGCCGCGTCATTTGTTCGTCGATGAGGCGCTGGCCCATCGCGCCTATGAAGACACAGCGCTGCCGATCGGCCACAACCAGACCATCTCCCAGCCTTATATGGTGGCGCGCATGAGCGAGTTGCTGTTGGAGGCCGGTCCTCTGGACAAGGTGATGGAGATCGGTACCGGGTCCGGCTATCAGACGGCAGTCTTGTCGCAGCTGGTCGAGCGTGTGTTTTCAGTCGAGCGCATCAAGGTGCTGCAGGATCGGGCCAAGGAACGCCTGGTCGAGTTGAATTTACGCAACGTGGTCTTTCGCTGGGGCGATGGCTGGGAGGGCTGGCCGGCTCTGGCGCCCTACAACGGCATTATTGTCACCGCGGTGGCGACTGATGTGCCTCAGGCCTTGCTCGATCAACTCGCGCCAGGAGGTCGTCTGGTGATTCCGGTTGGCTCGGGAGAAGTCCAGCAACTGATGTTGATCATTCGTGAGGAACATGGTTTTTCCAGGCGTGTTCTGGGGTCGGTTCGCTTCGTCCCATTGCTCAATGGGCCGCTGGCCTGAGCATTTGTTGAACACCGCTGAATTCTCTTCGTTTGCCTTGGTCTTACAGCGGCAAGGATGGGTTAAACGCGGTCCTGGAGCATCAGGCAAACGTGTGCGTGTGCCGATTTCGCTTCAGCGCCGGTAAAGCCCGAACGGCCAGTTATACTTGCGACACTTCATGCCTGAACAAGGCAATCTTCTATTTCAGCCACCAGAAAGGGAGCGGCGGGTGAGTCTCAAAGTCATTGCGCAGTGTATTGGTACAAAAAGCTTTCAGTGCCTGGTGACTGGCCTTGTCTTGAGTTCATTGCTGGTCGGATGTTCGAGCACCAAGTCGAGTGACGTGCGGGTCGTGGATCGTAACAATACCGCTGCCCAGCGTCCTGCCGTCACCACCGGTCAGTATGTGGTCAGGCGCGGCGATACGCTGTTTTCGATCGCCTTTCGCTACGGTTGGGACTACAAGGCCCTTGCAGCTCGAAACAATATTCCTGCGCCCTACACAATACATCCGGGTCAGACGATTCGCTTTGATGGCCGTACCGGTTCAACGCCGACGCCGGTCATAGCTTCGTCCACGACCAGCAGTTCTCCTTCGGGCAAATTTACCGTCACCCGACGTCCAGCCTCGGCCGCGGGCACCCCTACAACCACGGTCGCTCCGAGCGTTGCCAGCAAGACGGCGCCCGCGCCGTTGCCGCCTGCGGGGCCGGCGCCGACAGGTTGGGGATGGCCATCTAATGGCATTTTGATTGGAAAATTCTCTTCAAACGGTAGTTTGAATAAAGGAATTGATATCGCCGGAGATTTGGGACAGCCTGTTTTAGCTGCGTCTGATGGGACAGTGGTTTACGCCGGGAGTGGCTTGCGGGGCTACGGCGAGTTGGTCATCATCAAACACAGCGATACCTACGTCAGTGCTTACGGTCACAACCGCAGGCTGTTGGTTCGGGAGGGGCAGCAGGTCAAGGTCGGGCAGACAATTGCCGAAATGGGGTCAACGGGTACAGACCGGGTGAAACTGCATTTTGAGATTCGCCGCCAAGGTAAACCAGTCGATCCGCTGCAATTCCTGCCACGTCGTTGATGTGCTTCCAGCCTGTTCCGTCACGTAGAGGGAACAGGCTCCAGCGTTGCCAAGGATAAAGGCGCCGCTAGAGCTTGAGGTCGAACTCACCAAAGGACTATAACAATGGCTCTCAGTAAAGAAGTGCCGGAGTTTGACATCGACGATGAGGTTCTCCTGATGGAGACCGACGTCGCATCGGATCAGACGTCGAATGATGGGGCTGCTACGCCCTCAGCTCGCGCAAAATCCAAACACTCCGCCTCACTCAAGCAACACAAGTACATTGACTACACCCGGGCGCTAGACGCCACCCAGTTGTATCTCAATGAAATCGGCTTTTCCCCCTTGCTCTCCCCGGAAGAAGAAGTTCATTTTGCGCGGCTGTCGCAAAGTGGTGATCCGGCTGGGCGCAAACGCATGATTGAAAGCAACTTGCGACTGGTGGTGAAAATCGCCCGGCGCTACGTCAATCGGGGATTGTCATTGCTTGACCTGATCGAAGAGGGCAACCTCGGATTGATCCGGGCGGTAGAGAAATTCGATCCGGAACGCGGCTTCCGTTTCTCGACCTACGCAACCTGGTGGATCCGTCAGACCATCGAGCGCGCGATCATGAATCAGACCCGGACCATCCGGTTGCCGATTCATGTGGTCAAGGAGCTCAATGTCTACCTCCGTGCAGCACGTGAGTTGACCCAGAAACTCGATCATGAACCTTCCCCCGAGGAAATCGCCAACCTGCTGGAAAAACCGGTGGGAGAGGTCAAGCGCATGCTGGGCTTGAATGAGCGGGTTTCTTCAGTTGACGTCTCGCTGGGTCCGGATTCGGATAAAACCCTGCTGGACACCCTCACCGACGACCGTCCCACCGATCCCTGCGAACTGCTTCAGGACGATGACCTGTCGCAAAGCATCGATCAGTGGCTCTCTGAGCTGACGGACAAGCAGCGCGAGGTGGTCATCCGCCGCTTTGGTCTGCGTGGCCATGAGAGCAGCACGCTGGAGGATGTTGGCCTGGAAATCGGCCTGACCCGCGAGCGGGTAAGGCAGATTCAGGTCGAAGGACTCAAACGCCTGCGTGAAATTCTCGAAAAAAATGGATTATCAAGTGAGTCACTGTTTCAGTAACAGCCTCTCTCGATAACAAAAGCCCCGCCTGTGTCGGGGCTTTTTGTTGGGCGCTGATCAGGTGTCGATCAATGGAGCTAGCGGTTGGTTCTCTTTCTCAGGTTTGTGTAAGCCTTCGCTTAGTCTTTCGTAAGTGTTCAGTTTTTAATTTCGGAAGTTGCATTCCGCCGGTGTGTAGTACGTCATTTAAACTATTGTTTTTAAAGGATTTATTTGTGTTTCTTCGGTCGCCTATACGGAGTGTTTAACTCCCAAGGGTGATTGTGATTGTCGGGGAACTCTTTAATATCAGCCCTGTGTCGACGGACAGACACAGCCATCAAGGATGATGGTCAAGGAACATCGCAAGGACGTGATTCATCAGGACGATGAAAGGGAACACAGGGAATAGGGAAAAAATGTGGGCGGGTCAAACCGCCCCTTTTTTTTGCCCGTAGAAAAGCAAAAAGGCCCACGAAGGGCCTTTTGAGAGCGCGAAGCCAGGATCAGCGTTCGAGGTCTTTGATCTTGCCTTTGACCCCATCCCACTCTTCGGCGTCTGGCAGCGACTCTTTCTTCTCGGTGATGTTGGGCCAGATTTCGGCCAACTCAACGTTCAACTGAATGAATTCCTGCATCTCTTCCGGGACTTCGTCCTCGGAGAAAATGGCCACGGCAGGGCATTCCGGCTCGCACAGGGCGCAGTCGATGCACTCATCCGGGTGAATCACCAGGAAGTTCGGGCCTTCGTAAAAGCAGTCCACCGGACAGACTTCTACGCAGTCGGTGTACTTGCACTTGATGCAGTTGTCGGTGACGACGAAGGTCATTTCTAATTCTCTCCTCAGGCGGCATGCTGCGCCCCTTCACGTTGGGGTCGCTGGGTTTGGGAGCGGTCGACTGCAGACCAGGCTAATTGCCTGCAGCACCCCAAACCGCGCGAGATTCTAACAGCTTGCAGGCGACAGCGTTAGATCCGTGTCTTCAGTGTATAGAGCATTTCGAGCGCACGACGTGGCGTCAGGTCATCCAGATCAAGTTTGGCCAACTCGTCGAGCACCGGATGAGGCAGGCTGGCGAACAGGTCGCTCTGCTGCGGTGTCACGGGTTTGTCTTTGGCCGGGGCGGGGGCTTCATGGGGCAAGCTGGTGGTTTCCAGGCGGCTCAAATGCTCGCGGGCCCGCAGGATGACTTCATTCGGCACGCCGGCCAGTTGTGCTACCGCCAACCCGTAGCTTTGGCTGGCCGGGCCAGGCAGCACATGGTGCAGGAATACGATGCGTTCGTTGTGCTCGGTAGCATTGAGGTGCACGTTTGCCACCAGTGGCTGGTTTTCCGGCAATACCGTCAGTTCGAAGTAATGGGTGGCAAACAGAGTGTAGGCGCGCAATTGAGCCAGACGCTCGGCGGCAGCCCATGCCAGGGATAGACCGTCGAAGGTGCTGGTTCCGCGGCCGACTTCGTCCATCAGCACCAGGCTTCTCTCGGTGGCATTGTGCAGGATGTTTGCGGTTTCGCTCATTTCCACCATGAAGGTCGAGCGCCCACCTGCCAGGTCGTCACTGGAACCGATTCGGGTGAAGATGCGGTCCACCAGCGACAACTCGCAACTGGCCGCGGGCACGAAACTGCCGATATGAGCCAGCAACACAATCAGTGCGGTCTGGCGCATGTAGGTGGATTTACCGCCCATGTTCGGGCCGGTGATCACCAGCATCCGTGTGTTGTCATCAAGACTCAGGTCGTTGGCCACGAACGGCGTGGTCAGGACTTGCTCGACAACCGGGTGACGGCCCTGATTGATACGCATGCACGGCTCGCTGACGAAGCGCGGGCAGTTGAGGTCCAGATTCAGCGCGCGCTCAGCCAGGTTGCTCAAGACATCCAGTTCGGCCAAAGCGGCTGCGGTGTCCTGCAGGGGTGGCAGTTGACTGATCAGGTCTTCGAGCAATGCTTCGTAGAGCATTTTCTCGCGCGCCAGGGCACGGCTCTTGGCGGACAGTGCCTTGTCTTCAAACGCCTTGAGCTCCGGCGTAATAAACCGCTCGGCGCCCTTGAGGGTCTGGCGTCGGATGTAATCGGCGGGTGCTTGCTCCGCCTGCTTGCTCGGCAGTTCGATGAAGTAACCGTGGATCCGGTTGTAGCCGACTTTGAGATGGGACAGTCCGGTACGGGCTTTCTCCCGGGCTTCGAGGTCGATCAGGAACTGGCCGGCGTTTTCGCTCAAGGCTTGTAGTTCATCCAGCTCGGCGTCGTAACCGGTTTTCAACACGCCGCCGTCACGGATTACCGCGGGCGGGTTGTCGATAATCGCCGTTTCCAGCAGCGCTGCCAGTTCCGGATAGGTGCTGGTAATCACTGCCAGCTGAGTGAGGTGCGGAGCCTCCAGTTCGCTCATTGCCAATTGCAATTGCGGCAGGGCGCCCAGGGCATCGCGCAGTCGGGCCAGGTCGCGAGGGCGGGCATTGCGCAGGCCGATCCGCGCCAGGATGCGTTCAATGTCGCCGATTTCCTTGAGTTGCGGTTGCAGTTTCTCGAAGCGATAGCCATCAAGTAGGCAGGTGATCGAGCTCTGACGGGCTTGCAGTACTTTCAGGTCGCGCAATGGACGGTTCAGCCAGCGGGTCAGCAAGCGGCTGCCCATGGCGGTTTGGCAGCGATCGACCACCGATTGCAGGGTGTTGTCGCGACCACCGGCCAGATTGACGTCCAGCTCCAGGTTGCGACGGCTGGCACCGTCCAGCACCACGGTATCGTCCAGGCGCTCATGGCGCAGGCTGCGCAGGTGCGGCAGGGCAGTGCGTTGGGTTTCCTTGGCGTAGCTCAAAAGGCAGCCGGCAGCGCCAATGGCCAGTGTCAGGTTTTCGCAGCCAAAGCCTTTGAGGTCCTGGGTGGAAAATTGCTGGCAAAGACTCTTCAGCGCCGAATCTCGCTCAAAATCCCATGGCGCACGCCGACGAACACCGCGACGTTTTTCGGCGGGCAAATCTTTAGGCCAGTCGTCCGGAATCATCAATTCGACCGGATTGACCCGCTCCAGCTCCGCTAGCAGGTTTTCCCAGCCCTTGATTTCAAGGACGGTGAAATTGCCACTGGTGATGTCCAGCACGGCGAGGCCGAACAGGCGTTCGTCACCCAATACGGCCGCAATCAGGTTGTCGCGACGCTCGTCGAGCAGCGCTTCGTCGCTGACGGTGCCTGGCGTGATGATGCGGACCACCTGGCGCTCCACCGGCCCCTTGCTGGTCGCCGGGTCACCCACCTGTTCGCAGATCACCACCGACTCGCCGAGCTTGACCAGCTTCGCCAGGTAACCTTCGGCGGCATGGTAAGGAATGCCGCACATTGGAATCGCCTGGCCCGCCGACTGTCCGCGAGCTGTCAGGGTGATGTCCAGCAACTTGGCGGCCTTCTTCGCGTCTTCATAGAAGATCTCGTAGAAATCGCCCATACGATAGAACATCAACTGGTCCGGGTGCTGGTTCTTCAGGCGCCAGTACTGCTGCATCATCGGGGTGTGGGAGGACAGATCGGAGAGTGCTTTATTCATCGGGTAATCAGGTGAATTCATTCAAGAGGGTGGGTAAAGGGTGGTGTTTCGCAGGCCTTTACGCGATGGACGCAAGGTTAACACGGGCGAGTCCGCACGACCCAGGATCAACGTCTTACGGGGCCGTTGGCGGCCTATGCAACAGCGCATTTGTCATCACCCTAAAGAAGATGCATCATGCAGTTTATGCAAAAACGCAATGTGTCTATCGTCCTCAGAGCGCTGCTCGACCAACACGGGATCACTCCTACAGAGTTGCACCGGCGTACCGGCGTGCCGCAATCCACCCTGTCGCGGATTCTTGGCGGCAAGATCGCTGATCCGTCGGACAGGCATATCTCGAAGATCGCCAATTATTTCCAGGTCAGTACCGACCAGCTTCGCGGCCGTGTCGAGATCGGTTCAGACCATCCAGCACCTCGTGAGCCTTCACACTCGGAACTCAAGGACATCAGTCTATGGGATGACGAAACCCCTATCGATGACGATGAGGTGTCGGTGCCATTTTTGCGCGAGGTTGAATTGGCGGCGGGATCGGGAAGATTCGCCATCGAGGAAAGCGAACGCGCCAGCCTGCGATTCGGCAAGCGCAGCCTGCGACAGAATGGGGTTCAGTTTGACCAGGCCAAGTGCGTGACAGTGCGTGGTAACAGCATGTTGCCGGTGCTACGCGATGGTGCCACGGTTGGCGTCAACGCTGGAAAGTGCGGGATCGGCGATATAGTCGATGGCGACCTGTACGCCATCAATCACAACGGCCAACTGCGGGTGAAGCAGTTGTACCGCCTGCCGAGCGGGATTCGCCTGCGCAGCTTCAACCGGGAAGAACACCCGGATGAAGATTACAGCTTCCAGGATATTCAGACTGGGCAGATCGTTATTCTGGGACACGTCTTCTGGTGGGGTATGTACGCCCGTTAAGGTTTTCCAGTTGCTCGATCGAGCCGCCGCAGGCGGCTTTTTCTTGTCTTGGGTAATGCATTGATGCATTGGTTTGGCAGGGGCTAGGTCTTTTCGATTGACCTGCTATGCATTGATGCATATCCTGAGTGCCAACATCGTCCAGCCTGGAGGTAGTGAAATGACAATCGAACAGCAAGGGCTGCTGGAGATCCCTGTCTGGCTGGTCATGGCACTCGCCGTGCTGGGTGGGGTGGTGGGGGAAATGTGGCGCGCTGATAAGGAAGGGGCGCAGGGCTGGGCGTTGGTGCGGCGTCTGATTCTGCGTTCCGGTTCCAGCATGATGTGTGGAGTTTCGGTGGTAATGTTGCTCTATGCGGCCAATGTTTCTGCCTGGACGGCCGGTGCCCTTGGTGGTTTGACGGCGGTGGCCGGTGCGGACTTCGCCATTGCCTTGTATCGACGCTGGGCAGCCCGACGCATCAATGTGCTGGAGGCGGTTGCCCAGGATCGCGGCCAGGATCGGCCATAGTCCTCGTCTCACAATTTGTCCCAGTCAGTGCCTTGCAAGCGCTACCTGGTCATGTAGGGTAGTGCGCACGCCCGTCTGACAAGGAGATAACCGTGAATGAAATCACCCAACTGGCTGCGGAATTGGGCCGGCGTCTGCAGGTTCTCAACGCCCATGTCAGCACTGCCGAATCTTGCACTGGAGGTGGTATCGCCGAGGCAATCACCCGGATCGCCGGCAGCTCGGCATGGTTCGAGGCAGGTTATGTCACTTACTCCAATCGACAGAAGACCCGGCAATTGAAGGTGCCGGCCGAATTGTTCGAGCAGGTGGGCGCGGTGAGCCGTGAGGTGGTCGAGGCCATGGTCCGCGGTGCCCAGCATGCCAGTCATGCACATTTCGCCGTGGCCGTCAGCGGGATCGCCGGGCCGGATGGCGGTTCGCCGAACAAGCCGGTCGGCACTGTCTGGCTGGCCTGGGGGGTAGGCGAGGCGGTGTTTGCCGAATGCCGGCACTTCCCCGGTAACCGCGATGACGTCCGCCGACAAACGGTGAAGGCCGCGCTAGAGGGGCTGCTGCAACATGCTGCCGGAGAAATCTCAAATCAGGGGTAGGCGATCCACAATCGCTGTGGAATAATACTGTCTACTTATACAGGTGTTGGCCGTCAGGCCTTATTGATTACGTGAGGACTTTAATGGACGACAACAAGAAGAAAGCCTTGGCTGCGGCCCTGGGTCAGATCGAACGTCAATTCGGCAAGGGTGCCGTAATGCGTATGGGCGATCAGGACCGTCAGGCGATCCCGGCTATTTCCACGGGCTCTCTGGGTCTGGACATTGCACTCGGCATTGGCGGTCTGCCAAAAGGCCGTATCGTTGAAATCTACGGTCCTGAATCCTCCGGTAAAACCACGCTGACACTGTCGGTGATCGCCCAGGCACAAAAAGCCGGTGCGACCTGCGCATTCGTTGATGCCGAGCATGCTCTGGATCCTGAGTACGCTGGCAAGTTGGGTGTGAACGTCGATGACTTGCTGGTTTCCCAGCCGGACACCGGTGAGCAAGCCCTGGAAATCACCGACATGCTGGTGCGTTCCAACGCGGTTGACGTGATTATCGTCGACTCCGTGGCAGCACTGGTACCGAAGGCGGAAATCGAAGGCGAGATGGGTGACATGCACGTGGGCCTGCAAGCCCGTCTGATGTCCCAGGCGCTGCGTAAAATCACCGGTAACATCAAGAACGCCAACTGCCTGGTGATCTTCATCAACCAGATCCGGATGAAGATCGGCGTGATGTTCGGCAGCCCGGAAACCACCACAGGTGGTAACGCGTTGAAGTTCTACGCTTCGGTTCGCCTGGACATCCGTCGTACTGGCGCGGTGAAGGAAGGCGATGAAGTGGTGGGCAGCGAAACCCGCGTCAAGGTCGTCAAGAACAAGGTCGCGGCGCCATTCCGCCAGACAGAGTTCCAGATTCTTTACGGCAAGGGCATCTACCTCAACGGTGAGATGATCGACCTGGGCGTGCTGCATGGTTTTGTCGAGAAGTCCGGTGCCTGGTATGCCTATAACGGCACCAAGATCGGTCAGGGCAAGGCCAACTCGGCCAAGTTCCTTGCGGACAACCCGGACGTTGCGGCCAAGCTCGAGAAGCAGATTCGCGATAAGCTGCTGTCTCCTGCCGGGAACCTTGAGGCCTCCAAGGTTAGCCAGACCGAAGATGATCTGGCCGAAGTCGACGTTGATGTCTGATTGACCCCATGATCGCCGTACTCGATAACCTCGTCGCAGTGCGGCGAACTGCAATGGACCTGCTCGCGCGCCGCGAGCACGGTCGATTCGAGCTGACGCGAAAGCTGCGTCAGCGCGGCGCTCCTGATGAAATGATCGACACTGCCCTCGACCGCTTGACGGAAGAGGGGCTGCTGTCTGAGTCACGCTACCTCGAAAGCTTTGTTTCCTACCGTGCTCGTTCTGGCTATGGCCCGTCGCGTATTCGCGATGAGTTGGGGCAGCGTGGCTTGCAGCGCGCGGACATCGAGTTGGCCCTGCGTGAGTGCGGTATCAACTGGCAGGCTCAGCTGGAAGACGTCTGGCGGCGCAAGTTTTCCGGGCAGTTGCCGGCGAACGCCCGCGAACGTGCCAGGCAGGGGCGATTTCTCGCGTATCGCGGTTATTCCATGGAGATGATCGGCCGCTTGTTCAGCGGCCGAGGAATGGAAGACTGATTGGGCCCGGCTATGAACGTAGTCGGGCCTCTTATATTTCAGGTCACTCTGGATTCCCGTTTGTGTTTCGGGATTGCAGGCTTGGTCGTCGCCCAGTTTCCACTCAGGTTGATGTAGTTCACCAGTTCGCGCAGGCGCCCGTGATCGCGGGCCTTGAAGGTGAAAGCCAATCGCGTCAGGTGGCTGAATTGAGCGTCGTCGTGCTCCTCGCCACTGTATTCATGCTGGTGAAATTGATCGCTCAGGCACAGGTCGGCGAAGGCGCTTTGTATGTGCTCCAGTGCCTGCTCGTTGAGCGGGTGGCTCATGCGGATCACGAACTGATTTTTCAGCCAGCGGCTGGAGTGGAAGTTGCTGTAGAACTGATTGATCTGAGCCACCGCCTCTTCAGCGCTGTAGACCAGGCGGACCAGCTTCAGGTCATTGGGCAGGATGTAGTGATTGGCCTCCAGTTGGTTGCGAATGAAGTCCAGTGCGCTCTCCCAGAAGGTGCCCCCGGGAACATCCAGCAGCACCACCGGAACCAACGGGCTTTTGCCGGTCTGGATCAGGGTCAGCACTTCCAGAGCCTCGTCCAGCGTGCCGAACCCGCCGGGGCACAGCACCAGTGCGTCGGCCTCCTTGACGAAAAACAGTTTGCGGGTAAAGAAGAAGTGGAAGGGCAGCAAGTTACCGGTGCCGCCGACGGTGGGGTTGGCATGCTGCTCGAAAGGCAGGGTGATATTGAACCCCAGGCTATGCTCTCGCCCCGCACCTTCATGGGCCGCGGCCATGATCCCGCCACCTGCGCCGGTAATCACCATCAGCCCGGATTGCGCGAGTTTCTGCCCCAGTTCTCGGGCCTGGGCGTACAGCGGGTGTTCGATCGGGGTGCGTGCCGAGCCGAATACCGTGACCTTGCGTCGTCCCTTGAACTGTTCGAGAACGCGAAAGGCATGCTCCAGCTCGCGCAGGGCCTGCAGGGTAATCTTCGCGTTCCAGCGATTATGGTCGTCCTGGGCCATGCGCAGGACCGTCAGCATCATGTCGCGGTAGATCGGGATATTCGGGCTGTTGGGGGAAACCAGGTTGAGTTGCTCTTCGATCTTGCTACTGAGATCGACGCCGTTGCTTTGAAAATGACGTATCAGCAGGTCATTCGGTTGGTAGGGCATTCAACTTCTCCTTCTACACGGAACCCTCGGTTCGTGAGCCAGACGCTGGATGGCAGCTCCTTTTCTGCCGCGAACGTTGAATATCAATACATTGAATCTAGACGTTCGCGGTCCGTTGCGCTGGCTTGATCATGGCCCTCCCATGACTGCGCTGGCAAGCGCGCTGCGCGCTGATCGATGGGTGTTCACCGCCCGTCTGAACCCACACTCAAGCCGGCAGGCTCTGATTTACTGGATAACAGACACAACAGGTCAACCGTGCGTCCAGGGCAAGGCGCAGGGTATCAGGAGCGGTAGGGAGTCATCGGCAAGTAGTGGTGATTCGAGGGCACGGAGGCGGGATCAATGAAACTGGTGATTCTGGAGATCGATACGCAGTTGTATCAAACGCTTAAGGCGGCAGCCGAGGATCATCAGGTGAGCCTCGAGGAGGAATGTCGGCGACGGCTGGAGAGCAGAGAGCAGCGTTCGCCCTATTTGCAGGCGCTGGTTGCCGAACTGCGCGCGGCTGAAGAGCAGCGGCGCGCGGGTTTGTAGGGGTTACTTCTTCTTTTGCGCAGGTGTTGCCGGGCAATCCGATTCCTGGAATTTGGCCGAGGCGACTGGGCGATTGGTTTTGTTCTCGGTGAACTCGTAGCGCATGATCGCGCCCTTGGCCATCAGCTTGCGGTAGTTCGGGTTGCGGCAGACGCTGGCGCCCAATTGCAGGTACACCGCCTTGGGGTTGGTGCGCATCTGATCGGCATAGTCTTTCTGCACGCTCAAATGGTCGATCAATTCCTTGCCTTCAACGGTATAGCCCATGTCGAGAATATCGTTGCTGACTTCGCGAGGCAGGCCGACGTTACTTTCCTGGGCAACCTTCTGCAGCATCTTGTTCAGGTCGTAGTCTTGCTTGGACGCGGCCTGGGCACTGAAGGGTAGCGCCAGTAGCAGGGCGGCGGTGGGAACGATAAGGCGCAGCATGGAACTCTCCTGATTCAGTGACTGGTGCTTCGACCCGTCACAGGGCTGAGCGTTCAGTGGCGGCAAATTATAGGGGGCAGGGCGCGGGCGGTACAGGCTTGTGCGGGGCGCTCTGATAAACTGGCGCTACTTTCCTGCCCAGCCGAGCGCTTTTCGTGTCGATTCAATCCACCTGCCGACGAACCCTGTCATGAGTCATGCCGTTTCCCGTTTGCGCGCCTTGCGTCTGGCGCGAGCCATCAGGCCTTTTGTAGCGCGCGGCTCGCGGGCCGAGCGTTGCGCCCGCTGCCGAGTGATTCCCAGTCATTGCATGTGCGCCTGGCGACCGACAGTCGCAGCAAGGTCGGCCATGTGCCTGGTGATGCACGACGTCGAGCCGATGAAACCGAGCAATACGGGCTGGCTGATTGCCGATGTGGTCGACCAGACCAGCGCGTTTGCATGGTCGCGCACGGAGGTCGAGCCGGACTTGCTGGCACTGATCGCCGATCCGCAATGGCAGCCGTACATCGTGTTTCCCGGCGAGTTTGTCGCGCCCGAGCGGGTGGTGTCGCAGGTCACGGTCGAGGAGGGTAAGCGCCCGTTGTTTATCCTGCTGGACGCCACCTGGAGTGAGGCGCGCAAGATGTTTCGCAAGAGCCCTTATCTTGAGCACCTGCCGGTGTTGAGTCTGGCGCCCGAGCAACTGTCGCGCTACAAGCTGCGCCGCTCCAGGCGCGACGATCACTTCTGTACCGCCGAAGTGGCTGCATTGTGTCTGGAACTGGCCGACGACCAATTGGCCAGCGAAGCGCTGGATGCTTACCTGGATGTGTTCAGTACGCATTACCTGTCGGCCAAATTCCAACAACCGATCGATCCGAACGACGCCCCTCACGCTCGCCTCAAACCCTTCCTCTGAGTCCTCAGGCTCCGACCAATCGGGGCTCCTTTGGCCAGAGTTGCGCTGCGAGCATGCCGGCCAGCATCAGCCCGCAGCCCATGTAGCCGCGAATGCTCAGTTGTTCTCCCAGCAACCAGGCGCCGGCGATGGCGGCAAATACCGCTTCCATCGAAAAGATGATCGCCGCGTGGGAGGCAATCGCGTCCTTCTGGGCGATGACCTGCAAGGTGTAACCGATACCGACGGCAATCAGTCCGCCATACAGGATGGCCGGGCCGGCTGCGATGATTGCGTCGATGTCGAAAGGCTCGAAATACAGCGCCAGCAGCAGGCTGACCACCGAGCACGTGGCAAATTGCAGAAAGGCCAGGCGAATCGGATCGTGTCGGCCGGCGAAAACACCTACCAATACCACGTGCCCGCCCCAGACAAATGCGCCGATCAATTGCAACCAGTCGCCGGAAGCCACCTGGAACTGATCGCCGACGCTGAGCAGAAACATCCCGACCACCGCCAGGGATGCTCCGAGCCAGGTACCGAGTCCGGTCTTGTGGCCAATGAGTAGTCCCAACAACGGCACTACAATGACGTAGAGGCCGGTGATGAACCCGGCGTTGGTCACACTGGTAAACAGCAGGCCGACCTGTTGCAGATTGATCCCAAGGGCCAGCGCAAGTCCCATCAGGCAGCCGCCAAGCAGCAGTCCGCGGGTCAGAAAGGGCTCCGCTCGAGCGGGGGTGCGCAACAGCACCAGCGGCAGCAGGCACAGTGAGCCCAGGGCGAAGCGCAGGCCGGAATAGAGGAAGGGACCGATATGATCCATGCCGGAGGTTTGTGCGACAAATCCTGACCCCCAGATCATGGCGGTGATCAGCATCAGGACATCGGCGCGCAGGGCTTTGGTCTGCATGATGGCACTCTTATTAGTTAGCCGGCTAAGATGCCGTAAAGGATGCGGCTTGACCACCCCGGCTTCGCTGGGCATCCTTGGCGCCGATTGGGGTGCGGCCGAAGATTGAAACGCCGATTTTTCGGGCACTTGGCGTTGAACGCACCCTGTTGGTAGCACCTGCTGGTGCTACCTTGAGTGTCTTGGCGAGATCTGAATGCATCAGGTCTGCCATAAAAAACAGGATCATTTGAAAAATGGCCACATACGACATCCTGATTGCCGATGACCATCCCCTCTTTCGCAGCGCGCTGCGTCAGGCCGTCACCCTGGGCCTGGGGCCCGATGTGCGCCTGGTTGAGGTGGCAAGCATTGCCGAACTGGAAACTCGCCTGACGGAAAAAGCCGACTGGGATCTGGTCCTGCTGGATCTGAACATGCCGGGCGCGTACGGGTTTTCCGGTCTGGTCCTGCTGCGCGGTCAGTACCCGCAGATTCCGGTGGTGATGGTCTCGGCGCAGGAGGAGGCCTCGATCATGGTCAAGTCCCGCGAGTTCGGGGCCAGTGGCTTCATTCCCAAGTCCAGTTCGCTTGAAGTGATTCAGCAGGCGGTGCGTGCCGTGCTCGATGGTGATGTATTCTGGCCGCCGCAAGCATTCGAGGCGGTCGATGTTTCGCCTGAGGCCAAGGCTGCCAGTGAAGGCCTGGCGAGCTTGACACCCCAGCAGTTCCGCGTGCTGACCATGGTCTGCGAAGGCCTGCTGAACAAGCAGATCGCCTACGAGTTGAGTGTTTCCGAGGCGACCATCAAGGCCCACGTGACCGCTATTTTCCGCAAGTTGGGCGTTCGCACTCGCACCCAGGCCGCGTTGCTGTTGCAACAACTTGAGTCAATTTCCCCTCAATAAAGGGCGATACCTTCACGCTTTTTTGACTTTTGTTGATCTAGCTTTCCCATTCCTTTTTGTTCAGTTGCTTACTCTATGTCACCTTTCAAAGGTCAAACCGGTCTCAAACGTATCCTCAACGCGTCAGGCTATTCCCTTGATGGCCTGCGCGCTGCATTCACCGGCGAAGCGGCTTTTCGTCAATTGGTCCTGCTCAACGTCATCCTGATTCCGTTGACGTTTATCCTCAACGTCAGCCGAGTCGAACAGGCAGTACTGATTGCCGTCTGCCTGCTCGCACTGATTGTGGAGTTGCTCAACTCCGCGGTGGAAGCGGCAATCGATCGAATTTCCCTCGACCTGCACCCCTTGTCGAAAAACGCCAAGGACATGGGCAGCGCCGCTCAGTTCGTGGCCCTGAGCATGATTGCACTGGTGTGGGCAGTGATTCTGATCTGACCGCTCAGGCAATGGTCGGCAAGACGATCTCGTCGCTGCGCTGAACCCCTGCGGTGAAAGCGCGGCACAGTTCGAGGAACTCGCGCATGGCCGAGGTCTGGTACTTCTGTTTATGCCAGATGAAGTAGAACTGTCGCGCCAGGTCCAGGTCTGGGGTTTCCACGGCCACCAGACTGCCGCGGCGAAATGCGTCACGCAGGGCCAGCCGGGAAATGCAGCCAATCCCCAAGCCTGATTCCACGGCACGCTTGATCGCCTCGGTATGCTCCAGCTCCAGGCGGATATTCAATGCACTGCGGTGATGGCGCATGGCCTGATCAAAGGTCAGGCGCGTACCGGAGCCTTGTTCGCGAAGAATCCAGGCCTCGTGAGCGAGCTCTTCCATGCTCGCATGGCCACGTGCCGCCAGCGGATGCTGGGGGGCGCAGAACACCACCAGTTCATCCTCGACCCAACTCTGCACTTCGATATCCGGGTGGTTGCAATCGCCTTCGATTAGACCCAGATCAATTTCGTAGTGTGCGACCTGATGCACAATATTGGCTGTGTTCTGTACATGCAGTTTCACCTGGCTTTCCGGATGGCGCTGCATGAAGCTGCCGATCAGCAAGGTCGCCAGGTAGTTGCCGATGGTCAGCGTGGCACCGACCGCCAGTGAGCCAAACCCGGATTTGCCGTTGAGCAGGTCTTCGATTTCCTTGGCCTGGTCGAGCAGGGCAACGGCCTGGGGCAGTAACTGTTTGCCCAGGGCGTTGAGGCTCAGGCGCTTGCCCGCCCGATCGAACAATTGGCAGCTAGACTGGCGCTCCAGTTCGGTAATTGAAGTGCTGGCTGCCGACTGCGAGAGATTGAGCAGGCCGGCAGCCCGCGACACGCTCTCTTGCTGGGCGACGGCGACGAAGACTTGCAGTTGACGTAAAGTAAATCGCATATCGATATAACCGATAACCCTTATCTTAATAATTCAGTTAACAGATATTGTGGCTGCCATTAGAATGCGATGCAATTGCGCACGGCCGCTCATTTTTCGCAGAGCATGTGCAGATAAATCTCCAGGAGTTCCCCGTACATGAGCAACATGAACCACGAGCGTGTCCTCAGTGTCCATCACTGGAATGACACTCTGTTCAGCTTCAAGTGCACCCGTGACCCGGGCCTGCGCTTCGAGAACGGCCAGTTCGTGATGATCGGCCTGCAACAGCCCAACGGCCGCCCGCTTATGCGCGCTTACTCGATTGCCAGCCCGAACTGGGAAGAGCATCTGGAGTTCTTCAGCATCAAGGTGCCTGACGGTCCGCTGACTTCCCAGTTGCAGCACCTGAAGGAAGGCGACGAGATCATTATCAGCAAGAAGCCTACGGGCACGCTGGTGCTGGACGACCTCAAGCCAGGCAAGCACCTGTACCTGCTCAGCACCGGTACCGGTCTGGCGCCGTTCATGAGTGTGATCCAGGATCCGGAAACCTACGAGCGTTTCGAAAAAGTGATCCTGTGCCACGGCGTTCGTTACGTCAACGAAGTCGCCTACCGCGAATTCATCACCGAGCACCTGCCGCAGAACGAGTTCTTCGGCGAAGCCCTGCGTGACAAGCTGATCTACTATCCAACCGTTACCCGCGAGCCATTCGAGAACGAAGGCCGCCTGACCGACCTGATGCGCAGTGGCAAACTGTTCAGCGATATCGGCCTGCCGCCGATTAACCCGCAGGACGACCGCGCCATGCTGTGCGGCAGCCCGAGCATGCTCGACGAGACCAGCGAAGTGCTGAACAGCTTCGGCCTGAAGGTTTCGCCGCGTATGCGTGAGCCAGGCGATTACCTGATCGAGCGGGCATTCGTCGAGAAATAATCGACTGCTGCTGGCAGGACCTGTGGGAGCCAAATGGCTCCCACAGTCGTTTCCGGAGTCAGGCTTTTGCCGGAATGACTTCCAGTACCCGGATCAGTTCTGGCGAGGGGTAGTGCCAGCGCACGTCCAGATCCCAGAACTGCGCGCCATATTCCCTTTGCGCTGTAGGCGTCTGGTAAGCCGGGCGTGGGTCTTGTGCCAGGCATTGTTCGATCAGGGCCACCAGCGGCTCGTCGAGGCGCTGTGCGTGGCTATGAGCCTGCTGCAGTGCGCAGTCCGTCCACTCCACCGCAATCAGCTGCGGCGCGGCGCTGGCGATCTGATTGGCGGCCTCGGGGATAATGTCGGCATAGGGCACATAGGGCTTGATGTCGATGACCGGGGTGCCGTCCAGCAGGTCGATCCCGGAAATCCATAGGCGATTGGCCTCGACTCTGTCCAGCTTGACCACGGACTGACCGATGCCATTCGGGCGGTGAGTCGCGCGTGTGGCAAACACCCCCATGGACTTGTTGCCCCCAAGGCGCGGCGGGCGGACCTTGAGCCGTGGCTTGTCTTCCAGCGCCTGGTGAAACATGAACAGCAGCCAGACATGACTGACCTGCTCCAGGCCTTGCACCGCGTCGCCTTGGTCGAAGGGCGCGACCAGTTCCAGAATGCCCCGTGCGGCCGGGGCCAGTTGGGGCTGGCGTGGGATGGCAAACTTCTCCTTGAAGCAGGAGCGCACAAAGCCGATGGGGGAAACGCTGTAGGTCATGATGGGGTCGAGAGGCCGGATGGGGTGGGCATGATAACCCGTGTGAGTCAGTCAAGCCGCCATCGCGAGCAGGCTCGCTCCTACATTGCAACACAGACCCCTGTAGGCGCGAGCCTGCTCGCGATGGGCGTGCCCGGATCTAGAGGCTGAACCCACCATCCAGCGGAATAATATTCCCGGTCATGTAGGCCCCGGCGGTGCTCGCCAGGCTGATCGCCAGGGCGGCCATTTCTTCCTCGCGGCCCCAGCGCTTCATCGGGATCAGTGCCGTGTCCTCGGTCAGGGCCTGTTCGTCGTTGCCGATGTGCTGGGTCATTTTGCTCGGGAAGCGTCCCGGTGCGATCACGTTGACATTAATGTGCTGGCTGACCAGTTCGCGGGCGAGGATGCGCGACAGTTGGTGCAGGGCCGCCTTGCTCGGACCATAGGCGTAGGCCTGTTCGCCAAAGGATGAAATCCCGGCGACCGAACCGATGTTGATAATGCGCGCCGGGTTGGCGGCTGAACCGGCCTTGCGCAGCAGGGGCAGGAATTGCTGGATGCAGGTGAAGACCGAGGTCACGTTCAACTGCATGACTTTTTCCCAACCCTTGACCGGATAGCTCTCCAGCGGCGCGCCCCAGGTGGTGCCCGCGTTGTTCACCAGAATATCCAGGTGGCTCAGTTGTTTACCCAGGCGCTCGACCAGTTGGATCACGCCTTCCTCGCTGGCGAGGTTGGCAGCTACCGCGTGGCAGCGGCCGAGGGCGCTCAACTCGTCGGCAGTCTGTTGGCAGGCTTCGGCATCGCGGGCGCAGACATATACGGTCGCACCGGCTTCGACGAAGGCTTTGGCGATCATTTTGCCAATACCGCGGGTGCCACCGGTGATCAAGGCGGTGCGGCCTTGCAGGGAGAAGTAGGGATGCATGGCAAGTCCTGAGGGCTGAAGGTCATTACACCCTAGTCGTCAGGCGCCGGAAGCGGAGCCACTATTTTTTTGCGCAATGCTTGGCCATAAGGCCAGCCCCTGAGCGGACTGGGTGCAGTTCAGGGGCGGCGAGGGGGTTACTGCGGGCGAACGCGCAGGGTCAAGCCCTTGAGGAAATTGCGCAGCAACTGATCGCCGCACGGGCGGTAGTTGGTGTGGCCGAACTTGCGAAACAGCGCGCTCAGCTCTGGCTTGGAGACCGGGAAGTCGGCCGCCTTGAGGATCGCGTGCATGTCGTCTTCTTTCAATTCGAAGGCAACTCGCAGTTTCTTCAGGATGATGTTGTTGGTCACCGGCGTTTCAATCGGCTGCGGCGGACGGCTTTCGTCCTTGCCGCGCTTGAAGATCACCAGGCCGTCGAGAAAATGCGCCATGACCTCGTCGGGACAGAACACAAAGCCTTCTTCCTCGTCTTTCTTGAGGTAGGTGACGAGATTGTCCTTGGTGACATCCATGCCGCCGAGCTTGATGATCTCGACGACCTTGTTGTCGCTGATGTCGAGCATGTAGCGCACGCTGCGCAGTACGTCGTTGTGAATCATGTGTGCAGTCCTGATCATTCAGCGGTGGGCGTTGCCGATGTCGGCGACGCCGAAATGGGTGGCGGCGTCAGAATTTCTCTTTGGCGGACAGGTAGCGCCATTGTCCAGCTGGCACCTTGCCGATGGAAACGCCACCGATTCGAATCCGGCGGATGGCGACGACCTTGAGCCCGACAGCCTGGCAGAGCTGGGCGATGATCCCCGGTTGCGGGTTCTTCATTGCGAAACGCAGGCGGTTTTCGTTCTGCCAGCTGGCCTTGACCGCCGGCAGTTCCTTGCCTTTGTAGCTGAGGCCGTGATTCAGGCGATTGAGGCCGTGGGCGACCATTTCACCCTCGACTTCGACCACGTATTCCTGCTCGATCTTGCTCGCATCGGCGGTGAGCTTGCGCAGGACCTTCCAATCCTGGGTGAACACCAGCAGGCCGCTGGCATTGGCCTGCAGGTCGGCGCTGGCGCTCAGGCGCAGGAAGTGCCCCTTGAGCGGGCGCTTGCTGAAACGATGTTCTTCGCTCAGGGTCTCTGGGCTCAGCAATTGCTGGGCGCTCTCGACATCCACGCCGGCTGGCGCGTGCAGCAGCAGGGTCACCGGCTCCGGCACAGTGGCCTTGGCCTCGGGGTCGAGCGCGACTTTCTGTTCGCCGACCTTGAACTGCGGCTCATCGATCACCTCGCCGTCGACGGTCACCCAACCGCCCTCGATGAACAGCTCAGCCTCCCGACGGGAACAGCCGACGAGTTCGATGAGGCGTTTGGAAAGACGAATCGGGTCAGTCATGACAGGGCCGTAACAAAAAGGGGGTGGGTATTGTACCTGCCCCGCGCCGGTTAATCGCGGGGCGATTTGCTTCCTGTGGCTTTTAGCCGCGCTGCGCCTGCTGGCGGGGTTGTTTCAAACGCATGTGCAGCAAGGGGTAAGGCTGGCCCATGCCGTCGACTTCCGAGCGTCCGATCACTTCGAAACCCTGCTTGAAATAGAAGCCCAGCGCTTGTGGATTCTGTTCGTTGACGTCCAGCTCGTCGGCATTCAGGTGCTGCATGGCGTAGTGCAGCAACTGCTTGCCCAAACCCTCGCCGCGGTGCTGCGGGGCGATGAACAGCATCTCGATCTTGCCTCCTGCCACGCCGGCAAAGCCGGTGATGCGCTGCTGTTTGTCGCGGGTGCAGATCAGCATGACGGCGTCCAGGTAGCGCGTCAGCACCAGGTTTTTCAGGAGTTCGATGTAGCTGTCTGGCAAAAAGTCATGGGTGGCGCGCACCGACGCCTCCCAGACCTGGGTCAGTTCTTCGTAGTCACTGTGTTTCGGTGTCTGGATGACCGAGTGATGGCGCATGCCCACCTGTTCCTTTTGCTGTCCGTGAGATCAAATCCATTGGCTGTAGGAAACGATAGCCGTAAAAAAGCCCCGCATCATTTTGAAATGAGCGGGGCTTTTCGGGTTCAGCGCAATTCGCGAGCGGTCTCGCTCCCACAGGAGCTTGTGCTGGTTAGATCTGCTCGGCCCAGAGGTCGTACTCATCGGCGTCGGTGACCTTGCACCAGACCTTGTCGCCTGGTTTGAGGTTGCTGCCGTTGTCGATGAATACGTTGCCGTCGATTTCCGGGGCATCGAAGAAGCAGCGGCCGACAGCGCCTTGCTCGTCGACTTCGTCCACCAGCACTTCGATTTCACGGCCAATGCGCATTTGCAGGCGCGCCGAGCTGATTGCCTGCTGGTGCGCCATGAAGCGCTCCCAACGATCCTGCTTGACGTCGTCCGGGACGATTTCAAGGTTCAGGTCATTGGCCGGTGCGCCTTCGACGGGCGAGTACTGGAAGCAGCCGACGCGGTCGAGCTGAGCTTCGGTCAGCCAGTCCAGCAGGTACTGGAAGTCTTCTTCGGTTTCGCCGGGGAAGCCGACGATGAAGGTCGAGCGGATGATCAGGTCCGGGCAGATCTCGCGCCAGTTCTTGATGCGCGCCAGGGTCTTGTCTTCGAACGCCGGGCGTTTCATCGACTTCAGCACTTTCGGGCTGGCGTGCTGGAACGGGATGTCCAGGTACGGCAGGATCTTGCCGGCGGCCATCAGCGGGATCAGCTCGTCAACGTGCGGGTACGGGTAGACGTAGTGCAGACGGACCCAAACGCCGAGGGTGCTCAGCGCTTCGCAGAGTTCGGTCATGCGGGTTTTCACCGGCGCGCCATTCCAGAAGCCAGTGCGGTATTTCACGTCGACGCCGTAGGCGCTGGTGTCCTGGGAAATCACCAGCAGTTCCTTGACGCCGGACTTGACCAGGCGCTGGGCTTCGTCGAGCACATCACCCACTGGGCGGCTGACCAGTTTGCCGCGCATCGACGGGATGATGCAGAAGCTGCAGCTGTGGTTGCAGCCTTCGGAAATCTTCAGGTAGGCGTAGTGACGTGGGGTCAGCTTGATGCCTTGCGGCGGCACCAGGTCGATCAGCGGATTGTGATCCTGCTTGGGCGGCACGACTTCATGCACGGCGTTGACCACTTGCTCGTACTGCTGCGGACCGGTGACGGCCAGCACGCTCGGGTGTACGTCGCGGATGTTGCCTTCCTCGACGCCCATGCAGCCGGTCACGATGACCTTGCCGTTTTCCTTGATCGCCTCGCCGATCACTTCCAGCGATTCAGCCTTGGCCGAGTCGATGAAGCCGCAGGTGTTGACCACCACGACATCCGCGTCCTGATAGGTGGACACGACGTCATAGCCTTCCATGCGCAGTTGGGTAAGGATGCGCTCGGAGTCGACCAAAGCTTTTGGGCAACCCAGAGAGACGAAGCCAACCTTGGGGTTGGCCGACGCAGGAGTGGTGGACATGTCTAACCTCGGTGTTTGGTGACGCCTCCAGCCGCAGGTGGGCAAGGGCGACAGACGGGCGTTTGGCGCGCCTCTGATCAAAAAGTGCGCAATTCTAGCGGCGGTCGACGCACTTGACCAGCTTTATGCAGGGAAATACGACGAGTGCTGCGCTATGCTTCGCGCCGTTAGGCCTCAGTGATTTTTTGCAGTCAATGAAAGGTCTGTAACAACAAGTAAAACAGCGCATGCTGCACGTCAAAGTATAGGGCTTCTCGCGAAGCGGTCCGGTCTGGGTAGTAGGGGTGGTGGATGGGTCAGGCAAGTAGTCAGGCAGCGGGCGCTGAGCACTCGGCAGCCAAGCCGATCGGCATGCTGGTGGCGGCGGTGGGGGTGGTCTATGGCGATATCGGCACGAGCCCGCTGTACACCCTCAAGGAAGTGTTTTCCGGCGGTTATGGCGTACCGGTCACCCATGACGGTGTGCTGGGGATTCTGGCGCTGATCTTCTGGTCGCTGATCTGGGTGGTGTCGATCAAGTACATGATGTTTGTCCTGCGCGCCGACAACCAGGGCGAGGGCGGGATCATGGCCCTGACTGCGCTGGCCCGCAGTGCTGCGGCGGGGCATGCGCGACTGCGCACGCTGCTGGTGGTTTGTGGCCTGATCGGTGCCGCGCTGTTTTATGGCGACAGCATGATCACCCCGGCGATTTCCGTGCTCTCGGCCATCGAGGGCCTGGGCCTGGCCTTCGATGGCATCGACCATTGGGTGGTGCCGCTGTCGCTGGTCGTGCTGGTGGCGCTGTTTTTGATTCAGAGCCACGGCACCGCGCGAATCGGCATCCTGTTCGGTCCGATCATGGTGACCTGGTTTGTCGTCCTGGGTGCGCTGGGGGTGTACGGCATTCTCCAGTATCCGGAAGTGCTGCACGCGATAAATCCGATGTGGGCTGTGCGCTTTTTCATCGTGCACCCGGGCATGGGGGTAGCGATCCTGGGCGCGGTGGTGCTGGCATTGACCGGGGCCGAAGCGCTGTACGCCGACATGGGCCACTTCGGCCGCAAACCCATCGCTCGCGCCTGGTTCATCCTGGTGTTGCCGGCGCTGGTGCTCAATTACTTTGGCCAGGGCGCATTGCTGTTGGGCGACCCGCAGGCGGCGCGCAACCCGTTCTACCTGTTGGCGCCGGAGTGGGCCTTGTTGCCACTGGTCGGCCTTTCGACCCTGGCCACCGTGATTGCCTCCCAGGCGGTCATCTCCGGGGCTTTCTCCCTGACCCGCCAGGCGATCCAGTTGGGCTACATCCCGCGCATGCACATTCAGCACACCTCCAGCGCTGAACAGGGACAGATTTATATCGGCGCGGTGAACTGGTCGCTGATGGTCGGGGTGATTTTGCTGGTGCTCGGTTTCGAGTCGTCGGGTGCCCTGGCTTCGGCCTATGGCGTGGCGGTGACCGGCACCATGCTGATGACCACCATCCTGGTGTCGGCGGTGATGCTGCTGCTCTGGAAGTGGCCACCGATTCTTGCGGTCCCGGTGCTGGTCGGTTTCCTGTTGGTGGATGGCCTCTACTTCGCCGCCAACGTACCGAAAATCGTCCAGGGCGGCGCCTTCCCGGTGATCGCCGGTCTGGCGCTGTTCGTGCTGATGACCACCTGGAAGCGCGGCAAGCAGCTGCTGATCGAGCGTATCGACGAGGGCGGACTGCCACTGCCGATTTTCATCAGCAGTATCGCCGTGCAGCCGCCTCACCGAGTGCAGGGTACCGCGGTGTTCCTCAGCGCGCGCCCGGACGCAGTGCCCCATGCGCTGTTGCACAACCTGCTGCATAACCAGGTGTTGCACGAGCAGGTGGTGCTGTTGACTGTGGTGTATGAAGACATCCCGCGAGTGCCGCCCAGCCGGCGTTTCGAGGTTGATTCCTACGGCGAAGGGTTCTTCCGAGTCATCCTGCATTTCGGCTTCACCGATGAGCCAGACGTGCCGCAAGCCTTGAAACTGTGCCACCTCGCCGAACTGGATTTCAGCCCGATGCGCACCACTTACTTCCTCAGTCGCGAGACAGTGATCGCCTCGAAACTTGAAGGCATGGCGCGTTGGCGCGAGGCGCTGTTCGCGTTCATGTTGAAGAATGCCAATGGCAATTTGCGCTTTTTCAATCTACCGCTGAATCGGGTGATTGAGTTGGGGACGCAGGTGGAGATGTAGGTCAGAAAGAAGCCCGCGTCAGCGGGCTTTTTATGGGGGGAGATCAGGCATGAGTTGATTCCGGCTCTGGGACCAGTCTTACCTCGACGCGCTGGCCGAGTGCGCGTGCAGCGCTGGCCAGGGTTGCCAGGGTCATGCCTGGATCATTCTGGTCGAGTGCACGGTCTACAGCCGTTCGGCTGGTATGCATACGTTCCGCCAAAGTTTTCTTTGTTACCTTCTGGCTCTTCATTGCTTGGGCGATCTGCCAGGCAATGACACGCTTGAGTGCTGCGGCAGATACTTCTTCCACCAGACCCTCTTTTTCAAGAAAGTCGTCAAAATCGGAGCCGATGTGTGGGTTCATCGAGTGTTCCTCTCTAGTATCACCTTGCGCTGTTTGGCTGTTTCCAAGTCGGATGCCGGGGTTTTCTGGCTCTTTTTGATGAAGCCGTGGAGCAGGACCATGAGGTTGTCTTTTAGCGTGAAGAGAACGCGAGCGATGGTATCCAGCAGATCTATCCGTACTTCCCACAAGCCTCCTTCGAGTTTTCTGACAATTGGCATTCCAATTGGCCAGCCGAACTGAACCGTTTTTATTTCAACCCCAATCATTCGCTTGTGATCACGCGGCAATGCGTTAAGCCACTCGCGTACTGGTTCGTTGCCCGCCGGCGTACGAAAAAAGCTGACATTCAACGTCGGTTGCTTTTCAGTCATGGTCGAGTGTACCAAAAAAGGTTCATATTGCAATTGGCAGGTTAATTGGTTGCCAATGGAGGTGTTGCCACATTTGTCCCTGAGCGGGGATTGTCAGTGCCGGCAGGGAGGCTACCTCGGCAACAGCGGCGCCATAAGGAGGCAATGTGCCCAAATAGTAAGATTTGGCGTATGAAAAAGCCCCCGTCACCGGCACGTGACGAGGGCTTTTTGGTACAGGCAATTCAACTCACTCTTCAGCCACCTTCGCCGCAGCCTGGCGCTTGACGATGATGTCCACCAGGCGCTGGGCCAGGGCTGGGTAGTTTTCGTCGAAGTGGTGGCCGCCTGGCAGCTTCATGGCTTCGCCGACGGCTGTCTTGTCGGTGCAGCCGCTTTCATCGGCTTCTTCTTCGCCGTAGATGCACACCACTTTGGCGGCAGGCAGCTTGGCCATTTCCGGGCCGGTTGCGGCTTCCTTACCGGCGTTGCCGAGCCAGCCTTCGACTTCGATCTCGAAACTGCCGGTGCGGGCGAAGGCCAGCAGGATAATCGCGTCGACGCGTTGCTGCTCCGACTCCGCCAGGCGGTTGTAGATGGCCGGCAGGACATCGGCACCGAACGAGTAGCCGGTCAGGATGAAGCGCTTGGTGCCCCATTTCTGCCGGTAGTGCTGCATCAGCTCAGCCAGATCGATGGCGCTTTGCTCGGGGCTTTTGTGTTGCCAGTAGTAGCGCAGGGTGTCGATGCCGACCACTGGGTAGCCAATCTTGGCCATCTCTCCGGCCACATCGCGGTCCAGGTCGCGCCAGCCGCCATCACCGGAGAGGAACAGGGTGACGGTGTCCTTGGCCTGGCCGGCGGGCACTTCGACCACCGGAATGTTCAGGCCGCCGTTGCTCTGGTCGGCGCCGACCAGAACCTTGCGCAGTTCGTTGTTCAGGACCTGTGGCAGGTTGATGTCGTAGTCGCTGATGCTGGTCTCGGCGTTGGCCTGGTCGCGTACGAAAGCGGCACTGGTGTCGTCCGGGTTGTCGTTCCAGGCTGCCAGCCAATGGCCGTGGGCCGCGCTTTTTGGCAGCAGGTGGGTACAGCCAGGTTTTTCCAGGGCCAGGTCGACCGAGATCGCTTGGGACTTGTCGTCTTTCTGCTCGGCCAGCCAGCGCCAGGCCAGTACTGCACCCGGACCAATGCCACTGACCAGGGTCGCCGGGCCTTGCAGCTGTCGAAGAGCCGACTGCAGGGCACGGCCTTGCAGCATGCAGTCCTTGGGCAGGATCACCTGGACGATCTGCGCCGAGCCGGCGCGACTGAGTGTGGTCAGTTGGCTGTCGCTGAGTTTCTGCTCATCGTTGACCGCCACTACCACCTGGGCCCGTGCCTTGGTGCCCGGAATGACCCGGGTCATGGGCGCGCCATCGGTGGGGGTCAGGCGTTCCAGGGTCGGTTGTGGCGCCGGACGGTTCCAGTACCAGTAGCCACCACCGAGAATTACCGCCAGGGCCACCAGAGTGGCCAATACATACCGCCAGGAGCGTTGAATCATTAGCGTTTCACCAATCCAGTCAAGCCGCCCGCGATCAGGGCGGCGGTATCGGCCAGTGCCACCAGCGGATCGAGTCCGGCGGGCACAGCCATATAACGGGGTTCCCAGTCAGGCTGGAATTTGTCCTTGAAGCGGCGCAGCCCCTGGAAGTTGTAGAGCTGCTCACCCCGGCGAAACACCATCGAGCCGAGGCGCTGGGTCAACGGGGCGCCGCGACGGGGTTGCAAGCCCGACAGTGGCACCATGCCCAGACTGAAACGTGCGTAGCCATGGTTCTTATAATGCTGAATCAGGCCGACCATCATGAATTCCATGGTCAACTTGGGGGCGTCCGGGTGTGCGCGCATCAGGTCGAGGCTGGCCAGGTCATGGCTGTAGGTCTCGAGCAGGTTGGCGAAGGCCACCGGGCGCCCTTCAAAACGAATGATCGCAATGCGAAAGTGCTTCAGGTAGTCATCGCTGAAACGACCGAGGGAGAAGCCTTTTTCACGCACGTTCTTGCCAGTGAGCCAAGCGTCGGAAATGACCCTGAGTTCATCCATTGGCGCCTGGCCGGGCTCATGGATCTCCAGCGACAGGCCATCGCGGGTGCCACGATTCCAGGTGTAGCGCAGGTCCTTCATCTCCTTGCCCTTGGCTTCGAGGTCGAAGCGCACCAGGTCAACCCGGGCTTCTTCGCCGAGCTTGATGGCAGTCAGGCCGATGTCCATGTAATAGGGCAGGTTCTCCGCGCGCACCTGGTAAAACACCGGGCGGGCATGGTGCAGGTCGCAGAGATCGCGGAACTGCCAGATCATTTCCGCGCGATGCTGTGGCTGGCCGATCGGGTCGTACAGGGCGACCAGGCTGCGGCCACGGCGCGCGTACATCAGGAAGGCATCATCGTTGGGGTGAAACAGCAGCGCCTTGTCACCGGTCAGGGCCAGGCCGCCGTCCGGTTGTGCCGAAGCCATGAGAATCTTGCGGGCTCTTTCCAGCTCTTCGGTGTCCGGCAGGTCGATCGCCGGACGTGCGGTGCGCAGCAGCCAGGTCAGCGACACCACCACCAGCAGCACCGCCGCACCGAGCAGCGAGCGCAGGCCGCGTGGTGCGTCGGAGTCCAGGGTGAACTGCCACCACAACTGATGACTGTAGGGCACATCCTGATAGGCAAACAGCAGCAGCCAGATCGAGGCGGCCAGTACGCAGACACTGGCGACCAGGTACAGCGGCGAAAACGGCAGCTCGGTCAAACGGCTCGGGCGGTAGAACGAACTGCGGAAGATCGCCAGCAGGCTGGCGGTGAGGATCAGCAGGCTGGCTTCTTCCCAGTCGAACCCCTTGAGCAGCGAGAGCAGGGCACCGGCCAGCAGCAGCACGGTCGTCAGGATCCACGCCGCCGACAAACGTCGACGCAGGCCCTGGGCTAGCAGCAGACACAGCACGCCGATCAGGCTGGCGCCGAAGTGCGAGGCATCAATCAGTCGATGGGGGATCAGAAAGCCGATGTGCTCCAGGCGCGTATCAATCTCTGGGGTCGCGCCGGAGAACAGCAGCACTACGCCAGACAGGAACACCAGCACCGCCAGCACGGGTGCGGCGAGACCGGAGGCGGTGCGCAGGGTTTCGCGCGTGTTGAACAGGCGTTGGGCTTCGTTGATCAGTAACAGGATGCAGGCCACCAGCATCGGCAGGATCACATAGATCAGGCGATACAACAGCAGCGCAGCAGCCAGCGGAGCGGCGCCGAGTTTGTCGGCGAAGGCGGCCAGCAGGATCGCTTCGAAGACCCCGACACCGCCCGGCACGTGGCTGAGCACGCCTGCCGCCAGCGCCAGCAGATAGACCAGCAGGAACGCACCGAACGGCGGTGCTTCGGGTAGCAGCAGATAGAGCACGGTGGCGGCGGCTGCGACATCCAGCGCAGTGATGATCAGTTGCAGGAAGGTCAGGCGCCGGCCCGGCAGGCGCAGCGTGCGTCGTCCGGCACGCACCAGCAGGTTGTCCGCATACGGCTGCTCGGGCAGGCGGCGACGGTAGATGCCGATGGCCAGCGCTGCGCAGAGCAGCAACACGGCAATCGCAATGCCACCCAGCAGGGTTTCGGACAGATGCAGGGCGGCGGACGCGGCGGGCAGGTTGCTCAAGGTGGCCAGTGCTGCCAGTGGAGGCAGGGCGCAACCCAGCGAAAGGCTGGCAAACAGGGTCATGTGGGCGACTTCTGACGCCCCCAGACCGTGCCGCGCATACAGGCGATAACGCACAGAACCACCGGATAGCAGCGAGAGGCCGATCGCATTACCAATGGCGAAAGCGGTGAAGCCGCCGAGCATCAGGCTGCGCGGCGGCAGGCTGACATTGGCGTAGCGCGAGGCTGACCATTCATAACCGAGCAAAATGACGAAGCCGACGATGGTCGCTGCCAGGGCTCCCAGCAAGGCCGGTTGGGGCACTTCCAAGATCGAGTCGTGCAGGGCATACAGATCCAGCTCGCTCAACAAATGGCGGCAAGCGATCAGTGCAATGGCGAACAGCAACAGGGTGACGGCCAGGCCAATGGGCTGGCGGTACTTGCTCAGCAGATCCAGCCAGTGCAGGCGGGTGGCTGTAATCGGTGGGTTCGCAGTGACGGTGTCTTGTGAGTCAGACGAGTTGGCGCGCATCAATCACCTCTTGGATTGTGCGCGACAGGATGGGGGTATCCAGCCAAGTTACCAATCCCTGTAGAAAAAAATAGTTACAAGTACGGACGCTTATCATTGAGCGCTGTGCGCCGGGGCGCAATCGTGTCTTGAGGGTCATCTGCGATTGAGCATAGCCTGATCTGAAGAATCGGGGGAGGGTGGCAGAAGTTCGCAGCACCATGCCAGGCCATTGTTACGAAAGGATTTTTCTAGGGATACAAAAAAGGCCACTCTTTCGAGTAGCCTTATTTGATGTTTGGTTGCGGGAGCCGGATTTGAACCGACGACCTTCGGGTTATGAGCCCGACGAGCTACCAGACTGCTCCATCCCGCGTCTGTGTGGCGGCATTCTACAGAGGAACGCGAGGGTGTCAACCGTTAATCGAACATAAGAGCAAATAAACCTGAATCAGTCGCTCAGGCCTGCGGCGTTGAGATAAGTCTTGGATGTTGAACGAGAATTTCTCAGGCGGTGGAAAAACACGCGCGCATAAAAAAGGCCACTCTTTCGAGTAGCCTTTTTTGATGTTTGGTTGCGGGAGCCGGATTTGAACCGACGACCTTCGGGTTATGAGCCCGACGAGCTACCAGACTGCTCCATCCCGCGTCTGTGTGTCGGCATTCTACAGAGGAACGCTGGCGTGTCAACCTCTGGAATTGGAAAAATGCTTCCTGTTCAATTGGTTAGCTGTTTTCAGTGGGTGGCTGACGCCGCTTGGGGCTTGCCACACAAGGCTTTCAGCTCTATTGAAGGTGAAATTACGATTAATAAAATAAATTCCAGGTGCCATGTTTCAAGCGGTTTTCAGCAAGCCAAAAAGCACTGGTGCTATATACAGTTGTCAGTGAGATACTAGTGATCTGACGGCTGAATGCCTTTTTTCCTTCACCAAGCGCTGCCTTTTATGACGCAACGTAAAATCATCCACGTCGACTGCGACTGCTTCTATGCCGCCATCGAGATGCGTGACGATCCGACGCTTGCCAGCAAACCTCTTGCAGTGGGTGGGTCGGCGGACCGTCGTGGGGTGATTGCGACCTGTAACTATGAGGCGCGGGCCTATGGTGTGCGTTCGGCGATGTCATCGCGTCATGCGCTGAAGCTGTGTCCGGACCTGGTGATCGTCAAGCCGCGGATGGACGCCTACCGCGAAGCTTCAAAGGAGATCCAGGGGATTTTTCGCGACTACACCGAGCTGATCGAGCCGCTGTCGCTGGATGAGGCTTACCTGGATGTTTCCGACAGTAGTCATTTCAACGGCAGTGCCACGCGCATCGCCCAGGACATCCGTCGCCGGGTCTCCAATCAGTTGCACATCACCGTCTCGGCGGGAGTGGCGCCGAACAAGTTCCTGGCGAAAATCGCCAGCGACTGGAAAAAGCCCAATGGGTTGTATGTGATCACCCCCGATCAGGTCGAGGATTTTGTCTCGCAACTGCCGGTCAGCAAGCTGCACGGCGTGGGCAAGGTCACGGCGGACAAGTTGGCGCGACTGGGAATAGACGATTGCCTGCAGTTGCGCGACTGGAACAAATTGGCGCTGGTGCGCGAATTTGGCAGTTTCGGCGAGCGGTTATGGGGGTTGGCGCGTGGGATCGATGAGCGTCAGGTGCAAAATGACAGCCGCCGGCAATCGATCTCTGTGGAGAATACATACGACATCGATCTGCCTGACCTGGTCAGTTGCCTCGACAAGCTGCCCGAGTTACTGGATACCCTGAATGGCCGCATGGCGCGCATCGACAGCAGCTATCGCCCGGGTAAACCCTTCGTCAAAGTGAAGTTCCATGATTTCACCCAGACCACGCTGGAGCAGGCTGGGGCGGGACGGGACTTGGGCAGCTATCAGTTGTTGCTGACCCAGGCGTTCAATCGAGGCGCAAAACCGGTGCGGTTGCTGGGGATTGGCGTGCGCTTGCAGGATTTGCGCGGTGGGTTTGAACAGTTGGACCTGTTCAGTCGCTGATCGGGCAGAAAGCCTCGTGCCCGCAGGCACGAGGTGGCCGAGATTCAGTTGACGCCAGGGTCTGCTACCAGGCGCCCGGCATCCTTGGTCAGCGACTTGAGGAACTCACTCTGCAACTCGGGATCGTTGCGGGTCAGTTCGATCAGGCTCTGCTCCAGTTCGCTGGCTTCCTCTTCCAGGCCCAATTCCGACAGGCGTTTGACGCGGTGTACCCACTGGCTCACTTCGTCATCTTCCAGATCGTCGTAGATCAGTTCGTGGGCTTCCAGCAGTTTGCCGCGCAGGCCGCTACTGATGGCCAGCGACGAGTCGACGTGAACGTCGTCCTGGGCGTCGGCGACGCTGATCTGCAATTTGCTGAGGCGGCTCAGGTCGTGCTCGGAAAACGGGCTGTCGAGCAGGTTCAGGCGCAGCACACCATTACGATCGGTGGTCAGTTCGAAGGTCTGTTTGCCAGTCTTGACTTCGACCGGACGCTCGCTCCAGGGCAGGCTGGAATATTCCGTGCGCCGGTCACGCTCGACTTCGTCGATGCCCGCCAGGTTCTGCTGCGCGCGACCGTGGGACTGCACGTTCATGAACGGATTGAGCCCGGCAAAGCCATAGCTGATCCAGTCCTTGGTGACGCTGTCCGGCAGGTTGCCGAGGGCAAATACGTTGACCACATTCGCGCCGACCCCGGCCACGACCGCGACCGCACCCAGCGGGATCTCGTAGACCTCCCGCCAGGGTTGGTAAGGCGTGTAGCGATCGTAGCGGCGGGTGACTTCGAACTCGGTGACCTCAAAGGTCTTCTGTTCGTGAATCCGTACTCGGCGTTGCGGCAGCTCAAGCACCTTAGGCTCACCGACATCGATCTGCAGGCTGTGATCGAGCAGCTTTCGCTCGATGCGCTCCTCGTGCTCGCTGCGCTGTGACATGTGATTGGCACAGCCGCTGAGCAACAGGGTGCCGCACAAGGCGGCACCACCGAGGTTTAAGGTGTTTCGCTTGAACATGACGTCTCTATCTGGTTTCAGCGGCGGATACGGGCCTGCAGGAACGACAGTACTTCAGCGACCGGCAGCGCTTGCGGCTCTGCTTCGGTACGGCTCTTGTACTCCAGGTTGCCTTCGGCGAGGCCGCGGTCGCTGACCACGATCCGGTGTGGAATGCCGATCAGCTCCATGTCCGCGAACTTGATGCCCGGGCTGGTTTTCTTGTCCCGATCGTCCAGCAGCACTTCGAAGCCGGCGCCTGTCAGTTCGGCGTACAACTTGTCGGTGGCTTCGCGTACCAGCTCGGTTTCGTAGCGCAGCGGTACCAGGGCAATCTGGAAAGGCGCGAGGGTATCGCTCCAGATGATGCCTTTCTCGTCGTTGTTCTGCTCGATGGCAGCGGCCACCACGCGGGAAACGCCAATGCCGTAGCAACCCATTTCCAGGGTCACCGGCTTGCCGTTCTCGCCCAGCACTTCGCACTTCATCGCCTTGCTGTACTTGTTGCCCAGCTGGAAGATGTGCCCGACTTCGATACCGCGCTTGATTTCCAGGGTGCCCTTGCCGTCCGGGCTTGGATCGCCGGCCACGACGTTACGCAGGTCAGCTACGGTTGGGACCGGCAGGTCGCGCTCCCAGTTGACGCCGAAGTAGTGCTTGTCGTCGATGTTGGCGCCGATACCGAAGTCGCTCATCAGCTCGACCGAACGGTCGATGATGATTGGCAGCGGCAGGTTTAGCGGGCCGAGGGAGCCGGCGCCGGCGCCGATGGCGTCGCGCAGTTCTGCATCCGAGGCCATGACCAGCGGACTGGCGACGCCAGGCTGCTGGGCGGCCTTGATTTCGTTGAGCTCGTGGTCGCCACGGATGATCAGGGCAATCAACTTGCCTGGCTCTTCGGCGTGGACGATCAGGGTCTTGATGGTCTTTTCAATCGGCAGATTGAATTTTTCCACCAGTGCGGCAATGGTCTTGGTCTCTGGGGTATCGACCAGGCGCAGCTCTTCAGCCGGCGCAGGGCGCGAGGTTTCCCGTGGCACGGCTTCGGCTTTCTCGATGTTCGCGGCGTAGTCGGAGCCGTTGCTGAAGACGATGTCGTCTTCGCCGGACTCGGCCAATACGTGGAACTCGTGGGAGCCAGCGCCACCGATGGAACCGTTGTCCGCTTCAACTGGGCGGTATTTCAGGCCCAGGCGCGAGAACACGTTGCAGTAGGCCTGGTGCATGCGGTCGTAGGTGACCTGCAGCGATGCCTGATCGGCGTGGAAGGAGTAGGCGTCCTTCATGATGAATTCGCGGCCACGCATCAAGCCGAAACGTGGACGGATTTCGTCACGGAATTTGGTCTGGATCTGGTACAGGTTGATCGGCAGCTGTTTGTAGCTGCTCAACTCGTTGCGCATCAGATCGGTGATCACTTCTTCGTGGGTCGGGCCCGCGCAGAAGTCGCGACCGTGACGATCTTTGAAGCGCAGCAGTTCAGGGCCGTATTCTTCCCAGCGTCCGGATTCCTGCCACAGTTCAGCCGGTTGCGTGCTCGGCATCAACACTTCGAGCGAGCCGGCGGCGTTCATCTCTTCGCGAACGACGGCTTCCACCTTGCGCATGACTCGCAAGCCCATGGGCAGCCAGGTGTACAGGCCCGAGGCGAGTTTGCGGATCATGCCGGCACGCAGCATCAGCTGATGGCTGACGACAACCGCGTCGGAAGGCGTTTCTTTCTGTGTGGCGAGCAAAAATTGACTGGTGCGCATGGGAGGCCGTTGTCGGTTGCTGATGACGAGAAATGACGGAGCAGTGTACCGGCGAGATCCGCCGACGTACAGGCGTGTGGCTGGCGGTGTGGTCCGGGGCAGGCAAAGCTCTGCGCCCGGGGTGTTTCAGGATTCTTCGATGGCCTTGCCGTTCGCCACCGGTTCGGGCGTGGGCGTCGGGCCTTCGCGCCGGCTTTGCTGGTACCAGTGGATGGCGATCAGGACCAGCGTCGGCACGCCGAGGAAGGCGGTGATGATGAAGAAGTTGTGGTAGCCGAATTTTTCCACCATGACCCCGGTGTAGCCGCCGATCAGGCGCGGTAGCAGGAGCATGATCGAGCTGAGCAGGGCGTATTGGGTGGCGGAAAACTTCAGGTTGGTCAGGCTCGACAGGTAGGCCACGAACGCCGATGTCGCCAGGCCGGAGCTGAAGTTGTCCAGGGAGATGGTGACGATCAGCATCTGCAGGTTGGCGCCCATGTCGGCGAGCATCACGAACAGGATGTTGGTCGCAGCGGAGGCGGCGCCCCCGATAAACAGGATCGGCAGGATGCCAAAGCGCACGATCAGCAGGCCGCCCATGCCAGCGCCAACCAGGGTCATGATCAGGCCGAAGATCTTGCTGACCCCGGCAATCTGGTCCTTGGTAAAGCCCAGGTCGATGTAGAACACGTTGGCCATGACGCCCATGACCGTGTCGGACATGCGGTAGGTGGCGATCAGGCCGAGCAGCAGCAGCGCCTGCCAGCGATAACGCATGACAAAGTCGTTGACCGGCGTCAGGACCGGTGCCAGGCCGCGACGGCCCATGGCGGACAGGCACATGGCGGTCAGGGTGATATAGAGAATTGCGCGCAGGAAGGCACGGTCTTCCAGCAGCAGGTCGAGTGGGCTGGCGTCGCCGAACAGGACGCTGGCGAAGTCGGTGTTGTAGAGCTGGGTGAACATCGCCGGCAGCGAAACCAGCAGCACGATCAGCACGAACACCGAGGCCAATTGATGCACAAAGCTGTAGCGTCCGGCAGACAGTTGGGTGCGCAGGGGCACTGGCGGTTCGCGCATGAAAAAACTGGTCAGCAGCGCCGGAACCATCAACAGGCCGAACAGCACGTAGGTGCCGGTCCAGGCCGAGTGTTGATAGTTGAAGCCAGTAGAGCCAAAGCCTTCGGCGAAGAACAATGCGCCGGCGGTTGCCAGCAACGCAGCGACCCGATAGCCGGACATGTAGCTGGCGGCCAGTGCTGCCTGGCGGGTGTCGTCGGCGATTTCCAGGCGGTAGGCGTCGACGGCGATATCCTGGGTGGCTGAGGCAAAGGCGACCACTACGGCGATCGCAATCAGCCACGACAGATGCTTTTGCGGATCGCAGAATCCCATGCCGATCAGGCCGAGAATCACCAGGCCCTGGGAGAGCACCAGCCATGAGCGTCGTCGGCCGAGTTTGCCGAGCAAGGGCAGGCGCCATTGATCGAGCAGGGGGGACCACACCCATTTGAAGGCATAGGCCAAGCCGATCAGGCTGGCATAACCAATGGTTTCGCGGGCCACGCCGGCTTCACGTAACCAGACGGAAAGCGTTGAAAACACCAGCATGTACGGCAGGCCGGCGGCGAAACCCAGCAACAACAGCACGAGCGTCGAAGGGCTGGCATAAGCGGCGAGCGCGGCGCGCCAGGTTTTACGGGGCATGGGCTGGAGTCTGCCTCAAAATTACGGAAACAAAGCGCGCACTCTAACCGCTGTGCTCTACCGGGCGCCAGCCATGGCGCTGAATATCAACACGATTGTTCAGGATACTGATGCCCTCCAGGCGCAAGCGCGCCCGTTGTTCATCTCCCGAAGCCGTGCCCACAGGCAGGCTGATGCGCCCTCCGGCAGCGAGCACCCGATGCCAGGGTAGTTTGCTGTCGTTGGGCAGTTGGCTCAGGGTGCGTCCGACCCATCGTGCAGCGCGACCCAGGCCCGCCATTTCGGCCAGTTGCCCATAACTCACCACCTTGCCTTCGGGTACTTGGGCCAGGGTCAGGTAGAGTGCCGTTCGGCGGATTTGTGCCGGGTCTTGAGGTTCGTGCTCATTGTCGCTCACGTCCGGGTTTCCTTGCAGGTGGGCGAAATACCGTCAGAAAGACAGGGTGCCGTTGAGTCGATGATAAATGAACTCATTACCGATGCTCCGGTCAGTCCTTGCTCAGGCTTTCTCTTCAGGGATAATGCCGCCTTTTTTTCGCAAACTTGAGTCCCGTCTTTGCTTATGTTGTCCAGAACCCTGCTATGCCTTGCCGTCATCGGATCCTGCTCTCCCGCCCTTGGCGATACCGTCTGGTTGAAGAATGGCGACCGCCTGAGCGGCAAGATCAAGCTGTTTGATGGCGGCAAGTTGCTGATCCAGACCGAGTATGCCGGTGCGATTCCCATCGACTGGAAGCAGGTCAAGACGCTGGAGAGTGACCAGGAGTTGCTGGTCAAACAGGATGCCTACTCCGGTGAAAAAGCCAAGGCCCTGCAGCCTGCCGATGACGGCAAGGTCACGCTGGCTAACGGCGAAGCGCCGAAGACCGTGGAATTGGCGAGCATTCAGCAGATCCTCAAGCCCAAGCCGGTGGTCGAGGATCTGGTGTGGAAAGGCAATGTCGATGTCGCCCTGGATTATCAGCGCGCGGAAAAAGACACCGATGACTATGACATCGATTTCAAGACCTCTGCCCGTCACGGCAAGTGGCGCCACACCGCTGAAGGTGAGTACAACCGTGAATTCCAGGATGAGGAAGTGACCACGGACAACTGGCGCGCCGAGTACGCCCTGGACCGCTTCATCACCGATCAATGGTTCTGGCAGGGCCGTTTGACCTACAAGCGGGACAAGGTCGAGGACCTTGCTCGTCAGCGCACCGTCGGTACCGGCCCGGGTTATCAGTTCTGGGATGACGAGCTGGGGGCGTTTTCGCTGGGTTCGCTGCTCAATCGCACCGACTACGAATATGCCGATGGCGGCAAGGACAACTTCTATTCGCTGGCCATGAAGTGGGACTACAACCGTTACCTGCTCGGCAAGTCGGTGGAGTTCTTCACTAATGGCGAGGTGGGTAAACCGCTCTCCGGCGTGGCGGATTTCGCCCTCGATGCGGAAATGGGCTTGCGCTACAAGGTCACTGACTGGGCGTCACTGAACCTCAAGGCGGAGCGTGACATTGTCAGCGGCTCCGAAGATGCAGACTTCAGCAAGACGCGCTATACCGCAGGCTTCGGCGTCACCTGGTAACGGGCACGGGGAGGCGAAAGCCTCCCGCCGGACAAAACACACAGGCACAAAAAAGCCCCACGTTTGACGGTGGGGCTTTTTACTAAATCAGGACAAGTTAGATAACTTGAACTTCTTCAGCTTGCATGCCTTTCTGACCGCGGGTAGCGATGAAAGAAACCTGTTGGCCTTCTTTCAGGCTTTTGAAGCCGTCGGATTGGATAGCTTTGAAGTGAACGAACAGGTCGTCACCGGATTGTGGAGTGATGAAGCCGAAGCCTTTTTCATCGTTGAACCACTTAACGGTACCGGTTTGGCGATTAGACATGGTGTAACTCCTTGAACAAAGATAACTGCGACTCAGGAAGAACCCTGGCCGAGACTGAGTGCAAAGAGCAGGAAAAATTCTTGTAGATGGTTGGATCGAAATTCAACATATCGTGTAGAGATTCTCAGTGACACAAGCAACACAGTGGCGCCACCTTAACCCTTTTTCCGGAACGTGCCAATGGTCTTTGCGAAGGTTTCTCGGTTTTCGTGACTGACGGTGAGTTGGGTGACGCACGGTAGTGGATATCGCCAGCAACAGTGATTTATCCGCCCCCGGTCTTTGAACCCGACGGCGCGCACCGGTAAGATGCCGGACAGAATTTTTCCACCTCGCTATTCAGGACACCCGCCATGAGCATCAAATCGGACAAGTGGATTCGCCGCATGGCGCAAGAGCACGGCATGATCGAGCCGTTCGTCGAGCGCCAGATGCGCGGCAGCGACGACAGCCGTGTGATCTCCTACGGCGTGTCGAGCTACGGCTACGATGTGCGCTGCACTAATCATTTCAAGGTGTTCACGAACATCAATTCGGCCATCGTCGACCCGAAAAACTTCGATGCTGGCAGCTTTGTCGACATCCATAGTGACGTGTGCATCATTCCACCAAACTCCTTCGCCCTGGCCAGCACCGTCGAATACTTCCGCATTCCGCGCAACGTATTGACCATTTGCCTGGGTAAAAGCACCTATGCGCGCTGCGGCATCATCGTCAACGTCACACCGCTTGAGCCAGAGTGGGAAGGTCACGTGACCCTGGAGTTCTCCAATACCACCAATCTGCCAGCGAAAATCTACGCGAACGAAGGCGTGGCTCAGATGTTGTTCCTTGAGTCTGACGAAGAGTGTGAAGTGTCCTACAAGGACCGCGGCGGCAAGTACCAGGGCCAGCGTGGCGTGACCCTGCCGCGTACCTGAGTCAGCCGTCTGACGAAACGTGGGAATTCCTGGGCCGGCGTAGACTCTATGGAGTGTACTGCTGCGATTCGCGCAAGGCGGATCGAGCCCACGCCCAGGAGTGCCCAATGAAAATCGATCCGCGAATAACTGCCGAACTGGCGAGGCTTGAGCCCAATCAGGTAGGGGTGCTGGCCTGGTCATTGCTGGCTCATCCTTCGGTCTTGCAGGCGGGCGGAATCCCCGGCCAGCCCGACCCCGACAGTCCCAACGAACAACCCGCCGAGCCAGGTGAGCCGACATTGCCGGACGAGCCACCTCCTGCCCCTGTTGCCTGATTCTGGTCATCGATGCAGGGTCGGTGAACCAAGCTCATCATTGGAAATAACTGTGTCCATCGTCGAAACCTTTTTCTGGCCGGTCCGTGATTTGATCGCGCCGTTGCTCGCCCCGCCTGCTGTTGTGGCTGGGACGGGCGGTTATTTCCGGCAGTCTATGAAAAGGGATTTTGCGATGAGCTCAAATCGACCAGGTCATTTCAGCGCAGATATCGGCACCGCCGAGGGGCGCCAGGCGTTTCGCCTGAAAGCAGGGTTGGATTACTTCGATCGAGGGGGCGTTCACTGTATTGAAGCGGTGAACGATCAGGGGGAGGGCTTCTACGTCTATCTGCCGTCCGGCATCGAGTCCGGCGTTTATCAACTGGAGATTGGCCTGCCGTCGATTATCCATGTGACGGACTGCACCGAGGCCGAACTGTATCCGGAGGGCACGCTGACCCTCGCGGTCGAGGAGGAGGGCCAGTTCACCGGGATTTTCAGCGGCACCGATGCCAATGGCATCACTGTGCGCAACGGCAGCTTCCGGCTGGCATTTGGCGCGCTGAGCTGATCGCTGAATAACTGCGGTGGCAGGGTCGCCTGCTCCCGCAGTACAAACACAGCAATTATTTCAGGTTGCCACTGAGAAACTGCTTCAATCGTTCGCTTTTCGGATTACCCAACACCTCTTCAGGCGCCCCTTCCTCCTCCACCAGCCCCTGGTGCAGGAACAACACCTGGTTTGAAACTTTCCGGGCGAAGCTCATTTCATGGGTGACCATGATCATCGTCCGACCTTCCTCCGCCAGCCCCTGGATGACCTTGAGCACTTCACCCACCAACTCCGGGTCGAGGGCTGAGGTCGGTTCGTCGAACAGCATCACTTCCGGCTCCATCGCCAGCGCGCGGGCAATTGCCACGCGCTGTTGCTGGCCGCCGGAAAGAAATGCCGGGTATTGATCGGCCACGCGCGCCGCCAGGCCGACTTTATCCAGGTAGCGGCGAGCGCGGTCTTCGGCGTCTTTTTTGCTTACCCCCAGCACCCGACGCGGGGCCATGCTGATATTTTCCAGCACGGTCATGTGGCTCCACAGATTGAAGTGCTGGAAGACCATGGCCAGGCGAGTGCGGATGCGCTGCAGTTCGGCTTCGTCGGCCACGCGCAGGCCGGAGTGGTCCTTGATCATGCGGATGGCCTGGCCATCCAGGCTCATGGCGCCGTCATTGGGCTGCTCGAGAAAGTTGATGCAGCGCAAAAAAGTACTTTTGCCCGAACCACTGGCACCGATCAGGCTGATCACGTCACCAGTCTTCGCCTTGAGCGAAACACCCTTCAGCACTTCATGGCTGCCGTAGTACTTGTGCAGTCCTTCAATGGTCAGTTTGTACATGGAGCGTGCATCCTCAAGGCGAAAGTAGGTAGCCGGTGCGATAGGCCTCAAGGCCGGCGACATGGGCGATTACCATTCCGGCGGTGGCCATGCGCCTGAGCGAGCGTGCATACAGCAGGCCGGCGCTGGCGCAATGCACTTTGGTCACCTTGTCGCTGATCGGGTCGATGATTTCGGCGATCAGTTGTCCAGCTTGCAGGTATTCTCCCGGCTGCGCGCTGTATACCAGCAAGCCTCCGACCGGGGTGGCGACCGGTTCAACTGCCGCAAGTGGCGTGGCCGGGTAGGGCAGTTCCGGCGGCGGTGCGGCCTGGCCTTCGATTGCACCAAAGCCGATCAGGTAATCGATCAATGCCTGGCAGTCATGGCTTGCCAAGTCGTGGTTGACATCGCCCTGGCCGCGCAGCTCGACGGTCACCGAGAAGCTGCCCAGCGGGATATTGAAGTGCTCGCCGAAACGTTCCTGCAACTGCCACCAGACCAGGGTGAAACACTCATCGAACGACTGACCGCCGGAATCCGTGGCCAGCAAGCTGGCTTCGGAGCCGATATAGCGGGCCAATGGCTCTACCTGCGGCCATGCTTCGGGGGTGGTGTACAGGTGGGTCACGGCTTCGAAATCGCAATGCAGGTCGAGCACCACATCGGCGTCGCAGGCCAGGCGTTGCAGGGTCAGGCGCTGGGACTGCAGTTGGGTGCTGGCCGTATGCCGTGCCAGCGCCTGGCGCAGGCTGCGTCGAATCAGCGCCAGATTGTGCTGTGGGTCGTCGTTCAGTTGCCCCTCGATTTCGTTACCGACCTCTTCGCTCAAGTCGACAAACCAGCGGTTGAAATTCTGCCCGCTTTCCAGCTCATAGCGGCCCAAAGGCACGTCCATCAGCACTTGTTCCAGGCCGACAGGGTTGGCCACGGGTACCAGCACGATTTCACTGCGCAAGCGCCCCGCAACTTCAAGCTCGGCCAGGCGCTGCTTGAGGTGCCAGGCCACCAGCATGCCCGGCAGTTCGTCGGCATGCAGGGAGGACTGGATGTAGATCTTGCCGCTGGCCTGGGTCGGACCGAAGTGAAAGCTGTGGATCTGCCGGGCGGTACCCGGCAGCGGGGCAAGCAGGTCATGAATCTGGTGGCGCATGTGCGTAGGTGTCCTGAAACCGGGTAGTTAGTGAGTCGGACCGAGGAACGCCAGCCAGCGACGTTCGGCCAGGCGGAACAGGCCGACCAGGGCGAAGGTCACGGTCAGGTAGATCAATGCGGCTATGCCGAACGACTGGAAGGTCAGGAACGTCGCCGAGTTGGCATCGCGCGCTACCTTGAGAATGTCCGGGATGGTCGCGGTGAAGGCCACGGTGGTCGAGTGCAGCATCAGGATCACTTCGTTGCTGTAGTACGGCAATGAGCGGCGTAGGGCCGAAGGCATGATCACGTAGGCATACAGCTTCCAGCCGGTCAGACCATAGGCCTTGGCCGCTTCGACTTCGCCGTGGTTCATGCTGCGAATCGCCCCGGCAAAGATCTCCGTGGTGTAGGCGCAGGTGTTCAGGGCAAAGGCGAGGATGGTGCAGTTCATCGCGTCACGGAAGAACGCATCGAGTACCGGCTGTGCGCGGATGGCGGCCAGGCTGTAGATCCCGGTGTAGCAGATCAGCAACTGGATATACAGCGGCGTGCCGCGGAACAGGTAGGTGTAGAACTGCACCGGCAGACGCACATAGAACTTCGACGAGACTCGGGCGATCGACAGCGGGATCGAAGCCAGAAAGCCGATGAAAATCGAGGCGCTGAGCAGCCACATGGTCATGGCCAGGCCGGTCATGTGGTAGCCGTCGCTGTACAGGAACGGTCGCCAGTACTCCTGCAGAAGTTCGATCATCGTACGGCCTCCCGGGCACCTGCGGCATAGCGGCGTTCAAGCCGGCGCAGGACAAAGTTCGATGCGCTGGTGATGAGCAGGTAGATCAGCGCTGCCAGCACCAGGAAATAAAACAGTTGATAGGTGCTCTTGCCGGCATCCTGGGCCGCCTTGACCAGGTCGGCCAGGCCGATGATCGACACCAGCGCGGTGGCCTTGAGCATCACCATCCAGTTGTTGCCGATACCGGGCAGGGCGAAACGCATCATCTGCGGGAACACCACGAAGCGAAAGCGCTGGCCGCGTTTGAGGCCATAGGCGGTAGCGGCTTCGACTTGCCCGCGAGGGACGGCAAGGATCGCCCCGCGAAAGGTTTCGGTGAAATAGGCGCCGTAGATAAAGCCCAGGGTGATGACCCCGGCGCTGAATGGGTTGATCTCGATGTATTCCCATTCCATGAAATCGGTAAAAGACGTCAGCCAGGTTTGCAGGCTGTAGAAAATCAGCAGCATCAGCACCAGGTCGGGGACGCCGCGTATCAGCGTGGTGTAGCACTGGGCTGGAACGCGCAGCAGCCTGGAGGCCGAGAGCTTGGCGCTGGCGCCCAACAGGCCGAGCAGCACCGCCACCAGCAACGACAACACCGATAACTTGATGGTCATCCAGGTGCCTTGCAGCAACAGCGGACCAAAGCCCTTCAGGCTGAACGCCGAGAGCCCCAGGGTTTGCAAGAGTTGTTCGAACATTAATCAATGACCTGATAACGGAAAAAAAGCGCCCATCACAGGGATGGGCGCCGGGTGTTATTTACCGCTGTACAGATTCAGATCACCGAAGTGTTTCTTTTGAATGGTGGCGTAGGTGCCATCATCGTGTAACGCTTTGATACCTTTATCCAGAAGGGCTTTCAGCTCTTTGTTACCTTTCGAGATACCGATAGCTGTTTTGGCTGGCAGCAACTCGCTGTCCACTGGCTTGCTGACTTCGTAATCGGCGCCCTGTGGCGACTTCAAAAAGCCCAGTTCGGCTTGCAGCATGTCCTGGATCGAAGCATCGAGACGCCCGGAAATAAGGTCGGCGTAGACCTGATCCTGGTTGGCGTAGGCCTGGGTTTTCACCCCGGCCTTGTCCAGCACGGCCTTGGCGTAGGCTTCCTGGATGGTGCCCTGCTCGTAGCCGACGGTCTTGCCTTTGAGCGACGCAGTATCTTCAGACAGGCCCGAGCCTTTCTTGAAGACGAAGGACGTTGGGCCTGAGAACAGTTCGTTGGAGAAGTCGATGACCTTCTCGCGGGCCGGGGTGACGGTCATGGAGGAGATCACGCCGTCGAATTTATTGGCCTTGAGGCCCGGGATCATGCCGTCGAAATCGCTCTCGACCCATTTGCACTTGACCTTCAGCTCGGCGCAGATCGCATTGCCCAGATCGATGTCGAAACCCACCAGGCTGCCATCGGCGGCCTTGGACTCAAAGGGTGCATAGGAAGGATCAACACCAAAACGCAGTTCTTTGTACTCTTTGGCCAGCGCGGAGCCCGCAGCCATGCACAATGCCAGTGCGGAAAGGGTCAGCAATGCTTTTTTCATTATTCAATCCCTAAGAACCAATATGAGCGCTTGTGGCGCAGATTTATTGTTACTGGAAAGCGTAAGACCTTATGAAAGTAGCAATTTCCGAACCAGAGTCCCGAACAAGCGTTTTAAAAGATGATTCCTTGTGTGTCCACATCGAATTCGTGCCCTGAATCGGGCACGAGCTTTTAGCTGCACCAAACCGGCGCAAGTCTGATCCCAGGCATCCTTGCCAACGCTGCCTTACTTGCCAGGCACCAGGGTCAAGCGCGTCTTGCCGTACACCTTGTCGAAGTTCTGCGGTTGCATCGGCAGGCTCTGGTATTGAGCTTTCAGCCATGGATCGATGTTGATCAGGTAGTTCGGGCTCGCCGGGTTGCCGGATTGGCCGGTGCCGTTCTGGCCCAGCAGCGGTTCGGCCTGGGCGAAATCGACGATCAGGCGCATGCCGGGCACTCGCGTGACGTTGAAGTCCTGACCCCAGGCGTAAGCCGCAGCGTTCAATGTGCTCTGGTCACCGCCGGCCGCTGTGGCGGCACGTACCGTGTTTCCACGCGCATCTTTCCACTCGTAACGGTGCAGTTTTCCCCATTGCCAGGCCCGGCGATCGCCGCCCATCTGGCTTTCACCGGCGGAAATGGCCGCGGCCAGGCTGCGGGCAAGAATGGTCGGTTTGTCTTCTTTGGCCGGGGTGCGCACGTCGTCCCAGAATGGGCTGTCTTCGCGACCGAGCAGGTGGTCGGCCTGGGCCGAGTAGGACAACGTGCCGTTGGCGCCAAAGGCTTTCCACGCCGGGCTGGACTGCGGCCCCAGTTCGTCGAGGAAAATCTGCTTCATGCTTTCTTGCAGGAACAGTTGGTAGATCGCCGCGTCCGTTGAAGTCGGGCTGAGTTTGCCGTCAAACGCCATCAGGCGGCTGAAGGCCTCACGTGCTTTGGCTGCATCGGCAACGGGCAGGGCATTGATGGCCTGTTTCAAAGGCTGGGACATACCCGGCGCCTCGAACACTTTCTTCAGCTTGGCGGCAAACACGGTGGTCTGGTCGTATTGCATGGCAATCATGCTTCGGCTGTCCTGCTTGCCGGCACCGGCCAGTTCGGCGATGCGCTCGCCACGCTCCGGTGCGGCCCAGGAGTTGGACAACTGCATGCCGTAGCCGTGGGGGATCACCCGCTGGTTGGCCGTGCCGAGCCAGCCTTGGGCCGGATCCTGGTCATAGGGGTGGAGCATCGGGTCGGCGTAGCCATCCCAATCATATCGGCCTTCCCAGCCCGGCGATGGCAGCAGACCTTCGCCTTCGCGGCGGTTCGGGAAGCGCCCGGTGACTTGCCAGCCAATATTGCTGGCATCGGCAAACAGCATGTTCAGCGAGATGGCGCGGATTTCACGACTGGCGTCAGAGGCTTTTTCGACGCTCTGCGCACGGGACAGATCGAAGAACGCGTCCAGGCTCTTGTCGTCCTTGAAATCCGGCAGTTGCAGGGCCAGGCCAAAACCGTTGCCGGGCGTTGCCACCTGGGCGCTGTTGAGCAGCGCGCCGTGGCGGGTTTCATAGATGACTTCGCGAATCGGCCGCTGGCCTTTGATGAAGTAGGTTTCGTTGCGCACCATCGCGGGTTGCCATTTACCGGCGGCTTCATAGCTCAGGCTGTTGCCCTGGCGCTTGAGCTTTTCCAGGAACAGGTCCTGGTTGTCGCCCATGACCGCCGCCATGCTCCACGCCACCTTGCCATTGAAGCCGGACATCACCATCGGCAAGCCGGCAATCGTGGCCCCGGCAACCTGGTATTTCGGCGCGCGGATCTGTACGAAATTCCATAATGACGGCACGCCGATCGGCGATTGGCTGTCGCTGGCCAGCAGGCTCTTGCCGCTGCGGCTGCGTTGCGGGGCAATGGCCCAGTTGTTCGAGGCAGTGCCACCGAGCATGTTCAGGCCGGCCAGTTGTTCATTGGCGCTGGCCAGCTCAGCCAGGCCAGGAATGCTGCCGTTGAGTTTGACCCCTTGCAGTTTTTCCGCTTCCGCCATCGGCAGCTTTTCGTCCGGGTAGGACGGCGACAGCCACGCCAACTTGTCGTTGGTCACGCTCTGCGCCATGACCAACGCAGAGATTTCCTGAGGCAGGTTGGCCGACTGGCTGAAGTTCAACAGGCAGAAAATCAGCGCCGAGTCTTCGGCCTTCCAGTACTCCGGCTTGTAGCCAGTGGCGGCCAGGTCGGCCGGCAATTTGTCGCGATAACGGAACAGATAGGCGTTGACCCCGCGCGCATAGACTTCGAAGAAGCGCTTGAGCCGCGGCGATGAAGCCTTGTACAACTCATCGGCACTTTTCTTCAGGTTGACCGCACGCATGTAGCGGTCGGCATCGAGCATTTGCGGCCCGGACATTTCCGCCAGGCGGCCCTGGGCCAGCAGGCGCAGGGTGACCATCTGATTGATGCGATCGCTGGCGTGAACATAGCCGAGTGTGAACAGTGCGTCATGGAAGGTGCTGCTTTCGATCAGCGGCATGCCCATGGCATTGCGGCGCACCGAAACGTTCTGCGCCAAGCCCTTGAGTGGCTGTACGCCGGAGACCGGCGGCACCGTGTCCTGGGCATTCCAGGTCTGGCAGCCGCTGAGGCTGAGCACACTGGCCACTGCTGCGGCAACGCCGAACCGGGGAAGAAAAGGTGTAAGGGCTGGCGAGGCCATGGCAAAGCTCCGAGGCGGGGTACTGAATAAAGGCGCTACGTTAGTCAGCGGCCGAGGGGCGTGCAAGCGGGTGGTTGGCTTATTTAGAGGTTTGTCCGATAAATCGCGAAATTTGAGACCGCTGGTGAGCTTGCTTCGGGCAAATGAAGGTGCTCAAGTAGGAAATTCCCCCACTGTACGAGAAAAATCTGCCATGGAATTGCAGGCAAACAGCGCCTTGATCCTGATCGACCAGCAACAGGGCATTCATCACCCCAAGCTGGGGCCACGTAACAATCCGCAAGCCGAAGAGCGCATCGCCGAACTGCTGGAGCATTGGCGTGCGACGGGCCGTCCGGTCATTCATGTGCAGCATTTGTCGCGTTCACCTGACTCAGTGTTCTGGCCGGAGCAGTCAGGCGTCGAGTTCCAATTGCGCTTCAGGCCTTTGACAGGAGAGTGGGTGGTGCAAAAGCAGGTGCCGGACGCGTTCTGCGGGACTGGCCTGGAAGCAGGATTGCGCGAGCGGGAAATTACCGCGTTGGTGATTGTCGGCGTGGCGACGAATAATTCGGTGGAGTCCACCGCACGCACGGCGGGCAATCTGGGATTTGCGACCTGGGTGGTCGAGGATGCCTGCTACACCTTCGACAAGGCGGATTTTTTTGGCAATCCACGTTCAGCCGAGGAGGTTCACGCCATGTCGCTGGCCAACTTGCATGGCGAGTACGCGACGGTCGTGGCGGCATGTGAATTGATGTAGGAACGCCGTCTGACGTTCCTGCAAAGAGCCGTCAGCGCATCAGGCGCCGTGGCACTTCTTGAACTTCTTGCCGTTGCCGCATGGGCATGGGTCGTTGCGGCCGACATCTTTCAGCGCGTTGCGAACCGGCTCCTGATGGGCGTGGCCACAGTTCGGGCCGTGTACATGGCCGTGGTCGTGAGCATGGTCGTGATGGTCATGGTCGTGATTGCAGTCTGGGCCATGAACGTGAGGTTGCTGGGTCATCGAGGTTACTCCGGAATAAAATCGCCGGGAATTATCTCGCCATAATGGGACAGGTGCACGTCTTTGCCGAAGAATAATCCGGTTTCCAGGGTGCCTTCCAGACGATAGGGGATGGGTTGGTCGGGTTTCTTCAGCAACTTGACCATCTCGCGCAGGTGTTGCCAGAGGTTGGTGCGGATCGGCACCTGAAAGTAACTGCTGCTTTTCGGGTCGACACTGAACCATTGCTCGGTCTCGCCTTCGGCCAGCAGGAACTGGCTCAAGTGAATCCGATACTCCATGCCGCGGATGGTCAGGCTGTCGTCGTTGGGGTTGTCGACGCGAAAGTACAGCATGAACTTCTGATCCAGCAGTTTGGCTCGTACCACTTCGACCTTGAGCAGGTGGACTTGCGGATCGAGTTCGTCATCGCTGAACCAGGAGGCGCAGCCACTGAGACCCAGGACCATGAGCAGGCTGATCGTGCGCAGGACGTGGCGCTGGCTGAACATGGTCTGACTCCTTCATACGCTGCAATGCTTCAACCAATCAGGCGAAATACCCCGCACAGCACTTCTTGAATTTGTGTCCGCTGTTGCAGGGGCAGGCGTCATTGCGCCCGGTCTTGAGTGGCACGGTGGGGTCGATGAAATACCAGTGCCCTGCGTTCTGCACGAACGAGGAACGCTCGCGGTGACTGTGCTCGCCGCTGCTGTCGTGCCAGCGCGCGGTGAAGGTGACGAAGGCATGTTCCGGTTGCCCGCCGAGCACTTCCGAGCTTTCCACTTCCAGGCCCAGCCAGGTGCTTTGCGCGCTCCAGTCGCTGATCGACTGACGATCCAGGCCGGACTGCTGGGCGGGCAGGGTGGTCGCCACCAGGTAGTCGATCAGGCCCAGCACGTAGGCGCTGTAGCGTGAACGCATCAGCGCTTCGGCACAGGGCGCGGGGTGCCCGGCGTGATAATGCCCGCAGCAGGCATCGAGCGGCGTGCCGCTGCCGCAAGGGCAGATGGATTTACTCATTGGGTTACCACCAGTATTTTCCGAAATTCTGCGGATTGGCCCAGAAACGTGAGTTGAGCCAGTCAGGGACTTGTTTGTATTCAAGCAGATCATAGGTGAACAGGGTCAAGACCTGCTGATCGCGCTGGAAGCGTTCGCTGGCCTGCAGGGCCAGGGAGAAGAAGTCGGTGTCCTGCCAGAGGCACGCATCCAGGTCAGCCAGCACGGCGATGCGACTGGCATTGAGGTTGCGAATTCCGCCCAGCAGGTTGAGGCCATCGCGCTTGGGCAGGTGCTCCAGGCAGTCAAGTGCCAGCGCCAGGTCGAAACGCTGCGCGGCCAGTTCCGCGGGCAACGGGCCGGGAGCTGCCTGGGCCACGACGCTGTCGGGATGGGCCAGCTTGAACGCGGCCAGCGCCGGGAAGTCATCGGCGCCGATCAGCAGCAGCCGTTTGGGCGCATAACGATCAAGCAAGGCGGCCAGCGCCTGCTGTGGAGTACGCGAAGAAATTGCGGCGGTCATCAAGGATCCTCAATCAGAACTGCAAAGACTAGCCTGCCCGAAGGCCGGGGCCTAGAGGCTCTTTGTACTGGATGTTGCGCGCGGCCGTATTTGCTTGACAGCGCGAGGGTGGCCTATTGCTGGCGGATATTAAAACTGGGGTCTTTACTGCTTGAATCGGTCGTATGCCGATCCCTCAGGAGAAAACTCGATGAGCATAGTTCGGACAGCATTACCCTTGGTTCTGCTAACCAGTGTCTTGACTGGTTGCGCAGGTTTGCAGAAAACCGACTGGCCGACCTGTGCGGCGGTGGGCGGCGTGGTCGGGGCCGGTCTCGGCGCGACGAAAAGCTCGGCGTGGGCCGGCGGTGGCGCGCTGTTCGTAGGCGGTTTGGCTGCCGCCTATTGCTGGGTGCATGGCGATGGTGACGAAGACGGTGATGGCGTTCCGGACAGCCGCGACAAGTGCCCGGGCACACCGAAAGGCGTACAGGTGGATGCCAACGGTTGCCCTCCGGCCCCCGAACCGGTGGTTGAAGAGGTCGTCGTAGTCAAGGAAGAAACCATTGTCATCCGCGATGTGCACTTCCAGTTCGACTCGGCCAAGCTGACCGCTGCCGACAAAACCAAACTGGAGACCATTGCGACCCGTCTGAAACAGGAAGCACCTTCGGCGCGACTGAGCGTGACCGGGCATACCGACAGCGTCGGCAGCGATGCCTACAACCAGAAACTCTCGGACAAGCGCGCGCACTCGGTGGTCGAGTACCTGATCGAAGAAGGTGTACCACGTGCCAGCTTCGTTTCGGTACAGGGTGCCGGTGAAAGCCAGCCAGTGGCCGACAACAAAACCGCTGACGGCCGTGCAATGAACCGTCGTACTGAAATCAAAATCAACCGCTAGCTCCTTGCATCCGTGGCTTGATCAGTCACGGATGCGGGTCTTTACTCCTGTGTGACCGGTGTCGGCCGGTGACACAGGAGCAATCATCATGAGCGTTCGTGCACGGACCGTAATACCGGTACTTCTGTTCGCCAGCCTGGTCTCAGGTTGCGCCACCCACAGCGACGGCACTGCCCCCCTCAATCAACGTAACTGGCCGATCTGCAGCGTCATTGGCGGACTCGTGGGCGGAGGCCTGGGCGCTATCGAGAGCGGAGGTTGGGCTGCAGGTGGCGCGGCGCTCGGTCTGTTGACCGGCGGCTTGATCTGCTACGCACAGGATGGTGACGAGGATGGCGATGGCGTCTTCGATCGCCGCGATCACTGTCCCGATACTCCGGCCAATACACCGGTGGACAACCGCGGCTGCCCGATTCCCCAGTACCCGCCCAGCGCCAAACCGGTCGAGCCGAGCAGTGAAGTGATTACCCTCAGCGACCAGGGCGATGTGTTGTTCGCCTTCGATTCGGCGGAGTTGACGCCGGCCGCCCATGAACAACTGATGGCGTTGATGGACAAGCTGAAAAGCGCCGACGTCCTGAGCATCAAGGTGGTGGGTCACACCGATAGCCAAGGAAGCGATGCCTATAACCAGGGGCTTTCCGAGCGACGCGCCAGCAGTGTAGCGGCGTTCCTGCTCAACCAGGGACTGGCCCCGGACAAACTCACCAGCCAGGGCATGGGCGAAAGCCAGCCGGTGGCGGATAACGCCAGTGAAGAGGGGCGGGCGAAAAACCGTCGGGTCGAACTGGTGATCGGACGCTGATCTGCCATTGCCGGATGGGCGATCATCGTCGATCCGGCGGCGAAACTGCGCCAGGCGGAGGAATTTTCACTGACCTCTGGCGCAGCCCTCGTGGAAGTCGTTACTGTGCGCGCAAAGAATAATGATCCACGGGGGCGCGTATGAAAGTGTTTTGGGGGCTGGGCAAGTGTGTGGGCCTGGTGTTCTGGCTGGTGGTTGTGGTCAATCTGCTACAGCCATTCACCCATCCGATCAATCTGTTGGTCAATCTGGTTGCCAGCGTGTTGCTGTTGGTCCATTTACTGGAAGTGCTGCTGTTCAACCGCACGCTGAAGACTCGAGCGCATCCGTGGCGCGATCGCCTGCAAGTGCTGCTGTTCGGCATTTTTCATATCAAAAGCATCGCCAGCACTGCGACTACGGAGGCCAACCATGCGTAAGCTCTGCTTGCTTGCTGCACTGATCAGCCCGATGGCGATGGCGCAGGTCCTGACTGTCGAAAGCCACTCCCTGATGCGCCTGCCCAACACCGCCAGCACTTTGCAGCTGGAACGGCTGGACGTGGCGGACAATGGCACCTTGCTGATTCCCTCCAACGTCACCCAACTGAATGTGACCGAGTTGCATCTTGGGCGCGACGCGCGCATCGCCATCGTTCCCGGCGAGCAAAGCCTGCAGATCAGCGTCAGCCACGCGCTGCTGTCCAGCGGCAGCCAGATCACCTCCCGTGGGGCGCCGGGCACTTATCTCAAGGCGGCACGGCCGGGACGCAACCTGAATCTGCGCATCACCTCGTTGAACGCGCCTGAGCTGTCGGTGGATGCGCGTGGCGGTGATGGCGCGCCGGGCTTTGTCGGCCTCGACGGCGGCAATGGCCAGGAGTCGGGCTGCACCTGGGGCGCGGCCGGCCGCGGTGCCGATGGCGACAACGGTGGCGATGGCCGTGCCGGGGCGCCGGGAGCGCTGGTGCGCCTGGAGCTGCCACGCGACTTTGCCGAGCAGAACATCAAGGTGCTGGTGGATGGCGGTGCCGGTGGCCTGCCCGGTGCCGGAGGCAAAGCCGGGGCGGGCGGCAAATCCAAAGGTTGCCTGGTGTATCGCGCCGATGGCGGCAAGAGCGGTCGCCCGGGCGATGCCGGTCAGCCCGGGCCTGTCGGCGCTCCCGGATCGGTTACGGTCCAGCGCTTGTAAACAATTCACCCGCCTCGCGCACAGGGCGCGAGGTGGGTGACGTATCAAAACATCGGACGTGCCGAGGCAATGGCCACCAGCAGTAAGCCGATCAGCAGATTGATCCCCACCAGCCGGCGAATCCCACCCAGGGTTGCGGCGCCTGTCGGCCAGTCCTCAGCCAGCACCGCCTTGCGCAATTGCGGCAGTTGCAGCGCCTGAATCCGGATAAACAGCGCGGCCATCACCAGATACAAACCCATCATGATCTGCACGTAGCGCGGTGCGGTTTCAAAACCATTGAAGCGCATATGGATCATGCCGACGCCGCCGATCGGCAGAATGATCACGGCGACCCAGACCCAGGCAAAAAAACGCGGAAACACTTCAGCCCACAGTTTCAGGCGTGCCGGACCTTCCAGCGCTTTGCCTGCGGCGGGGCGCAGGACCATCCAGGCGAAAAACATACCGCCGACCCAGACCAGGGCTGCCAGCACGTGGATGCTATAAATGAAGGCGAAAAGTGTCATTGGGGTACTCCGTCCTGCGCGGGATTGATTAGCGGGGTATGATAGCCGCCGATCCGAACCACTGAAAATTTATCCAGCGTTTTTGCGCCCGACAATCCATGATCAGCACTGAACTCAAAACCACGATCCAGGGCGCCTATTCGCGTTTTCTCGAAGCCAAGAGCCTCAAGCCGCGCTACGGCCAACGCCTGATGATCGCCGAAATTGCCAAAGTCCTGGGTGACATCGACACCGATGACGAAGGTCGGCGCAGTGGCGACCCGGCGATTGTTGCCGTGGAAGCCGGCACCGGTACCGGCAAGACCGTGGCCTACAGCCTGGCGGCAATTCCGACTGCCAAGGCCGCCGGCAAACGCCTGGTGATCGCCACTGCCACCGTCGCCCTGCAGGAACAGATCGTCTACAAGGACCTGCCGGACCTGATGCGCAATAGCGGGCTGAACTTCAGCTTCGCCCTGGCCAAGGGCCGTGGTCGCTACCTGTGCCTGTCCAAGCTCGATATGTTGCTGCAGGAAGGGCACGCCCAGACCGCGACCGCGCAGCTGTTCGAGGAAGAAGGCTTCAAGATCGAGGTCGACGAGGCCAGTCAGAAGCTGTTCACGAGCATGATCGAAAAGCTCGCCGGCAATAAGTGGGATGGCGATCGCGACAGTTGGTCCACGGCACTGGAGGATGTCGATTGGGCACGCCTGACCACCGATCACAGCCAGTGCACCAACCGCCATTGCCCGAACTTCGGCCAGTGCGCCTTCTACAAGGCGCGTGAAGGTATGGGCAAGGTTGATGTGATCGTCACCAACCACGACATGGTCCTCGCCGACCTCGCACTGGGCGGCGGCGCTGTGCTGCCTGATCCGCGCGACACCATTTATGTGTTCGACGAAGGTCACCACTTGCCCGACAAGGCCATCGGCCATTTCGCCCACTACACGCGCCTGCGCTCCACCGCCGACTGGCTGGAAAGCACCGCCAAGAACCTCACCAAGTTGCTCGCGCAGCATCCGCTGCCGGGCGACCTGGGCAAGCTGATCGAGCAAGTGCCGGAGCTGGCACGCGAGATCAAGACCCAGCAACAGTTCATGTTCAGCGCATGCGAGCAGGTCGCCGATTTCAAGCCCGGTGAAGACGTCGAGGGCCGTGAACGGCCACGCCATCGCTTCATTGGCGGGGTGATTCCCGAGCACATGCGGGAAATGGGCATCGAGCTGAAGAAAGGCTTCGCCCGCCTCACCGACCTGTTCACCCGTCTGACCGAGTTGCTCAAGGAAGGCATGGATGGCGAGGTCAATATCGGCATCGCCAGCAATCAGGCGGAAGAATGGTATCCGCTGTTCGGCAGCCTTTTGGCACGCTCCCAGGGCAATTGGGAACTGTGGACGGCGTTCACGGTTGAAGACCCGGAAGACAACCCGCCCATGGCGCGCTGGCTGACCCTGGCTGAAAGTGGCTCGCTGTTTGACATTGAGGTCAATGCCAGCCCGATCCTCGCGGCAGAAATGCTCCGTCGCAATCTGTGGAACGTGGCGCATGGCTGCCTGGTGACCTCGGCGACCTTGACCGCCCTGGGCACCTTCGAGCGTTTCCGCATGCGCGCCGGCCTGCCGAAAAAAGCCGTGACCGCCGTGGTGCCAAGCCCGTTCCATCATGCCGATGCCGGTGTGTTGCGGGTGCCGAACCTCAATGCCGATCCCCGTGATGCAGCGGCCCATACTGCGGCAATCATTCGCGACTTGCCGGAGTTGGTCGAAGGCTCGCGCGGCACCCTGGTGCTGTTCTCCTCGCGCAAGCAGATGCAGGACGTGTTCGACGGCCTGGACCGCGATTGGCGCAAGCAAGTGTTCATCCAGGGCAACCTGTCGAAACAGGAAACCCTGAACAAGCACAAGGCGCGGGTCGACGGTGGCGATTCCAGCGTGCTGTTCGGGCTGGCCAGCTTTGCCGAAGGGGTCGACTTGCCGGGCGCTTATTGCGAACACGTGGTGATCGCCAAGATTCCGTTCTCGGTGCCGGATGACCCGGTCGAGGCGGCACTGGCGGAATGGATCGAGGCTCGGGGTGGCAATCCGTTCATGGAAATCTCGGTGCCGGACGCCTCGCTCAAGCTGGTGCAGGCCTGCGGACGTCTGCTGCGCACTGAAGAAGACCGCGGCACCATCACCCTGCTGGACCGACGTCTGGTCACCCAGCGCTATGGCAAAGCGATCCTCAACGCACTGCCGCCGTTTCGCCGCGAAATTTCTTGAGGCAAGGTGGGCGAAAACGCCCACTGCGTTGTCTATCCCCTATCTCCGATCTCACATTCGCCTTAGGGAGAACCTGGTTCCCATGATTCGCCGTTCTTTACCCGCCGTATTTGCCCTGATGTTCGCCGCGCCATTGCTGGCCGCGCCGACCGGGCAGCAGACGCTGTTCAACTTTGTCCGCCCGGCCGATGTGGTCCAGGTGGCGACACAGGATGCCAGCTTGCCGCAGTCCAACGCGGAACAGACGGCCGAGGGTGAAGTGTTGCGGCGGGTGACCTTCAATCCAACAGCCCGGCCGACCTTGCGCCTGACCCCGCAGACCGGGGCCTGGGATTGGTCGCAGTCCGGGGTCATGACCCTGCGCCTGCAGAGTGCGATGAACTGGGCGTTGACCCTCTATGTGACGATCCAGAGTAATGACGGCAAGACCCTCGTCAGCCGGGTCGACTTGCCAGCGGGACCTGCGCAGACCTTGATGGTGCCGCTGGTCCCGAGTACGCCCTTGAGCCAGGGCATGAAGGCCGGGCCGCCGATGCCGATGACGGTTGAGGGGCAGCGCATTCTGCTGACCAGTAGCGAGGGTGAGCTGGACCGCAGCCAGGTGGTGTCGGTCTCGCTGTCGATGGACCAGCCCAAAGTGGCGCAAAGCATCCTGATCGAGCGCTTTGGCGTGCAGGAGGGCGAGTCGCTGGTCAAGGCGGTCTACGGCTCGCTGGTGGATGCCTATGGGCAGTCCACCCGAGCCAGGTGGCCGGAAAAAATTGCCAACGACGAGCAACTCAAGACGGCCGCCGGCAAGGAGCAACAACAACTGAAAACCTGGCTCGCCGAGCGTCAGCGCAGCGACCTCGACAAATTCGGTGGCTGGAACCGGGGGCCGGCGTTCAAGGCCAGTGGTTTCTTTCGTACCGAGAAGCGCGATGGCCGCTGGTACCTGGTGACGCCTGAGGGGCATCCGTTCTACTCGCTCGGGGTCAACGCGGTGACCGCCGATGCCAGCCAGACTTATGTGGCCGGTCGCGAGGGCGTGTTCGAGGCATTGCCAGGTGAAGGCGAGCCATTGGCCAGTCATTACGGTGAAGGCGATAACCGTGGCGGTAACGGGGTTGATCGCGGACGCAATTTCAGCAGCGGACGCTGGTATGACTTTTATGGCGCCAACCTGCAGCGTACCTACGCTCAGCCGTGCGCCGTGCCGGCTGACCAGCCTGGCGTCGATGCAACCCATGCGACCTGCGCGCCTTATGGCTTTGACGAAAAACGCTGGGCCGGGCATACCCTCGATCGCCTGCAAGCCTGGGGCTTCAACACCCTCGGAAACTGGAGCGCTCCGGCCCTGGGCCAGAGCGATCGCGTGGCCTACACCTTGCCGCTGTCGATTGTCGGCGACTACACCAGCATCAGCACCGGCAACGACTGGTGGGGCGGCATGCCCGATCCGTTCGATCCGCGCTTTGCCATGGCCACCGAGCGTGCCGTGGCCATTGCTGCCCGCGATCATCGTGACGATCCCTGGCTGATCGGTTATTACGCCGACAATGAGTTGGCCTGGGCCGGTCCTGGCGACGATCCCAAGGCTCGCTACGCGCTGGCGTATGGCACCTTGAAAATGACCACCGACGTCCCGGCCAAGCGCGCCTTCCTCAAGCAGTTGCGCGACAAGTACCGTAACCAGGCCGGCCTGTCCAAGGCCTGGGGTATCGACCTGCCGGCCTGGGAGCTGATGGAAGACCCAGGCTTCGTGCCGCCGCTGCCGGATCCGCAGCACCCGGAAATCGAGGCCGACTTCAAATATTTCCAGAAGGTCTTTGCCGACACCTACTTCAAGACCATCTCTGACTCGTTGAAATGGCACGCACCCAATCACCTGTTGCTCGGTGGCCGGTTTGCCGTGAGCACGCCCGAGGCGGTGGCGTCCTGTGCCCAGTACTGCGATGTCCTGAGTTTCAACCTGTACACGCTCAAGCCGCAGGACGGCTACGACTTCGCTCAACTCCAGGCACTGGACAAGCCGGTGCTGATCAGCGAATTCAACTTCGGCTCTCGCGATCGCGGCCCGTTCTGGGGCGGAGTGACCGAATTGGCCAGGGAGGAGGACCGCGCCCCGGCCTACGCCAATTTCCTCAAGCAAGCCGCCAGCGAGCCGTCGATTGTCGGCGTGCACTGGTTCCAGTACCTGGATCAGCCGGTCACCGGGCGTCTGTTGGATGGTGAAAACGGTCATTTCGGCCTGGTGGGTATCACCGATATCCCGTTCCAGGGCTTCGTCGACGGGGTGCGCAAGGCCAACCTGCAGACCATCGATCAGCTTGGCAAGGCCGCAGAAACGGCCAGGGCCGAAGTCGAAAAAGCAGCCAGTGCCCGACCGGCCAACGAGGGCGAGAAAGGCCGTCCTGACGGCCAGGGCCCTGGGCAAAGCGGCCATCCCGGTGGACATTCGGCAAACGGCCATTAATCAGGCAAGTTTGTGGTTTTTCACGACAACCGCCCAGCCTGTGCGGGTTCCCAAAAGCCGTGGAGGCTGGAACAATGCGGGCCATTGAAGCGAGACGTTTTTCCGGGGAGTGGCGGGTGCAGATTCAGGGTCATTACGAACTTAAATTCGAAGCGGTGCGCGAGGCTTTCGCGGCGCTGTTCGACAACTCCCAGGAACGCGGTGCAGCGTTGTGCATCCAGGTTGGTGGCGAAACAGTCATCGACTTGTGGGCCGGTACGGCGGACAAGGACGGGCAGCAGGCATGGCACAGCGACACCATCGCCAATCTGTTTTCCTGCACCAAAACCTTCACTGCGGTGACCGCCTTGCAGCTGGTCGCCGAAGGCAAGCTGCAACTTGACGCCCCGGTGGCCCGCTACTGGCCCGAATTTGCGGCCGCGGGCAAGGAGTCGGTAACCTTGCGCCAGTTGCTCTGCCACCAGGCGGGTTTACCGGCCTTACGCGGTTTGTTGCCCGCTGAGGCACTCTACGACTGGCAGACCATGGTCGACGCACTGGCCGCCGAAGCGCCTTGGTGGACGCCGGGCGAAGGCCATGGTTATGCGGCCATCACCTATGGTTGGTTGATTGGCGAACTGCTGCGTCGAGCTGATGGCCGAGGGCCGGGCGAATCGATCGTGGCGCGGGTAGCCCGGCCATTGGGCCTGGACTTCCATGTCGGCCTGGCGGATGAAGAATTCCACCGTGTTGCGCATATCGCGCGCGGTAAAGGCAGCCTCGGCGATGCGGCGGCCCAGCGCTTGCTCCAGGTGACCATGCGCGAGCCGGAGGCCATGAGCACGCGGGCCTTCACCAATCCGCCGTCGATCCTGACCAGCACCAACAAGCCGGAGTGGCGACGGATGCAGCAGCCAGCAGCCAATGGCCATGGCAATGCCCGCAGCCTGGCCGGTTTTTACAGCGGCCTGCTCGATGGCAGCCTGCTGGAAAGTGAAATGCTCGAGGAGCTCACCCGTGAGCACAGCCTGGGCGAAGACAAGACTTTGCTGACCCGGACCCGTTTTGGCCTGGGGTGCATGCTGGATCAACCGGATGTGGCAAACGCCACGTTCGGCCTCGGTGCTCGTGCCTTTGGTCACCCAGGCGCCGGAGGATCGGTCGGATTTGCCGATCCCGAGTACGATGTGGCCTTTGGTTTTGTCACCAATACCCTGGGGCCTTACATATTGATGGACCCGCGTGCGCAGAAGCTGGTGCGAGTTCTCGCCGATTGCCTGTAAAAAGGTTGCTGTATCGCATTTTTTTGATAAAAGATGCCTGAAGGTCGTGGAACGGAACCCCACGGCCTTTGATGTTTCAGAGCGTGTGTTCAGACGGGTCATCAAGACCCACAGCTTTTTATCTCATTTTGTGGATATCTCATGTCACCGAACAAATTTTTAACCCTGGCACTGTGCCTCACCATCAGTGGTTGCGCACAAACTCCACAAAATGATGCCGACGGTGGCCATTGGTGGCCATTCGGTTCTGGTTCCGACAAGGTTGCGGACAAGGGCGCCAGCAAGGCTGACGTCAAAGTGGACGCCAAGGCTGCTCCTGCTCCTGCAGACAGGGCTGCCGCCTCCCCGGCACCTGTCGCGAAGGCCAAGGAAACTGGCAGCAGCTGGTGGCCGTTCTCGTCCGACGAGACCCCGGCCAAACCTGCGGTCGCCGACACCAAGGCCGTAACGCCAGTGGCGCCCATCGCCGCGACCAGCGCGGCTGCAGCTGCCGCCAAGGCCGACTCCGAAAGCAAATGGTGGTGGCCGTTCAGCGACCAGCCGAAAGCCGTGACCAAGGCCGACATCAAGGATGTACCGATGCCGGACCCGAAAATCACTCAAGCCTGGCTCGACGACTACGAGCCACGCCTGCGCAGCGCCGTTCAAGACAAGCGTATGCAGGTTGAGCGTCGCGAAAACGTGCTGGTGGTGATTGTCCCGGTAGATGAATCCTTCAACCCGAAACGTCCAGCCATGTTGCTGCCTTCGACCCTGGGTCCGTTCACCCGGATTGCCAAGCTGGTAGAGGGCGATACCAAGACTTCGGTACTGGTACTGGGCCATGGTGACTCCACAGGCTCCGCGCCGGCGACCCAGGCCATGAGCAAGGAGCGTGCTACCTCCGTTGCCTCGATCTTCAGCCTCGGTGGCTTGAAACGCGATCGCCTGATGCTGCGTGGCATGGGTGACCTGATGCCGCGTGCGGCCAATGACAGTGCCCAGGGCCGTGCCTTGAACCGTCGTGTGGAAATCATGCTGACCCAGCGCACCACCATGCTGGCCCTGTTGAGCAAGTACAGCTCGCCAACCCCGCCAGTCGCGGAAATGGTCGCGGTACAGGACGTCAAGCCCGCCGCAGCAACCCTGGCCGAGAAAAAGGCTACGCCGGCGAAAAAATCCACAACGGCGAAAAAGGCGGCTCCGGCCAAGAAAGCCGCACCGGCCAAAAAGCAGCCCGCCAAGACCGCAACCCCGGCAAAAAATCCGGCACCGGCCAAGGCTACAGCTGCCAACTGATTGCTCCAGCACAAGGAAAACGCCATGACCCAGGCTCTGGCTGATATGCGCCGCGATTACACCCGCGATGGCTTGACCGAAGCCCAGGCTCCGGATGAGCCGTTCGCGCTGTTTCACCGCTGGTTTGCCGAGGCGGTGAAAACCGAGCAGCCTCCGGTTGAAGCCAATGCCATGACCGTGGCCACGGTGGATGCAGAGGGTCGCCCGCATTGCCGGATCCTGTTGCTCAAGGGGCTGGATGAGCAGGGTTTTACCTTCTTCAGCAATTATGAAAGCGCCAAAGGCCAGCAATTGGCCGTCAATCCCTTCGCCGCCATGACGTTCTTCTGGCCGACGCTGGAGCGTCAGGTGCGGATCGAGGGACGGGTGGTCAAGGTCAGTGCGCAGGAGTCCGATGCCTATTACCAGGTGCGCCCGTTGGGCAGCCGCCTGGGGGCTTGGGCCTCGCCACAGAGCCGGGTGATTGCCGATCGTGCCGAGCTCGAGGGCCTGCTCAAGGCCACCGAGCAGCGCTTCAGCGACAGCCAGCCGCATTGCCCGGAGCATTGGGGTGGCTATCGCCTGCTGCCCGAGCGCATCGAGTTCTGGCAGGGCCGCGCCAGTCGACTGCACGATCGCCTGAACTATCGGTTGGAAGGTGATCGCTGGAGCCGTGAACGTCTGGCTCCCTGAGCAGTCTACCGGGCAGGGTAGGTGGCTGCGGCCGCCTCCAGCCACTGTTGCAGGTCGCGACGCTTGATTTTCTGCTGCCTGGCGCGTTCCAGTTGTTGCAGCATGAAAGCCTTTTTCTGTTCGTCGTCACCGGCCATGGCCAGCGCCAGGTCACGATCCATCCAGCGCTTGATGCGTACGTACAACCACCAGTGGAAGTACAGGCCGGCAGCGGTGGTGACGACAATGATGAAGTAATCCATGGAAATCCTTGAAACGGTGGCGCAGCTTCTGGAGTTTGCCGCTACTGTGTGATGAGTCCTTGGCAGGCGCTGTACTGCGCCTGAATGAAAGCAAGTTTACCCGGGCGGCGCCGTGACAGGCGTCAAGCTGCGGGGTTTAATGAATACCTGTCCTTTGGAGTTGATGCTATGCGTAAGTCTGTTCTGCTGGTTGCTTCCTTTTCCACGATGGCGATGTTGCTCACGGGTTGCCAGTCCAGCCTGACCGGCGACTCCTACTCCCGTGACGAGGCGCGTCGCGTGCAGACCGTCCGCATGGGCACCATCGAATCCCTGCGTCCGGTGAAGATCGAAGGTACCAAGACCCCAATCGGCGGCCTGGCCGGTGCAGCAGTTGGCGGCGTGGGTGGCAGCGCCATCGGTGGCGGTAAAGGCAGCATCGTTGCTGCGGTCATCGGTGCGGTTGCTGGCGGCCTGATTGGTTCGGCCACTGAAGAAGGCCTGACCCGTACCCAGGGCGTGGAAATCACCGTGCGTGAAGACGACGGCAGCATGCGTGCCTACGTGCAGCAGGTTCAGGAGAACGAAGTGTTCCGCGTCGGCGAGCGCGTGCGTATCTCCACCGTTGATGGCACCAGCCGCGTTTCTCACTAAGCGCAGACGGTTAAAACAAAACCCCGATCAGGCGACTGGTCGGGGTTTTGTGTTTCTGGGCAGTGGAGCGCAGCGATTTACACTTTTGAACGCTTGCGGCTCGCCATCACCATCACCGCATAACCAATCAACGCAGCAAACAGCGAACCGGTCAGGATCCCCATACGGTCCATGCCCGCGTATTCGCTGCTCCCGGCTTCGAAGGCCAGGGAGCCAACGAACAGGCTCATGGTGAAGCCGATCCCGCAGAGAATCGCCACGCCCAGCACTTGGCCCCAGTTGGCGCCTTGAGGCAGGGCGGCGATACCGATTTTCACCGCCAGCCAGGTCAGGCCGAAGACACCGATGGTTTTCCCCAGCAGCAGGCCGACGGCAATGCCCATTGGCACGTCGTGGGTGAAGCTTTCGAGGGTCACGCCACTCAGGGACAGGCCGGCGTTGGCGAAGGCGAACAACGGCAGGATACCGTAGGCCACCCAGGGATGCAGTGCGTGTTCGAGGGTCTGCAGTGGCGAAGGCTCGGCGTTTTTCGTGCGCAGCGGAATGCAGAAGGCCAGGGTCACGCCGGCCAGCGTGGCATGGACACCGCTCTTGAGTACACAGACCCAGAGAATCAGGCCGACGATCATGTACGGCCCCAACTTGACCACGCCCGCGCGATTCATCCCGACCAGGGCGGCAATACAGGCTGCGGCCAAGGCCAGGGACAGGGTCGACAGGGTGCCGGAGTAGAAAATCGCGATGATGACGATCGCACCGAGGTCATCGATGATGGCCAGGGTCATCAGGAACAACTTCAACGACACCGGTACTCGCTTGCCCAGCAGGGCCAGAACGCCCAGGGCGAACGCGATGTCGGTGGCGGTGGGAATCGCCCAGCCATTGAGTGCTGGCGGGTTGTCCTTGTTGAGAAACCAGTAGATCAGCGCCGGCACCACCATGCCGCCAATTGCCGCGGCACCGGGCAGGACGATTTGCGAGGGCTTGGACAGTTGACCGTCTAGCACCTCGCGCTTCACTTCCAGGCCAATCAGCAGGAAAAACAGCGCCATCAGGCCATCGTTGATCCACAGCAACAGCGGCTTGGCAATTTTCAGGGCGCCGATCTGGGCGACCACGGGAGTGTCCAGCAGGCCGCTGTAGAGCCAGCTCAGGGGCGAGTTATTGATGATCAGGGCAAGGATGGCGGCAGCGATCAATAACAGACCGCTGGCAGCTTCCATCTGAAAGAAACGCGTGAAAGTGCTACGCAGAGGCAAAGTCGCTCTCCATCTGTGGTTTCAAAAGGTGAGACACCCTAACCTGTACCGTTAGACGATAAAACAAAAGTTATATTCTTTTTTGTTATATGTCGTTACAACCGGCGGTGCAGAGAGCCTAGCAGTTGGTTGGCGTATTGAATCGCAGCTGTACCTGTGAGTTATGTAGGTTTTTTCCTAAGCTTGAACATCAAGTCAGCCCCATTCGAGTCAACGAGAACCCAGCCATGAGCGACAGCCGACAGTGGGCCCGCGAAGCCATCCGTATCATCGAAGCCGATTTCCAGCGCAGTGCCGACACGCACCTGATTCCACTGCCATTACCGGGTCTGCCGGGGATCGAGTTGTATTTCAAGGATGAGTCCAGTCACCCCACCGGCAGCCTCAAGCACCGCCTGGCCCGGTCGCTGTTTTTGTACGCGCTGTGCAATGGCTGGCTGAAGCCGGGAGCACCGGTGATCGAGGCGTCCAGCGGTTCGACGGCGATTTCCGAGGCCTATTTCGCACGCTTGCTCGGCCTGCCGTTTATTGCTGTGATGCCGGCGACCACCTCTCGGGAAAAAATCGCACAAATCGAGTTCTACGGAGGCAAGCCCCACCTGGTGGAAGATCCCACGCAGATATACGCCGAGTCCGAACGCCTGGCTCGCGAGCACGGCGGGCACTATATCGACCAGTTCACCTATGCCGAGCGCGCCACCGACTGGCGCGCCAACAACAATATCGCCGAATCGATCTTCCAGCAGATGCGCTTCGAGCGTCATCCACAGCCGAGCTGGTTGATTTCCAGCCCAGGTACCGGCGGGACTACGGCGACATTGGGGCGTTACGTGCGCTATCGCCAGCATTGCACCCGAGTCCTGTGCGCCGATGCCGAGCGTTCGGTGTTCTTCGACTATTACCAGAGCGGCGACGCGAGTCTGCGTCTGGATTGCGGCTCGCGGATCGAGGGCATCGGTCGTCCGAGGGTCGAGGCGTCGTTCCTGCCGAAAGTCATCGATGCCATGATCAAGGTCCCCGATGCTCTGTCGCTGGCCGCCATGCATTACCTGGCACAACGTCTGGGGCGGCATGTGGGAGGGTCCAGCGGGACCAATCTGATCGGTGCCCTGGTGGCAGCGCAGCAGATGATTGCGGACGGGGAGACGGGTTCGATCGTGGCGATTCTGTGCGACAGCGGCGAACGCTATGCGACCACCTATTACGATCAGGACTGGTTGAAGGCGCAGGGATACGAGCTGGATGAGTTGATCGCGACGGTCGCCGCCAGCGTCGAGCGCGGCGAACCGCTGCCGGATAATGTGTTGCGCGCCGGGATTTGAAACGCTGGCACTGGCGTGATGGGCGGGCACCCGTCACGCCAGTGCCAGGTTTCAGGCCGGTAGACCGAGGATGTCGCGGGCCACGGCTTCAGCGATGCGGATACCGTCGACACCCGCCGAGAGAATCCCGCCGGCATAACCGGCGCCTTCACCGGCCGGGAACAGACCCTTGACGTTGAGGCTCTGCATCGACTCGTTGTTACGGGTGATGCGCAGCGGCGATGAGGTGCGGGTCTCGATCCCGGTCAGCACCGCGTCATGCAACGAGTAGCCGCGGATCTGCTTCTCGAAGGCCGGCAGGGCTTCACGGATGGCCTCGATGGCAAATGCCGGCAACGCCAGCGCCAGGTCGCCCAGGGCGACGCCCGGTTTGTAGGAAGGTTCTACGCTGCCCAGGGCCGTAGACGGCTTGCCGGCAATGAAATCCCCCACCAGTTGTGCCGGGGCCTCGTAGTTGCCGCCGCCAAGGACAAAGGCGTGCGACTCCAGTTGCTCCTGCAGTTCGATACCGGCCAGCGGGCCGCCCGGATAGTCGACTTCCGGGGTGATGCCCACAACAATCCCGGAGTTTGCATTACGTTCGTTACGCGAATACTGGCTCATGCCGTTGGTGACAACGCGGTTTGGCTCGGACGTCGCGGCCACCACCGTACCACCCGGGCACATGCAGAAGCTGTAGACCGAACGACCGTTTTTCGCGTGGTGCACCAGTTTGTAGTCGGCGGCGCCAAGTTTCGGGTGGCCGGCGTACTTGCCCAGGCGAGCGCTGTCGATCAGTGACTGCGGGTGCTCGATGCGAAAGCCCACCGAGAACGGCTTGGCTTCCATGTACACACCGCGACCGTGCAGCATGCGGAAGGTGTCCCGGGCGCTATGACCCAGTGCCAGGATCACGTGGCGGGAGTGAATCTGCTCGCCGCTGGCCAGCTCGACGCCGGTCAGTTGACCGTCTTCGATCAGCACATCGGTGACCCGCTGCTGGAAGCGCACTTCGCCGCCCAGGGCGCGAATCTGCTCACGCATGTTTTCGACAACGCCCGTCAGACGGAACGTACCGATGTGTGGCTTGCTGACGTAGAGAATCTCTTCCGGTGCACCGGCCTTGACGAACTCGTGCAGGACCTTGCGACCGTGGTGCCTGGGATCCTTGATCTGGCTGTAGAGCTTGCCGTCGGAGAAAGTCCCCGCGCCGCCTTCGCCGAACTGCACGTTGGATTCAGGGTTGAGCACACTTTTACGCCACAGGCCCCAGGTGTCCTTGGTGCGCTGGCGCACTTCGGTGCCGCGCTCGAGAATGATCGGCTTGAAGCCCATCTGCGCCAGCAGCAGCCCGGCAAAGATCCCGCACGGGCCGAAGCCGACCACTACCGGGCGTTCGCTCAGGTCTTGTGGCGCCTGGCCTACAACCTTGTAGCTGACATCCGGGGCGGCGTTGACGTTACGGTCATTGGCAAACGCCTGCAGCACCTTCGCCTCGTCGCGCAGGCTGAGGTCGATGGTGTAGATGAAGCACAACTCGGTAGATTTTTTACGCGCATCGTAGCTGCGCTTGAACAAGGTGAAATCGAGCAGGTCATCACTGGCGATGCCCAGGCGCTGCACGATGGCAGGGCGCAGGTCTTCTTCGGGATGGTCGATTGGCAGCTTGAGTTCGGTGATTCGTAGCATGACAGGATCCGGTTCGCGGGCGCACCAATGCGCCAAGGCGTTTGCAAGCGGGCAATTATAAGCCGCAAAGGCACTGTCCAGTGAGGCTAAAACAGCAGCCCGTCGAATCAGTCGCTGCGTGCGCCACCAAAGTAGGCGCAACCGCGCTGGACCTGGCCGTTGACCCGCAACTCGGCGCTCATGAACTGGACACTGGGGCGCGTCGGGTCGACACATCGCTGCGGGGCAATCCACAACTCGACGTGTTGCTCGTTGGCTTCGCTACTCAGGTTGAAACGCCCGTCGCCCAATTGCTCCTCAAGGTAGGGCAAGGCCAATGCCGGCTGTCCCGCACGCTCAATGACCATGCCTTTGCCGGCAACCTTGACGTTCCACTCGGGGGCATGGCCGGCCGCTTGCAGCACCAGCTTCGGGAAATCAGGATTGGCGCAGGCGCTGGTCGCGCGTTCCAGCCGATAGAGTTGCTCGACGTCCAGTTGTGCGGTGCTGCCGGCGACACTGGAGGAAGGCACGCGACCGCGCAGGTCGGCGAATACGCTGTGCTGCGGGCCAGCCAGCGTTGCAGCTTCCTGCATGACGCTGGTGGCACCCGAGTCGCGCACCAGGTACTGCGTGGTGCCTTGGCAAGGCTTGAACACCAGTTTGCCACCGGCCATGCCCAGTTCGCCCTGCATGCGTGTCAGGCCCGCTGTAGACGGTGCCTCAGACAAGCTCGGCAGCCATTGGCAGCCACCGAACAACGGCAACAGGGCGACAAACATCAGGGAACGGGCGGCACGCATCGTGTGGTCTCCAGGCAGGTGCCGTCACGTTACGCAGGCAAGCCGTTGATCACAAGACTTGGTGCTTTATCCGACGTGAAATGTCTGCCCAGTCTGCAGGCCTTCAACGCTCTTGGCGTAGGCCAGGCCCACGTCGGCGCCAGATACCGGTTTATAGCCACGGAAGTAGGGTGCGTAGCTGCCCATGGCCTCGACCAGGACTGTCGGGCTCACCGAGTTGATGCGCAGGCCGCGTGGCAATTCGATGGCCGCGGCGCGCACGAAGCTGTCCAGTGCGCCATTGACCAGGGCCGCGGAGGCGCCGCTGCGAATCGGATCGTGACTCAAGACGCCGCTGGTGAGGGTGAACGAAGCGCCGTCATTGGCAAACTCACGACCGATCAGCAGCAGATTGACCTGGCCCATCAGCTTGTCTTGCAGGCCCAGGGTGAAGCTTTGTTCGGTCATTTCCGCCAGGGGGGCGAAGGTCACGCTGCCGGCGGCGCAGACCAGGGCGTCGAATTTGCCGGTCTTTTCAAACAGCGCACGAATCGAGGCGCTGTCGCTGATGTCGACCTGGAAATCGCCACTGGTGCGACCGATACGAATGATGTCGTGACGTTCGGACAACTCCTTGTCAATCGCCGAACCTACGGTGCCGCTGGCGCCAATCAAAAGAATTTTCATCGTGGGATTCCTCAAGTGTGTGAACGAGGTGTGAGTCTAGTGTGGTTTTTTCTGTAGATAAGCGTGCTAATAGGCAACCTTTGGTTTTCAATTGGAAACAATCCATGAGCGAAATGGACGACCTGGCAGCCTTCGCCGTGCTGATCGAGGCGGGCAGTTTCACCTTGGCGGCGCAACAATTGGGCTGTAGCAAAGGCCAGCTGTCCAAGCGCATCAGCCTGCTGGAGGCGCGTTTCAATGTGCTGTTGTTGCAACGCACGACGCGTCGCCTGAGCCTGACGGCGGCGGGCGCAGCGTTGTTGCCGCAAGCCCAGGCCCTGCTGATCCAGGTGGAGCGCGCGCGGCAAGCGCTGGCGCGGCTCAAGGACGACATGGCGGGCCCGGTGCGGCTCACCGTGCCGGTATCGCTGGGGGAGACGTTCTTCGATGGCTTGCTGCTGGAGTTTTCCCGGCAGTACCCGCAGGTGCAGATCGAGCTGGAACTGAACAACAGTTATCGCGACCTGTCCCGCGACGGCTTTGATCTGGCGATCCGTTCGGAAGTGGCCAACGACCAGCGCCTGGTCGCTCGGCCGCTATTGGCCTGGCACGAAATGACCTGCGCCAGTCCCGAGTACTTGCAGCAGTTTGGCGAGCCGACCACGCCGCAGCAGTTGATGGGTCATCGTTGCCTGCTCAACAGCCATTACAGCGGTCGCGAAGAATGGCTTTACCACCAGCAGCACGAGTTATCGCGGGTACGGGTTTCCGGGGCCTTTGCCAGCAATCACTACAACCTGCTGAAAAAGGCCGCGCTGGCCCATGCCGGGATTGCGCGACTGCCGTCCTATCTGCTTCAGGCCGAGTTGGCCGACGGGCGCTTGCGCTGGCTGCTGCGCGATTATCAGACCCGCAGCATGCCGATGTACCTGGTGCATCCGTATCAGGGCGGATTACCCAAGCGCACTCAAGTGCTGGCGGACTATCTGATCGACTGGTTCAAGCGCAGTGGCGAGGCGTTGGACCGGTTGTGAGCACGCACAAAAAAACGGCCCGAAGGCCGTTTTTTGTTCCGCGTTTTGCTTAGCCGCCCAGGTACGCTTCACGCACTTTGGGGTCGGTCAGCAAGGCTTCACCGGTGCCTTGCATCACTACCCGGCCGTTCTCCAGAACGTAGGCACGGTCGGCGATTTTCAGCGCCTGGTTGGCGTTTTGCTCGACCAGGAACACCGTCACACCGTCCTTGCGCAGTTGCTCGATGATGTCGAAGATCTGCTGGATGATGATCGGTGCCAAGCCCAGCGACGGCTCGTCGAGCAACAACAACTTGGGTTTGCTCATCAGCGCCCGGCCGATGGCGAGCATTTGCTGCTCACCGCCCGACATGGTGCCGCCGCGCTGTGCGAAGCGTTCCTTCAGTCGTGGAAAAAGCCCCAGGACCTTGTCCATCTGCTCCTGATAGTCGCCCTTGTCAGTGAAGAACCCGCCCATGGCCAGGTTTTCTTCCACGGTCAGGCGCGAGAACACCCGACGACCTTCCGGCACTACCGCGATGCTCTTGCGCATGATCTGCGCCGAGGTCTGGCCCACCAGCTCTTCGCCCATGTAGCGAATGCTGCCGCTGTGTGCCTGCGGCGAACCGCAGAGGGTCATCAACAAGGTCGACTTGCCGGCGCCGTTGGCCCCGATCAGGGTGACGATTTCGCCCTGGCGGATCTCGACGTTGACGCTGTGCAGGGCCTGGATCTTGCCATAGAAGGTGGAAACGTTTTCGAACTGCAGCATTTACGCTTCCCCCAGGTAGGCTTTGATCACTTCAGGATTGTCACGGATCTGTTCCGGCGTGCCATCGGCCAGTGGTGTGCCCTGGTTGATCACGACGATGTGGTCGGAAATGCTCATGACCAGTTTCATATCGTGTTCGATCAGCAGCACGGTGACGTTGTGCTCTTCACGCAGGACGCTGATCAGCGCCTTGAGGTCTTCGGTTTCCTTGGGATTGAGGCCGGCAGCCGGTTCGTCGAGCATGAGGATCCGCGGGCGGGTCATCATGCAGCGGGCGATTTCCAGGCGTCGTTGCTGACCGTAGGCCAGGGTCCCGGCGGTACGGTTGGCGAACTCCTTGAGGTTGACCTTTTCCAGCCAGTACTCGGCAAACTCCATGGCCTCGCGTTCACTTTTGCGGAACCCCGGGGTCTTGAACAGGCCGGACAGGAAGTTGGTGTTCAGGTGACGGTGCTGGGCGATCAACAGGTTTTCGACCGCCGTCATGTCCTTGAACAACCGTACGTTCTGGAACGTACGCACCACGCCCTTGAGGGCGATCTTGTGACCGGGCAGGCCCTGGATCGGTTCGCCGTCCAGCAGGATGCTGCCACCGCTCGGTTTGTAGAAACCGGTCAGGCAGTTGAACACGGTGGTCTTGCCCGCGCCGTTAGGGCCGATCAGGGCTACTACCTGTTTTTCCTTGACGGTCAGGGCCACGCCGTTGACCGCCAGCAAACCGCCGAAGCGCATGCTCAGATTTTCGACTTTCAGGATCTCACGGCTCATTTTCGCAGCTCCATGTGAGGACGTTGCATGGGCAGCAGGCCTTGAGGACGCCAGATCATCATCAGCACCATCAAGGCGCCGAACATCAACATGCGGTATTCACTGAACTCACGCATCATTTCCGGCAGCAGGATCATCACCACTGCAGCGAGGATCACGCCCAGTTGCGAGCCCATGCCACCCAGAACCACGATGGCGAGAATGATTGCCGACTCGATGAAGGTGAAGGACTCGGGTGTCACCAGGCCCTGACGGGCGGCGAAGAAGCTACCGGCGAAACCGGCGAAGCTGGCGCCCAGGGTAAAGGCCGACAACTTGATCACGGTTGGGTTGAGACCCAGCGCACGGCAGGCGATTTCGTCTTCACGCAGCGCTTCCCAGGCACGGCCGATCGGCATGCGCAGCAGGCGGTTGATCACGAACAGCGCACCGAGGGCCAGCAACAGGGCAACCAGGTAGAGGAAGATCACCTTGTTGATCGAGTTGTACTGCAGGCCGAAGTACTCGTGGAAGGTCTGCATCCCTTCTGCGGCCTTGCGCTCGAAGGTCAGGCCAAAGAACGTCGGTTTCTCGATGTTGCTGATGCCGTTTGGCCCGCCAGTGAGATCGGTCAGGTTACGCAGGAACAGACGGATGATTTCACCGAAGCCCAGGGTCACGATCGCCAGGTAGTCACCGCGCAGACGCAGTACCGGGAAGCCCAGCAGGAAGCCGAAAGTGGCCGCCATCAGGCCGGCGATCGGCAGGCAGATCCAGAAGCTCAGGCCGTAGTAATGCGACAGCATCGCATAACTGTAGGCGCCGACGGCGTAGAAGCCTACGTAGCCCAGGTCGAGCAGGCCGGCCAGGCCGACCACGATGTTCAGGCCAAGGCCGAGCATCACGTAGATCAGGATCAGGGTGGCGATATCCACCGCACCGCGTGAGCCGAAGAACGGCCACACCAGTGCGCCGACGATCAGCGCCAGGATGATCCAGCGTTGGGTGCCAGGCAGGGTCAGGAAGTTGCTGGCCTTGGCCGGGATCAACGGCATGCGTGGCGAGGATTTCCACGCGGCGTCGATCTGGTGGCTGAACAGCACCCGCAGGAACATCAGGACCGAGCACAGGGCGATGGTCGCGAGGATGGCCGGGCTGGTGTTGTGAACTTCCAGGTTGATGCCGACGATGGTCAGTTTCAGACCCAGCACCGGGTAGGCCACGGCCCACACCAGCAAGGCGCTGAACAGCGCCGATTTAAGATTCCTAGTCATACTTTCTCAACCTCCGGACGGCCCAGAATGCCGGTCGGACGGAACAGCAGCACCAGAACCAACAAGCCGAATGCCACGACGTCCTTGTATTGGTCGCCAAAGATATCGGCGCCGAATGCCTCAGCCACACCCAGCACCAGACCGCCGAGCATGGCGCCCGGAATACTGCCGATGCCGCCCAATACTGCGGCGGTGAAGGCCTTGAGCCCGACCAGGAAGCCGGCGTTCGGGTTGATCACGCCGTATTGCATGCTCAGCAGCACGGCCGCGATGGCCGCCAGCGCAGCACCGATGACGAAGGTCAGGGCGATGATGTTGTTGGTGTTGATACCCAGCAGGTTGGCCATCTTGATGTCTTCGGCACAGGCGCGGCAGGCACGGCCGAGGCGAGAACGGGAGATGAACAGGGTCAGGCCGAACATTGCCACCAGGGTCACCACGAACACCACGATCTGCATGTAGGAAATCAGGACTTCCGATGCTCCGCCTGGCCCGAAGGAGAAGTTGCCCGGGATCAGGTTGGGGATCGATTTATCCTTGGAGTCTTGTGACAGCAGAACCGTGTTCTGCAGGAAGATCGACATGCCGATGGCGGAAATCAGCGGAATCAGGCGGTTGCTGCCCCGTAGCGGGCGGTAGGCAATCCGTTCAATGCTGTATCCGTAGGCACTGGTAACGACGATGCTCGCAATGAAAGCTGCGGTCATCAACAGCGGGACACTGTCGAGTCCCATCATGGCCAGCCCGGCGATGGCGATGAACGCCACGTAGGAACCGATCATGTAGACCTCGCCGTGGGCGAAGTTGATCATTCCAATGATGCCGTAAACCATCGTATAGCCGATGGCGATCAGGGCATACGTGCTGCCAACGGTCAGGCCGTTAACCAGCTGTTGGAAAAAGTGATAGATCTCAGGCATTACAGCGCTCCTAAAAACCTGATACGCATTTCACTGGTGGAGTCATTATCCCGCCCGAGCCCCGTGGATCTGCATCCACCTCGAATTCGAACATTGCCAGCGAACCGCTGATGACGGTTTTGAGATTTTCAGGTGGGGAGGCTAGCGGATCACGCCAGCGCGGCCCAATACGTTCGTAAAATAAAGCCCACGGCACGCCGTGGGCTTTATTGGCAGTCAGTCAGGCAAGGCCTTACTGAGGCGAAGCTTCGGTTTTCGGTTTGCCGAAGTGCCACTCGTAAACCACGAACTTGAAGTCTTTCAGGTCGCCCTTGGCGTCGAAGCTCAGGTCGCCAGTCGGGGTTTTGAAAGTACCGGCGTGGATGGCTTCAGCCACTTTGGCCGGGTCTTCGCTCTTGGCAGCAGTGATACCGCCGGCGATGACTTCAACGGCCGAGTAGGCCGGGAACACGAACGGACCGCTTGGGTCTTCTTTCTTGGCCTTGAACGCGTCAACCAGGGCAACGTTGGTCGGATCCTGGTCGAAGGACTTCGGCAGGGTTACCAGCAGGCCTTCGGAAGCATCCTTGGCGATTTGCGAGATCGAGTCGTTACCCACGCCTTCCGGACCCATGAACTTGGCTTTCAGGCCTTTTTCCTGGGATTGACGCAGAATCAGGCCCAGCTCCGGGTGGTAGCCGCCGTAGTAGACGAAGTCGACGTTGGCTTGCTTGAGCTTGGCGATCATCGAGGAGAAGTCTTTGTCGCCGGCGTTGATGCCCTCGAACACGGCAACCTTGACGCCTTTGCCTTCCAGGGTTTTCTTCACCGCGGTGGCAATACCCTCACCGTATTGCTGTTTGTCGTGCAGCACGGCAACGACTTTCGGCTTCACGTGATCGGCAATGTAGTTACCGGCGGCAGGGCCCTGGGCGCTGTCCAGACCGATAGTACGGAAGATCATTTTGTAACCACGGGTGGTGATGTCCGGGCTGGTGGCAGCCGGGGTGATCATGATCACGCCTTCGTCTTCGTAGATATCCGAAGCCGGTTGGGTGGAGCTGGAGCACAGGTGGCCGACCACGAACTTCACGCCGTCGTTGACGACTTTGTTGGCAACAGCCACGGCTTGTTTCGGATCACAGGCATCGTCGTATTCAACGGCTTCAAGTTTCTTGCCGTCGACGCCGCCTTTGGCGTTGATTTGTTCGATGGCCATTTTCGCGCCACTGAACTGCATGTCGCCGTATTGGGCTACAGGGCCGGTTTTAGGGCCGGCAATGCCGATCTTGATGGTGTCAGCTGCGAACGAATGGCTGGCAACCCCGGCCAGAACCATAGCGGCAAACAGTTTGGAAATCTGCTTAGTAGCCTTATTCATAGTGCTCCACTCTTACTGTTGTAATTTTTATAGTCCTGGCGGCCTGAGGCGCAGAACCGATCGATGACCTAGGTCTCTTACGGAAATGCCCCTGGCAACTGTACCGGTACAGTGTAGAGCGCCGGTTGTTCGCTTGAAAAGCTGGCTGCTGGGGGCAAAACCTGACGGTGTCGCTTTATTGAAAGAAAAGTACAAAAACGCGGCATGGCTTTTGAGGGCTTATAGCTGGTTCAGCGGCTTTATGGAGCTTTCCCGCACTTTTCGTTCGATGACGCAATTGCATCCGGGTTTTTCTGCTGGACCACCGACGTTATGATTGCGCCGATTTCTTTTCCGGACAGGACCCATGACTGAAGAACCTAGCACCCTCTATGCCAAGCTGCTTGGCGAAACCGCATCGATCACGTGGAAAGGACTGGAACCGTTCTTTGCCAAGGGTGCCCTATTGTGGGTCGATCCTGATCTGGATTTGATTGCTGCTGCAGAGGCAGTGGCGCAGGACGAAGGCGAGAAAGTGGCTGCCTGGTTGGCCGCCGACAAACTCTCGAAGCTGTCTGAAACGCGGGCGCTGGATCTTTTTGCGCGTGATCCCGAGCTCTGGGCGGTAGTGGTTTCTCCCTGGATCCTGATCCAGGAAAGGGCGCAAGCCTCAGCTTGAGCACCAAGTTGGTGCGCTATCTTCGCGCTAAAAAGTGTGTAGCCGCGTAGCGTGATGGCACGGTGCCGTAGAGAAAGGCCACAGCCAGAACCGGTTGACGGTGACGTTCGCGTAATGGGAACAGTTGGCTTGGCCGTCGAAAGGCTGCTTGATTGTTTCCGATTGTAAATCGTTGACCTTTCCCAAGCCTCGGCAAATCGGCGACTATTTGCGCGATCCCGAATTTGACAGAGGCAATCTTATGGCTGCGTTACCTGCACTTGCGTTCGCCGGCATCGGCCTGATGGGCTTGCCGATGTGCCGGCGCCTGCTGGCGGCGGGGTATCCGTTGACGGTGTGGAACCGCAACCCGGAAAAATGTGCGCCCCTGGTCGAGGCCGGTGCCCGTCAGGTCGCGACGCCGGCCGAGTTGTGCGAGCACGCCGACCTGGTGCTGCTGTGCCTGGCCAACACCGAGGTGGTGCGTGAAGTGGTGTTTGGCCCGGCCGGGGTCGCCAGTGGCGGCCGGAGCGGTCAAATGCTGGTGGATTTTTCCAGTCTGGAACCGACAGCCACTCGTGAAATGGCCGCGCAACTGGCTGGCCGATGCGCAATGCGTTGGCTCGATGCACCGGTGTCCGGCGGGGTGGCGGGGGCTGAAGCCGGCAGCCTGGCGATCATGGTGGGCGGGCAGGCGACGGATGTTGAGCGTGTGCGTCCAATCCTGCTCAGCCTCGGCCAGCGGGTCACGCATATGGGCGAAGTCGGGGCGGGGCAGGTAACCAAGGCCTGCAATCAAATGATCGTGGCGTGCAATGCCTTGGTGATTGCCGAGGTGGTGGCACTGGCAGAGCGTTCGGGGGTCGATGCCAGCTTGTTGGCAGAAGCCTTGAGCGGTGGTTTTGCCGATTCGAAGCCCTTGCAGATTCTCGCGCCGCAAATGGCCGAGAGCCGCTTTGAACCGGTGAAATGGCATGTGCGCACGTTGCTCAAGGACCTCGATGGCGCGGTGAAGTTTTCCCGCGAACAAGGGGCGGCGATCCCCCTCAGCGGCCTGGCCGCGCAACTGATGCGCCTGCACGGTGGCCAGGGATTCCTGGAAAAGGACCCCTCTACCTTGATTCAGCTGTACCGCGAACCAGACGCAAAGGGCTGATGCGCTGGTTGACTTGATCGAGGATCGGCCGCAGTTCCGCCAGGGGCACCGGGCAACTCAGTAAATAGCCCTGGATGTAGTCACAGCCCAGGCGTTCGAGGAAGCGGTATTGCTCGAGCGTCTCGACCCCTTCGGTGACCACCTGCAGGTGCAGGGTGTGGGCCATTACGATGATCGCCTGCACGATCTCCATGTCCTGCGGCGAGTTGGGAATGTCCTGGATAAACGAGCGGTCGATCTTCAGGGTGTTCAGCGGCAGGCGCTTGAGATACGCGAGCGAGGAGTAGCCGGTGCCGAAGTCATCGATGGACAGGGAGACCCCGAGGTCGCGGATCTGGTGCAGCAACTCGAGGGTGACGGCGATGTTGCCCATCAGCGCATTCTCGGTGACTTCCAGTTCCAGTCGTTGTGCTGCCACCCCGGCCGACTGCAGCGCGGCTTTGATCTGTTCAGCCAGTTCCGGTCGGCCGAGGTTGAGGGGCGAGCAGTTGACCGCAATTTTCAGTGAATCGCAGCCTGGCCCGGACAACTGCCTGAGGTCCTCGCAGGCCTTGCGCAACACCCAGTGATCGAGTTCGGCGATCAGGCCATTGGCTTCGGCAATGGCAATGAAGCGGTCGGGTGCCAGCACGCCGTGAGTCGGGTGCTGCCAGCGAATCAGCGCTTCGAGCTTGGTCACCTGGCCGGTCGCCAGATCGTAAATCGGCTGGTAATACAGCAGCAGCCCCTTGTCCTCGCGCAGGGCATGGCGCAGTTCTTCCTCCAGTTGCAGAGCGATCGTTGCCCTGGTTTTCAGGGTCTCATTGAAAAAGCACAGGTCGTTACGACCATTGGCCTTGGCCTGGTAGAGCGCCAGGTCGGCATTTTTCAGCAGTTCTTCGCAGGTGCGGCCGTCGTCCGGGTACAGGCTGATGCCGATGCTGGTGGTCATGACCATGCTGCGCCCGGCCAGGGTGATGGGCTCTTGCATTTTTGCCAGGATGCGCAGCGCCACGTGCCGGGCTTCGTCGCGCTCCTGCAGGTTGATCAGCACGCAAAACTCGTCACCGCCAAAGCGTGCGACCACATCGGCATGGCTGCGTATCGAGCTTTTCAGATGCCCGGCAAGGACCTTCAGCAAGTCGTCGCCGGCGTCGTGCCCGAGGCTGTCATTGATGCGTTTGAAGTGATCGATGTCCAGGAACATGATCGCCAACTTGCCGCCCAAGCTGTTCTTTTCGGCGATTTTCTCCGCGAACAGTTGATTGAAGCCACGCCGGTTGAGCAGGTTGGTCAAGGGGTCGTAATGCGCCGCCTGCTGCAGCGACATGCGGGCCTGGTCAAGTTGACCCAGCAGGGTCTGGACCCGGCGCAGGTCTTGTTCCTTGCGCTGCAGCTTCTTGTCGGCCAGCGCAGCGCTGATGCTGCTGCCGATGACCAGCAGCGCGATCACGGCGATGGTCAGTCCGAGTTGCAGCGGGTTGTCGTCGGCGGCGAGTTGGATGGGTACGCCGGCGGGCAGTACCAGAGTCATCGCCTGCATACCGGTGAAGTGCATGCTGACGATGCCGGCACCCAGTACCAGGCTGGTTCCATATTTGAGCCATTGATGAAAGGCGCCACTGTCATCGCGCAGTCGATGCCAGAGCACCAGGGCGATGCCGCTGGCGGCGATGGCGATGATAATCGACAGGGCCAGCAGCCCGGGTTGGAAATACTGGCTGGCGTCGGAATGCATGGCCGCCATGCCCACGTAATGCATGGCGGCGATGCCCAGGCCGACACCGATCGCGGCCAGGCCATAGCGCCAGGCACTGGGTTGCGGATCACTCAGGGTATTCATGGCCAGGAAGCCGGCAACCAGGGCGATCAGCAGCGAAAGCAGGGTGATCGAGAGGTCGTAGTGCAGGTTGATGGGCGCGAGGAACGCCAGCATGCCGATGAAGTGCATGGCCCAGATACCGCCGGCCAGGCATCCGGCGCCGACCCAACGCCAGCGCCGGCGTGATGCTGGATGGTCGGCGTGGTTCGCGCGTTCGGCCATGACCAGCGTGACGAAGCTGGCGGCACAGGCAACCAGATAAGCCAGCAGCACCATGACCGGGTTATGGCTGCAGTTGAGTACGAGTTGACCACTGTTCTGCGACAGTTCACTGATCCAATGCCACTCCATAGCACTCCTTGTCGCTGAATCAGTCTCGATGGGCGCCACGAAAACGGGCGGATGCCTGGAGTATAGAAAGCCCTTTGAAATCACAATGCAGTGATGGCGTATTGCCTGTTACTTTTTTCGAATTGATTCAATAGCTGTTTGGAATAAGACGGGAAAAGGCGCTTTTCTGTCGCCATAAGCGCATATCAGCCTTGCGAATGATCACAGACAGCCGCGACCGGCCTGACTAGATTGCGGTTTCCGGGCTCGGATGCGCGTGGTGGCGGAGCCCTCATAACAATAAATAGACGAGGCGGATCCATGCAGAACTCGACCCAAGCGGCGAATGCCTGGCGCATTCTGTTCCTGCTGTTCCTGGCCAACCTGTTCAACTTCTTCGACCGCACGATTCCGGCAATCATCATTGAACCGATCCGCATGGAATGGCACCTGAGCGATTTCCAGTTGGGGATCATCGGTACGGCGTTCACCCTGGTGTATGCGATCGCCGGCCTGCCGCTGGGGCGGATGGCTGATACCGGATCTCGCAGCAAATTGATGGGTTGGGGGCTCGCCGTGTGGAGTGGGCTGACGGCGGTCAACGGGCTGGTGGGCAGTTTCTGGAGTTTCCTGATCGTGCGCATGGGCGTGGGCATCGGTGAGGCGAGCTATGCGCCGGCCGCCAATTCGCTGATCGGTGATCTGTTTCCCGCCCATCGCCGGGCGCGGGCCATGGGTATCTTCATGCTGGGCCTGCCGTTGGGGCTGTTGCTGGCGTTTTTCACCATCGGCGCCATGGTCAAGGCGTTCGACAGCTGGCGTGCGCCGTTCTTCATTGCCGCGGTGCCAGGGCTGATCCTTGCGGTCTTCATGTTTTTCATCAAGGAACCCAAGCGCGGCGCGGCGGAAACCGTGGCGGTCTCCCAAGAGCGCGTGGACCGGCCGATCCGTCGGGTGCTGGCGATCCCGACTTTCCTCTGGCTGGTGATGGCGGGGCTGTGCTTCAACTTCGCCACTTACGCCTGCAACTCGTTCCTGGTGCCGATGTTGCAGCGCTATTTCGGCTTACCGCTGCAGGAGGCGGCGGTGGCAACTGGAGTGATCGTCGGGGTGACGGGACTGTTCGGTCTGACGCTGGGCGGCTGGGTGGCCGACAAGATCCACCAGCGAATTGCCAATGGCCGGCTGTTGTTTGCCGCCTTCAGCCTGATCATTTCGACCCTGTGCACCGCCTGGGCGCTACATGCCGGGCGGATCGAAATTGGAGTGTTCGTTGGCGTGTTCAGCCTGGGCTGGCTGTTTGCCTATAACTTTTACACCTGCGTCTACACGGCCATTCAGGACGTGGTCGAACCGCGCTTGCGGGCCACGGCGATGGCGTTGTTCTTTGCAGGTCTTTATCTGCTGGGGGGAGGGTTGGGGCCGGTGGTAGTGGGCGGGCTGTCCGATCATTTTGCCCAGAGTGCGATGTTGGCGGCGGGGGCCGAGCAGATGACCGAGGCGTTCAAGGCGGTCGGCTTGCACGATGCCATGTACCTGATTCCGGTGGCGCTGTTGCTGACCACGGTGTTCCTGTTCCTGGCGGCGCGCTGCTTTGTGCGTGATGCCCGGCGCATGAAGGAGGGGCTGGTGCCGGTGGCTGAGCCTGGGGTGGTTGTGGCGACGGCGTGAGGTCAGCAGCAGGACGCTGCTGCTTGATGATGCGCATTTTGGGCTGGATTTTGTAGGAGCGGGCTTGCCTGCGATGAACGATAACGCGCGTTATCTGAAATAACGCGGCGCTTTCATCGCAGGCAAGCCCGCTCCCACAAAGGGTTAGCCGGCTACCAGCACCCGAATCGCTTCCAGGCGCAATGCTGCTTTTTCGAGCATGGCCAGGCCTTGCTCGCGCTGGCGACGCAGGGCTACCAGCTCACTGTCGCGCACGGTCGGGTTGACGGCTTGCAGGGCTGTCAGGCGTGCCAGCTCTTCATCGGTATCGGCGGCCAGACGGCGTTGCGCCTCGGCAACGCGTTCGGCGTGGCGCGGGGTGATCTTCGCTTCGCCGGCGTTGATTCGCGGGGTCAGTTGGTCGCGCTGGGCCTGGATGAACTTGTTGGCGCTGGCACGTGGCACGCTTTCGAGTTGATCGTTGAGGGTTTCGAACGAGACCCGGCCCGACAGGTCGTTACCGTTGGTGTCCAGCAGGCAGCGCAAGGCTGCCGGTGGCAGGTAGCGGCCCAGTTGCAGCGAGCGCGGGGCAACCACTTCACTGACGTAGAGCAGCTCCAGCAACACGGTGCCGGGCTTGAGCGCCTTGTTCTTGATCAGCGCAACGGCGGTGTTGCCCATCGAGCCGGACAGCACCAGGTCCATCCCGCCTTGCACCATCGGGTGTTCCCAGGTGATGAACTGCATGTCTTCGCGAGACAGCGCCTGGTTGCGGTCGTAGGTGATGGTCACGCCTTCGTCGTCGCCCAGCGGGAAGCTGGCGTCGAGCATTTTTTCGCTCGGCTTGAGGATCAGGGCGTTTTCCGAGTGGTCTTCGCTGTCGATGCCGAACGCGTCGAACAGGGTTTCCATGTAGATCGGCAGGGCGAATTGATCGTCCTGTTCCAGAATCGCTTCAACCAGTGCCTCACCTTCGCCGGCGCCACCGGAGTTGAGTTCCAGCAGGCGGTCGCGGCCGCTGTGCAGCTCGGCTTCCAGCGCTTCGCGGGTGCCACGGGCTTCGTCGATCAGGGCTTGCCACTCGCCGTCGTCGGCTTCTTCGAGCAGCGGCAGCAGGCGCGGGCCAAACTGATGCTGCAGGGCGTTGCCGGTCGGGCAGGTATTGAGGAAGGCGTTCAGTGCTTCGTGGTACCACTGGAACAGGCGCTCTTGCGGGCTGGTTTCCAGGTACGGCACGTGCAGCTCGATGGTGTGCTTCTGGCCGATCCGGTCCAGACGGCCGATCCGCTGCTCCAGCAGGTCCGGGTGCGACGGCAGGTCAAACAACACCAGGTGATGGGCGAACTGGAAGTTGCGACCCTCACTGCCGATTTCCGAGCAGATCAGCACCTGGGCGCCGAATTCCTCGTCGGCAAAATAGGCCGCCGCACGGTCACGCTCGAGGATGTTCATGCCTTCGTGGAACACCGTGGCCGGGATCCCGGAACGCACGCGCAGGGCGTCTTCCAGGTCCATCGCGGTTTCGGCGTGGGCACAGATCACCAGGACCTTGGTGCGCTTGAGCATCTTCAGCTGGTCGATCAGCCACTCGACGCGCGGGTCGAATTTCCACCAGCGTTCTTCTTCGCTGGCGTCCGGCTGGGCCTGGAAGCTGACTTCCGGGTACAGCTCGGCATGTTCGCCCAGCGGCAGCTCGAGGTATTCGTCCGGGCACGGCAGCGGATACGGGTGCAGCTTGCGTTCCGGGAAACCCTGGACCGCGGCACGGGTATTACGGAACAGCACGCGGCCAGTGCCGTGGCGATCGAGCAGTTCGCGCACCAGGCGCGCACTGGCCTCGACATCGCCATCGTTGACCGCAGCCAGCAACGCTTCGCCTTCGTTGCCGAGGAAACCGTGGATGGTCTGGTGTGCCGCAGGCGACAGGCGACCCTGGTCCATCAGTTCCTGAACGGCTTCTGCCACCGGGCGATAGTTTTCGCTTTCGGCGCGGAAGGCCTGCAGGTCATGGAAGCGGTTCGGGTCGAGCAGGCGCAGACGCGCGAAGTGGCTGTCCTGGCCCAGTTGTTCCGGGGTCGCGGTCAGCAGCAGTACGCCAGGAATGGTTTCGGCGAGTTGTTCGACCAGCGAGTACTCAGGGCTGACCTGATCTTCGTGCCACACCAGGTGGTGCGCTTCGTCGACCACCATCAGATCCCAGCCGGCGGCGAACAGTGCGTCCTGGGCCTTCTCGTCGTCCACCAGCCACTCCAGCGCAACGAGCGCCAGTTGGGTGTCTTCAAACGGGTTGCTGGCATCGCTTTCGATGAAGCGTTCTTCATCGAACAGCGCGACCTGCAGGTTGAAACGACGGCGCATCTCCACCAGCCACTGATGCTGGAGGTTTTCCGGGACCAGGATCAGCACCCGGTTGGCGCGTCCGGAGAGCAGTTGGCGATGGATCACCAGGCCGGCTTCGATGGTTTTACCCAGGCCCACTTCGTCCGCCAGCAATACCCGCGGCGCGATTCGGTCAGCGACTTCACGGGCAATGTGCAACTGGTGGGCGATCGGTTGCGCCCGCACGCCACCCAGGCCCCACAGCGAGGACTGCAGCTGGCGGCTGGTGTGTTCCAGGGTGTGGTAGCGCAGGGCGAACCAGGCCAGTGGGTCGATCTGGCCGGCGAACAGACGGTCGCTGGCCAGGCGGAACTGGATAAAGTTCGACAGCTGGGTTTCCGGCAGGGTGACAGGCTCGTTCTGACCGTTGAGTCCGTGATAGACCAGTAGCCCGTCGACATCGTCGACTTCGCGCACGGTCATTTTCCAGCCTTCGAAGTGGGTGATGGTGTCGCCCGGCGAAAACCGCACGCGGGTCAGGGGGGCACTTCGTAGCGCATACTGGCGGGTTTCGCCAGTGGCCGGGTAGAGCACGGTCAACAAGCGACCGTCCTGTGCCAGAACGGTGCCTAACCCTAGCTCCGCTTCGCTGTCACTGATCCAGCGTTGCCCCGGTTGATACTGCTGCGCCATGCTGCCTGACTCCCGCCTTGAAAAAGCCGACTATCTTAACGGATCGCTGCCTTCAGAGCCAAAGGACTCTCATAAAAACTACTAGTCTTACGGTAGCGCATCGTGTCGATCGGAGCTTTTTAGTGTCAACTCGGTCACAAGTTTGCGACCGATGGCTCAAGTCGCCTGGCATTCCGCCGACAGCCTGCCCAGAGGAGACTTACCATGCTGCCACCGATGCTGCCCTTGAGTGCCGTGCCGATTACCTCGCAACAGGATCCGGTTCGCCCGCGCCCGGACATGCCGCCGGTGGTGCCAGTGCAACCGAGTTCCAGCGAAAGCACGATAGACCTGCAAAAGCGCGACCCGGAAGAAGCGGCCATGGCGTTGCGCGACGAGCAGCGCCGCCGTCAGGAACAAGACAAGCGCCGGCGCGAAGCCGACAGCGACCCCGAGGCGTACCTGGCGATTCCCGGTGACGAACTGAATGCCGACCACACGGTGCCGGTGGCGCCGCTGATGGATGAGCAACCGCGCCAGGGGCTGTGGGTAGACATCGAAGTCTGAGTGGCGCACAGCTTTTGTAATGCTCACGGCTGCCGAGCAGGCTGGTCATTGCCTGCCACAGCCCGCATTATTGGCAAACCCCGGCTGACACCAGTCGCCGTGCCACGCCCGTACCGAACCTGGAAGAACCAACCCCGCCATGAGCCAAGACGACAAGCTGATCGACCTCAATGCCGAGCGCGCCAAGCGCGTGCATGACCTTAATGAAAAGCGCCTGAACGAAGTGCGCCAGGCATTCGAGCAGGCCATGCCCCTGGGCAAGACGAAGAAAAAGCCGAAGAACAAACCGAAGAAGCGTTGAACAGCCGGTATTTGTTGATATACGTCAGTTATTCCCCCTCCTTTACGGCCTGTCTTGGGCGCTATTGATCCCGGTCAATTTTCTCCTGTGCTCGATTGGTTAACTTAGACCCATCGCAACTGAGCAAGCAGGGGAGGCCAGTCATGTTTTTCGACAATGTGGTGTTCGCCGGAGTGCTGACTGTCAGCCTCATGATTCTGTTTTTCGCTGGGTTTGGATTCTTTATCTGGAGAGACTCGCACAAGCGCAAGTAAGCGCGGGTCTTTCCGGAAGCACGAGCACGCAAGGCATTTTGGGCAACTTCGGTTGCCCTTTTTTTTTGCCTGCGATTCGAGATTGGTAACACCGACGCAAAAAAAAGGCGCGACCTGCAATCAGGGCGCGCCTTTTTTGTTCAGCCGGGAATCAGCTGCCCAGGGCCTTGGACGCCAGCCAGAACAGGCCGGCCGACAGGGCCACGGTCGCTGGCAGGGTCAGGACCCAGGCCATCAGGATGGTTTTCACCGTGCCGCCTTGCAGGCCGCTCTTGTTGGCAACCATGGTCCCGGCAACACCCGAGGACAACACGTGAGTGGTCGATACCGGCAGGCTGAAGACGTTGGCCAGGCCGATCATGGTCGCGGCGGTGATCTGCGCCGACATGCCCTGGGCGTAGGTCATGCCTTGCTTGCCGATCTTCTCGCCGATGGTCAGGACCACACGCTTCCAACCCACCATGGTGCCCAGGCCGAGTGCCAGGGCAACCGCCAGGATCACCCAGAAAGGTGCGTACTCGGTGGTGGCGGTCAGGTCTTTGCGCAGCTTGTCGAGGTCAGCCTTTTCCCGGGCGTCCAGGCCCGGCAGCTTGCCGACTTTCTTCGCGGTGTCGTCCAGGCAGAGCAGGTAGCGACGCACTTCGATGCGGCTTTCATGCGGCAGCGAATGGTAGTCGGCAACCCCTTTGAGGGTGCCCAGCAGTGCAGCAATGGTCGGTTCGGTCTGTTGCGGGTTGCAACGGAACTTCTCCGGCAGATCGTCCTTCACACTTTTGCCCAGCGCCAGGAACTCGCCCAGGGTGGCTTCATTGCGCTGGTAGAACTGGTTCAAGTGCAGGGTTGCATCGCGGGTGCGCTCGATCTGGTAGGTCGTGCTGTTCAGGTCGAGTACGAACTGCGCCGGCACGATACCGATCAACACCAGCATGATCAGGCCGATGCCTTTCTGGCCGTCGTTGGAGCCGTGGACAAAGCTCACGGCCATCGCCGAGATCACCAGGACCAGGCGGTTCCAGAACGGCGGGTGCTTCTTGTCGTCGATCTTGCGGCGCTGGTCCGGCGTCTTGTGCATCTTCGACAGTGGGCGCCACCATTTCAGGCCGATCAGTACCAGTGCGGCAACGGCGAAGCCGGCCATTGGCGAGACCACCAGCGAAGCGCCGATGTCGATCGCTTTCTGCCAGTTGACCCCGTCAACCAGTGGAATGTCGTTGATCAGGGCGTTCGCCAGGCCCACACCGAGGATCGAGCCGATCAGGGTATGGGAGCTGGAAGCCGGAATACCGAAGTACCAGGTCCCCAGGTTCCAGGTGATAGCCGCAGCCAGGAGCGAGAACACCATGGCCAACCCGTGGCCGGTGTTCACGTTGATCAACAGTTCTACCGGCAGCAAGTGCACGATGGCATAGGCCACGCCGACGCCGCCGAGCAACACGCCAAGGAAGTTGAATACACCGGAAAAGAACACCGCCAGGTGGGGCGGCATGGCTTTGGTGTAGATAACGGTGGCAACCGCGTTAGCGGTGTCATGAAAGCCGTTGATGAACTCGAAGGCGAGGACAAAGGCCAGGGCGAGCAAGAGGCTCACAAGCACCCAAGCATCCAGTCCGCTGAATAAATCGATCATGAAGGTTTTCTGACCCGGTCATAAGGGGGCGCGATTATGCCAGAAAAGATGGTTAATCGATGCACTCGGTTGTCGCCGGCATGGCGATTTGGTCATTTAGTTTGTAACAAGACCCTAAGTCCCAGCGTTTGTGTAGGGTTTTCAAGTCTTTGATTTTGCAGAAAAATATCCAGAATGGCGAAAATGCCATGGCCGCGCAGAGATGCGAACAATGCTGTATGAAATTTCTGAAATCAGCACTGGCACAGGCCCTGACGCTTGATTGCCGACCGTCAAGCGGAAGCTCGCTCGCTGTCAGGCGTTGCCATGCAGGTGCAGGAAACCTCGAGTTTTCAGGCAGCAAAAAACCAGGCCTCGGCACTAGGGCTCGTCGGCCTTGAGTTCTTTTTCCATCTTCTGCAATTCCTGGCTGAATGCCTGATCCTGGACAGTGGCGCGTTTACGCCAAGGCTTGCGTTCCGGTTCCGGCTGCGCGGCATAAGTGGTGACTTCGCCGCCGTACACTTCCTTGTAACGTTGTTCCTGGCGCTCAAGTTCGGCGCGCAGTTCGTCTTTCGTCACAGTATTACCTTATTGAAATTGAAATAAACTCTGGTGAAACGCGCAACTCGGGTTTTGTCGTGTGCATGCACGCTCATGCCAGTCTTGCGAAGAAGCCTGGGTGGATGAAGGTGTCATGCTGACAGCAGTCCGATTGCAGGCGGCCACAGCACCAGAGAAGAATCACCGATGTAGCATCAGTCTTCTTGTTTCCGGCAAGCGCACGGGGCGGGCATTGGGGATGCGCGTCAGCGCTTGCGGATAGGTAGCGGGTAGCGAAGTACCGCGCCGCCTTATAGTGATCGCTTACCTATGTTGTAGGAAAGTGGAGATATCACTGTAGGTATTATAGCGTTCAATTTGATGATGACTATCACCTCGCAAATCAAAAGTATCGGCTGCTGATGAAAATGGATGCCGGTTTACACATTTTCAAGTACATGGACTTCACGTGGCATCAATGGAAGATTGACGTCATTAAGTAGTCGGTTGTTTTGCAGGCGAGTGTTCTATCCCAGTTGAGCGCAAGGCCTGTACGGCCAGGTAGATTGCGATTATCGGTTAAGCGTTCGATAATCGCCCGAAGTCGCTGTGCGTGGCTTGTGTGCAAGATAGAGGGCGGCTTGTAATAGCCGATGAACTTTGGGGGACCGACCTGTAATGAACGATCAACTGCGCAACTCCTTCGCCTCGGCAGCGCCGCCCATCGTTGCTTCGCCGGCCAAGCGGATCCAGGCGTTGACCGGTGACCCCGATTTCATGACCTCCCTGGCCCGCGGCCTCGCCGTGGTCCAGGCGTTTCAGGAGCGCAAGCGCCACCTGACCATCGCGCAGATCAGCCATCGCACGGAAATTCCCCGTGCGGCGGTCCGTCGTTGCCTGCACACGCTGATCAAGCTGGGCTACGCCACCACCGACGGACGCACCTACTCGTTGTTACCCAAAGTGCTGACACTCGGCCATGCCTACCTGTCGTCCACCCCCTTGGCGGTCTCGGCGCAGCCCTATCTGGACCGCATGAGCGAGCAGTTGCACGAGGCCTGCAACATGGCCACCCTTGAAGGCAATGACATTCTTTATATCGCCCGCTCGGCAACCACCCAGCGCCTGATTTCGGTCGACCTGTCGGTGGGCGGACGCCTGCCGGCCTATTGCACCTCCATGGGACGAATCCTTCTGGCAGCACTGGACGATGCCTCGCTGCGCGAATACCTCGACAGTGCCGACCTGCAGGCCAAGACCAGCCGCACCCTGCATACTCCCGAAGCGCTGCTCGAATGCTTGCAGGAGGTTCGTCAACAGGGCTGGTGCATCGTCGACCAGGAACTGGAGCAGGGCCTGCGCTCGATCGCCGTGCCGGTATACGATGCCTCCGGCCAGGTGTTGGCGGCGCTGAATGTCAGCACCCACGCCGGGCGAGTCAGTCGCAATGAGTTGGAACAGCGCTTCCTGCCGGGCTTGCTCAACGCCAGTCGCGAGCTTAGCGCGCAGTTGTTCGCCTAACCTGTTCGATAAACGCACAGACTCACGTTTGCACAATTGACGCTCTTTCCCTTGCCTCATTATTGTCGCGGCAGCGTTTACCGGTGTCCTTGGCCTTGGGCCCGACACCGGTCGAGCACTCCATAATAATGAAGAGGCATCCCATCATGCGCCTGTCCCTGGCCTGTCGTTGCAAAGCGCTGCACCGCGCCTGATCCTCCAATGATTCCTGTTTGACTGGCTGGCAGTTGCCGGCCAGCGTTCGCCTGCGTTTCCTGCGTGGAATAAAAATAATGAACCAGCCTCAATCCGCTGTCGGTAACTGCCTTGACGTGCAGTCCTTCATCAATGCCCAACCGATCTCGCGCTACCAATGGCGTGTCGTCATCCTGTGTTTTCTGATTGTCTTCCTTGATGGCCTGGATACTGCGGCCATGGGCTTTATCGCCCCGGCCCTGTCCCAGGGCTGGGGCATCGACCGCGCCAGCCTGGGCCCGGTAATGAGTGCCGCGCTGATCGGCATGGTCTTCGGCGCCCTGGGTTCCGGACCGTTGGCTGACCGCTTCGGGCGCAAGGTGGTGCTGGTGGGGGCGGTGCTGTTGTTCGGCGCCTTCAGCCTGGCATCGGCCTACAGCACCAACGTCGAGCAATTGCTGGTGTTGCGCTTCCTCACCGGTCTCGGCCTGGGTGCCGGGATGCCGAACGCGACCACGCTGCTGTCGGAATACACCCCGGAGCGCAAGAAGTCGCTGCTGGTGACCAGCATGTTCTGCGGCTTCAACCTGGGCATGGCCGGTGGCGGTTTCATTTCCGCCAAACTGATCCCGATGTTTGGCTGGCACAGCCTGTTGCTGATCGGAGGCATCCTGCCGTTATTGCTGGTGGTAGTGCTGGTGTTCTGGTTGCCGGAATCGGCGCGTTACCTGGTGGTGCGCAATCGTGGCACTGACAAGGTGCGCAAGGCGCTGGCGCCGATCGATCCGGTCACGGTCGCCCAGGCGGCAAGCTTCAGCGTGCCCGAGCAAAAGAGCGTCAAGGCGCGCAACGTGTTCGCGGTGATTTTCTCCGGCACCTACAGCACCGGCACCTTGTTGCTGTGGCTGACCTATTTCATGGGCCTGGTGATCGTCTACCTGCTGACCAGCTGGCTCCCGACCCTGATGCGCGACAGCGGTGCCAGCATGGAACAGGCAGCGTTCATCGGCGCGCTGTTCCAGTTGGGCGGGGTGCTGAGTGCGGTTGCCGTGGGCTGGGCGATGGATCGATTCAACCCGCACAAGGTGATCGGCACTTTTTACCTGCTGGCCGGGGTATTTGCCTACGCGGTAGGGCAGAGCCTGGGCAACATCACCTTGCTGGCGACCCTGGTGCTGGTGGCGGGGATGTGTGTGAACGGCGCGCAATCGGCCATGCCTTCGCTGGCGGCACGTTTCTACCCCACCCAGGGGCGCGCAACGGGCGTTTCCTGGATGCTCGGGATTGGTCGCTTTGGCGCGATCCTCGGCGCCTGGATGGGCGCGACCCTGTTGGGCCTTGGCTGGAACTTCGAGCAGGTGCTGACGGCGCTGGTCATTCCTGCGGCGCTGGCCACCACGGCGGTGATTATCAAGGGTCTGGTCAGTCACGCGGACGCGACCTGAGTGCTCCGAGCGGATCGTTAGGGTAACAACAATCTGTTCGATAAACGAACACTTAGTCGATTATCGGATTGTTTGACGATTTGGCGCGGCTTAATCTTCAGGCAATCCGGCGCTGCTTATCGCGCCTTGTCCTCCACATCGGTTTACTGAGAATCGGGAGTCCAACCCCATGGCAGAAATCCTTTCGCTGCACGCTGCAGTGAAGCAATTCGTGAATGACGGCGACACCATCGCCCTCGAAGGCTTCACTCATTTGATTCCGACCGCTGCGGGTCATGAAATCATCCGTCAGGGCAAAAAAGACCTGACCCTGGTACGGATGACGCCCGACCTGGTCTACGACCAGTTGATCGGCGCCGGTTGCGCGCGCAAATTGATTTTCTCCTGGGGCGGTAACCCGGGCGTGGGCTCGCTGCACCGCCTGCGCGACGCGGTCGAGAAGCAATGGCCGCACGCCCTGGAGATCGAAGAACACAGCCACGCCGACCTGGCCAACGCCTACGTGGCCGGCGCCTCCGGTCTGCCGTTCGCGGTGTTGCGTGCCTACGCCGGTTCCGACCTGCCCAAGGTCAACCCGCTGATCAAGAGCGTGACCTGCCCGTTCACCGGTGAAGTACTGGCGGCCGTACCGTCGGTGCGTCCGGACGTGACCGTGATCCACGCACAGAAAGCCGACCGCAAGGGCAACGTGCTGCTCTGGGGGATCCTCGGTGTGCAGAAGGAAGCGGCCCTGGCAGCCAAGCGCTGCATCGTCACGGTGGAAGAGATTGTCGACGACCTCAACGCACCGATGAACGCCTGCGTGCTGCCGACCTGGGCCCTGAGTGCGGTGTGTCACGTGCCAGGCGGCGCGCACCCGTCCTACGCCCACGGCTACACCGAGCGCGATAACCGTTTCTACCAGGCGTGGGATCCGATTGCCCGCGACCGTGAGACCTTCACCGCGTGGATCAACGAATACATCCACGGCACTGCCGACTTCAGTGAATTCCAGGCCAAGCTGGCTCGTGCTTCGGAGGCCAAATAATGACGTACTCCACCAATGAAATGATGACCGTTGCCGCTGCCCGCCGCCTGAAAAACGGTTCGGTGTGCTTTGTCGGCATCGGCTTGCCATCGAAAGCGGCCAACCTGGCGCGACTGACCTCTTCGCCAGACGTCGTACTGATCTACGAGTCGGGCCCGATCGGCGCCAAGCCAAGCGTCCTGCCGCTGTCCATCGGTGACGGCGAGTTGGCGGAAACTGCTGACACCGTGGTGCCGACTGGCGAGATCTTCCGCTACTGGCTGCAGGGCGGGCGCATCGACGTTGGTTTCCTCGGCGCCGCGCAGGTTGACCGTTTCGGCAACATCAACACCACCGTAGTCGGTGACTATCACCAGCCAAAAGTCCGTCTGCCAGGCGCGGGTGGGGCACCGGAGATCGCCGGTTCGGCGAAAAGCGTGCTGATCATCCTCAAGCAGTCGGCGCGCTCGTTCGTCGACAAGCTGGACTTCATTACTTCGGTTGGCCACGGCGAAGGCGGCGACTCGCGCAAACGCCTGGGGCTGCCAGGTGCTGGCCCTGTGGGGATCATCACCGACCTGTGCATCATGGAGCCGGAAGCCGGCACCCACGAATTCGTGGTCACCGCCTTGCACCCGGGCGTGACCCGTGAGCAAGTGGTGGCTGCTACAGGCTGGCCAGTGCGCTTCGCCGATCAAGTCGAGTTCACCGCCGAGCCGACCGAGGCCGAGCTGCTTGCCTTGCGCGATCTGGAAGCGCGCACCGCTGCCGCCCACGGTCAGGCACCGGGAGAAGCATGATGCGTGACGTTTATATCTGCGATGCCATTCGTACCCCCATCGGCCGCTTTGGCGGTGGTCTGTCGGCGGTGCGTGCCGACGACCTGGCGGCAGTGCCGATCAAGGCCTTGATCGAGCGCAACCCGAGTGTTGACTGGACTGCCGTGGACGAAGTGTTTCTCGGCTGCGCCAACCAGGCTGGCGAAGACAACCGTAACGTGGCGCGCATGGCACTGCTGTTGGCTGGTCTGCCGGAGAGCATTCCCGGGGTGACCCTCAACCGCCTGTGCGCTTCCGGCATGGATGCGATTGGCACGGCGTTCCGCGCCATTGCCAGCGGTGAGATGGAATTGGCAATTGCCGGCGGCGTCGAGTCGATGTCTCGCGCTCCGTTTGTGATGGGCAAGGCCGATGCGGCGTTTTCGCGCAACATGAAGCTGGAAGACACCACCATTGGCTGGCGTTTCATCAACCCGCTGATGAAGGCCCAGTACGGTGTCGATGCCATGCCGCAGACTGCCGACAACGTCGCCGATGATTACGCGGTATCGCGCGCTGACCAGGACGCCTTTGCCCTGCGCAGCCAGCAACGCACCGCGGCGGCGCAAGCGGCCGGGTTCTTCGCCGAGGAAATCGTCCCGGTGCGCATCGCCCACAAGAAAGGCGAAAGCGTGGTCGAGCAGGACGAGCACCCGCGTGCCGACACCAGCCTGGAAACCCTGAGCAAACTCAAGCCGGTCAATGGCCCGGACAAGACCGTCACCGCCGGCAACGCCTCGGGCGTCAACGACGGTGCTGCGGCTTTGATCCTGGCCTCCGCCGAGGCGGTGAAGAAACACGGCCTGACCGCTCGCGCCAAAGTGCTGGGCATGGCCAGCGCCGGCGTTGCCCCACGGGTGATGGGCATTGGCCCGGTGCCGGCGGTGCGCAAGCTGGTGGAACGCCTGGGTGTGTCGGTCAATGATTTCGACGTGATCGAACTCAATGAAGCCTTCGCCAGCCAAGGCCTCGCGGTATTGCGCGAACTCGGCCTGGCGGACGACGCGCCACAGGTCAACCCGAATGGCGGCGCCATTGCCCTCGGGCACCCGCTGGGCATGAGCGGTGCACGCCTGGTGCTGACGGCCTTGCATCAACTGGAGAAAACCGGTGGCCGCAAAGGCCTGGCGACCATGTGTGTAGGTGTAGGCCAAGGCTTGGCACTGGCCATCGAAAGGGTGTGACCGACACCCTCCATCACCTGTAGGAGCGAGCTTGCTCCGGGCGGCGTTCCGACGAAGAATGCCAGAGCGCCGCGTACATCCAGGATGTTCGCGAAATCGTTGACGTCCTTCGCGGGCAAGCCCGCTCCCACAAGGCTCACCTCCACAGTGAGCAGCGTCGCCTACAGGTTTCTGCGGAACGGGACTGTTGCAAAGTATGTCTAGACTCTCACTGTCCCCATCGAGTGAATAACCATGACATCAACCACCAGCCATTACACCGCTGAAGAGCGTGGCAAGAGGATTTTCGCGATTGTCGGCGCATCCTCCGGCAATCTCGTCGAATGGTTCGACTTCTACGTCTACGCCTTCTGCGCGATCTACTTCGCCCCGGCGTTCTTTCCCTCCGACGATCCGACGGTGCAATTGGTCAACACCGCAGGTGTGTTTGCCGCCGGATTTCTGATGCGACCCATCGGTGGCTGGCTGTTCGGCCGGGTGGCCGACAAGCACGGGCGCAAGAATTCGATGATGATCTCGGTGCTGATGATGTGCGCCGGTTCGTTGCTCATCGCCTGCCTGCCCACTTACAAGGACATTGGCGTCTGGGCGCCGATCCTGCTGCTGGTGGCCCGCTTGTTCCAGGGCCTTTCAGTGGGCGGCGAGTACGGCACCACCGCGACCTACATGAGTGAAGTTGCGCTCAAGGGCCAGCGTGGCTTCTTCGCCTCGTTCCAGTACGTGACGTTGATCGGCGGGCAACTGCTGGCGGTGTTGCTGGTGGTGATCCTGCAACAGTTCCTCTCCGAAGATGAACTGCGTGCCTGGGGCTGGCGGATTCCGTTTGTGGTCGGCGCGATTGCGGCGGTGATTTCGCTGTTGCTGCGTCGCTCGTTGAAAGAAACCACCAGCAAGGAAATGCGTGAAGACAAGGACGCCGGCAGCGTTCGTGCGCTGTTTCGTGATCACAAGGCGGCATTCATTACCGTGCTCGGCTACACCGCCGGCGGCTCGTTGATTTTCTACACCTTCACCACCTACATGCAGAAGTACCTGGTGAACACCGCCGGGATGCCAGCCAAGACCGCCAGTTACATCATGACCGGCGCGTTGTTTCTGTATATGTGCATGCAACCGTTCTTTGGCATGCTGGCCGACAAGATCGGGCGGCGTAACTCGATGCTCTGGTTCGGTGCCCTCGGTACGCTGTGCACGGTGCCTATCCTGCTGAGCCTGAAATCGGTCACCAGCCCGTTCCTGGCCTTTGTGCTGATTACCCTGGCGCTGGCGATCGTGAGTTTCTACACCTCCATCAGCGGCCTGGTGAAAGCCGAAATGTTCCCGCCGCAGGTGCGGGCCCTGGGTGTTGGCCTGGCTTACGCGGTGGCCAACGCGGTGTTCGGCGGCTCGGCAGAATATGTGGCGCTGAGCCTGAAATCGGTGGGGATGGAAAACTCCTTCTACTGGTACGTGACGGTGATGATGGCGGTCGCCTTCCTGTTCAGCTTGCGTTTGCCCAAGCAAGCGGCGTATCTGCATCACGACCTTTGACCCTGCGGCGCGCGCCTGCTTCGGGCGCGCGTCATCCAAGGAAGCCTTATGCAACGTCCGAGCAACCAATTGTTCGATGCTTATTTCACTGCGCGGACCATGCGTGATGTGTTCAGCGACCAGGGCCGGGTCCAGGCCATGCTCGACTTCGAGGCCGCGCTGGCGCGGGCCGAGGCGAGCATCGGGCTGATCCCGACCACAGCCGTGGCGCCGATTGCCGCCGCCTGCCAGGCCGGGCACTACGACTTTGCCGCCCTCGGCGAGGCGATTGCCACTGCCGGAAATTCCGCGATTCCGTTGGTCAAGGCCCTGGGCAAGCAGATTGCACTGCAAGCCCCTGAGGCCGAGCGCTATGTGCACCTGGGTGCTACCAGCCAGGACGCAATGGACAGTGGCCTGGTCCTGCAACTGCGCGCTGCACTCGATTTGATCGAAGCTGACCTGGCCCGCCTGGCCGATGCCCTGGCGCAACAAGCGCAACGGCATGTCGCCACGCCACTGGCCGGGCGCACCTGGCTGCAGCACGCGACGCCGGTCACTCTGGGTATGAAGATCGCCGGATGGCTGGGCGCGTTGACCCGCACTCGCCAGCGCTTGCAGGCCCTCAAACCACGCTTGCTGGTCCTGCAGTTCGGCGGTGCCAGTGGCACCCTGGCGGCATTGGGCGAGCAGGCCATGCCGATCGCCGAGGCTTTGGCGCAGGAGCTGGATTTGGGCTTGCCGGATCAACCCTGGCACACCCAGCGTGATCGCCTGGTGGAATTCGGCGCGGTGCTGGGCCTGCTGGCCGGCAGCCTGGGCAAACTGGGACGGGATGTCAGCCTGTTGATGCAGACCGAAGCGGCGGAAGTTTTCGAACCGTCGGCGCCGGGCAAGGGCGGCTCTTCGACCATGCCGCACAAACGCAATCCGGTTGGCGCCGCCGTGCTGATCAGCGCGGCGACTCGGGTGCCGGGCCTGCTGTCGACCCTGTTCAGCGCCATGCCTCAGGAGCACGAACGCAGCCTCGGGCTGTGGCACGCCGAGTGGGAGACCTTGCCGGAGATTTGCTGCCTGGTGTCCGGTGCCTTGCAACAGGCGCTGGCGATTGCCGAGGGGCTGGAGGTCGACGCCGAACGTATGGCACGCAATCTCGACCTGACCCAGGGCCTGGTGCTCGCCGAAGCGGTGAGCATCGTACTGGCCCAGCGCATCGGTCGCGACCGCGCCCATCACCTGCTGGAAACCTGCTGCAAGCGCGCGGTGGCCGAACAGCGGCATCTGCGCGCCGTCCTTGGCGATGAGCCGCAGGTCACCGGCGAGTTGTCCGCAACTGAACTTGATCAACTGATGGACCCCGCGCACTACCTCGGCCAGGCCCAGACCTGGGTCGAGCGCGCGCTGGCCGAACACCTGACCCTGACTGTCTGAAGGAGAATTTCTGTGGCATTCGTACAACTCGCCGACGGCGAACTGCACTACCAAATTGATGGTCCGCAAGACGCTCCGGTGCTGGTGCTGTCCAACTCCCTGGGCACCGATCTGCACATGTGGGACGCACAGATCCCGGCGTTCAGCGAACACTTCCGGGTGTTGCGTTTCGATACCCGTGGGCACGGTCGTTCGCTGGTCACTCAGGGCCCCTACAGCATCGAGCAACTGGGCCGCGACGTGCTGGCGCTGCTGGATGCCCTGCACATTGAACGCGCGCATTTTTGCGGGCTGTCCATGGGCGGCCTGATCGGCCAGTGGCTGGGCATCAATGCCGGTGAGCGGTTGCACTCGCTGGTGGTGTGCAACACTGCGGCGAAGATCGGTGACCCCTCCATCTGGGATCCGCGTATTGAAACAGTTCTGCGCGATGGCGCGGCGGCCATGGTTGCCCTGCGCGACGCCTCGATTGCCCGCTGGTTCACCGCCGATTTTGCCGAAGCCAATCCGGCGACCGCGAAACAGATCACCGACATGCTTGCCGCTACCTCGCCCGAGGGCTATGCCGCCAACTGCGCAGCGGTGCGCGATGCCGATTACCGTGAGCAGCTGGGCGCAATCAAGGTGCCGACCCTGGTCATCGCCGGCAGCAACGACGCCGTGACGCCACCGTCCGGCAGCCAATTCATCCAGGAGCGGGTTGCAGGCGCCAAGTATGCCGAGTTCTACGCCGCGCACCTGTCCAACGTGCAAGCCGGCGATGCGTTCAGCCAGCGTGTGCTGACCTTCCTGTTGGCCCACTGAGGAGCGACCCATGGACGAGAAACAACGTTATGACGAAGGCATGCAGGTCCGTCGTGCGGTGCTCGGCGATGCCCATGTCGACCGCAGCCTGGACAGCCTGACCGAGTTCAACTCGGAGTTTCAGGAGATGATTACCCGTCACGCCTGGGGCGATATCTGGACTCGCCCGGGCTTGCCGCGTCACACCCGCAGCCTGATCACCATCGCCATGCTGATCGGCATGAACCGCAATGAAGAGTTGAAACTGCACCTGCGGGCCGCGGCGAACAATGGCGTGACCCGGGCCGAGATCAAGGAAGTGCTGATGCAGAGCGCGATCTATTGCGGCATTCCCGCCGCCAACGCGACCTTCCACCTGGCCGCGTCGGTGTGGGATGAGTTGGGCGTCGAGTCCCGCGAGTAGGGCCTAGTCCTTGTGGCCCCAGATCCAGTTCCACAGCCCCGGTAAGCGCACTGGGTCACCGGCTTCATGCAGCGTGCGCGCCATGGCCGCACGCTGCAGCGCCGCCGAGTCCTGGTAGAACGGCTGGGGCGCCAGCGGCACGTGGGTTTCGTGAGCGCTGTCGAGGAGAATCTGCAGGTATTCCTGCATATGCCGGGCGGTGTAGCGATTCAGATCGTGGAAGGTCACCACCACCGGAATCACCCCATCGACCGTGGGCAGTTCGCCTTTGGCGATGCGCTCGCGGGTTTCCGACAACTGCCTGAGCAGATTGGCCCGCCGCCGCGGACTGGCGGTAATCCCCCAGACCTTGCCGTCATTGGCACTCAAGTCCGTCAATAACACATGCAGACCATGCCGTTGATAGGCGGCGAAGGTGCGTTTGTCGTAACTCCAGAACGGTGGTCGTACCAGAGTCGGTGCAGTGCCGGTGATCGCCTGGATATCGGCGGTTCCCCAAGAGAGGGACTGCTCCAGTTCCTGCGGGTCCAGCGAACGATGATTGGTGTGCCACGGGGTGGCGGTGTGAAACGCCAGAATGTGCCCGGCCGCGTGCTCACGAATCATGGTCTTGCGTCCGCGCTCACTGCCGCCGGCCCGGGGGGCGCGGGTCTGCACGAAGAACACCGCCTTGATCCCCGGCTGGATCGGGTTGTTCGCCAGCGCCTCCATCACCGCCCGACTCGGATTGGCCCAGCCAGAAGCGCTGGGGCCGTCGTCGAAAGTCAGCAGGAAACGGATCGGCGGCGAGGCCTGCAGGGCTTGCTCAGTCTGCGGGGTCAGGGCAATCGGTGGGCCGATGCAACCGCCCAGTCCCAGGGACAAGGCGAGCACAGCGAAAACGGCGAGAATCGGCTTCATGGTAGTGGGGCGACCGGCGATCAATCAGCGGGAATGACACCTGTTGGCGTGCGGAGATGTTCCGCACGCCAAGGCCAGTGTTCCGGGGAATGCCCATAGGAACGTCAAGCCGCTGAAGGGTTCAGCAGGTCGCGGCGATTATATCGGCTCAGAGCAGGTTGAGCGGATAGCTGACGATCAAACGGTTTTCGTCGAACTCGTTGCTGCTGTAGTCGCGGCGGATGGTCGAGTTGCGCCATTTCAGGTTGAGGTTTTTAAGGGCGCCGCTCTGCACGGTGTAGCCCAGTTCGCTTTCGCGCCCCCATTCCTTGCCGTCGCTGACGGTGGCGGTGTGCACGTTGTCGCCGCTGATGTAGCGGTTCATCAGGGTCAGGCCGGGCACGCCGAGCGCGGCGAAATTGTAGTCGTGACGCAATTGCCAGGATTTTTCCCGGGCGTTGTCATAGCTGGAGTTATAGCTGTCGTTGGCCAGGGTCCCGCCGCTGGTGCCGTTGACGCGCATCCAGGCGTTGTCGCCGGTGAGTTTCTGCAGGCCGACGTAGAAGGTGTTGCCGCCGTACCTGGCCGAGAACAAGCCTGACCAGGTCTTGTTGTCCAGCTCGCCGGCGCGGGCGCTGCCGTCATCCTTGCCGTAGAAGAATCCGAGGTTGGCGCCCAGGGTCCAGTCGCCCAGTGGCTGACTGTGGGTCAGATTGACGAATTGCTGGCTGTAGATGTCCTTGAGTTCGGCATTCCACAGCGCGACCTGGGTGCGTTTGTCGTTGAAGCTGTATTCGGCGCCCTGGAAGTTGAAGCGGTCGGAGGTGATGGTGGCTCTGCCGGTCATCGACAGGTCGCTCATGCTGCTGTCGTCACGCGGGCTGTTGGCGCGCATTTGACCGCCGTAGAGCGTCAGGCCGCTGATTTCCCGAGAAGTGATCTGCCCGCCGCGGAACGTCTGCGGCAGCGAGCGGCCGTCGTCGGAACGCAGGATCGGCAGCACCGGCATCCACTCGCCGACCTTCAACTCGGTCTGCGACAACCGCGCTTTGAACGCGACGTTGGTGCGCCCGAAGTTGTCCGCCGGCCGGCCGTCATGATCCAGCGGCAACAGTTGGGTGCCGCCGGTGCCCTTGCCGCCGTCGAGCTTCACCGAGTACAGGCCCAATACGTCCATGCCAAAGCCGACGGTGCCTTGGGTGAAGCCGGATTTGGCGTCGAGAATGAAACTCTGTGTCCATTCCTCAGCCTTGCCCTGGGGTTTATCCGGGTTGGTGAAATTGCGGTTGATGTAGAAGTTGCGCAGGTTCAGGTTGGCGCTGGCACCGTCGATAAACCCCGCCTCTTCAGCGTGGGCGGGCAGGGCGGCGGCGAACAGGGCGGCGGCGATCAGGCTGGGAGCGAAATACTGCGCAGGGGAAGGCGTCATGGGCTGGGGACTCTCTAATTGTTGGGGATGAAGCGGGCTAGCGCCGCGACGTAAAAGTTGCGGACAAAGGGTGTTCAAGAGGGCAAAACGATCTGGATCAGCCGGACGGGGCAGGGCGCGGGGACATGGCGTGGAACCTGTTGTTATTGGTGTTGTTTGGCGAATGGTGGGCCGAATGTACTAAATGGTTCAATCTGCGAAAGCGGGTTTTGGGCGATGATCGAACGGTAATACCGCTGCTACCGATGAGCCGGGCGCGGTTGCAGGTCCTGCGTTCGCGGCCTATGGTCGATGCGAGGTTGCAGTCCTTCCTGTGCTGATTCACCCAGCGAGGTGCCGACATGCCGAACAACTCCCGTCCTGCCGTACTCGAACTGATCGGCAACACACCACTGGTGCAGGTCAGCCGCTTCGATACCGGGCCCTGCACGCTGTTTCTCAAGCTTGAATCGCAGAATCCCGGGGGCTCGATCAAGGATCGAATCGGCCTGGCCATGATCGACGCCGCCGAACGCGACGGGCGCCTGCGTCCCGGCGGGACCATTATCGAAGCGACGGCCGGCAACACCGGCCTGGGCCTGGCGCTGGTCGGCCGGGCGAAAGGCTACCGGGTGGTGCTGGTGGTGCCGGACAAGATGTCCACCGAGAAAGTCCTGCACCTCAAGGCGATGGGCGCCGAGGTGCACATCACCCGCTCCGATGTCGGCAAGGGGCATCCCGAGTACTACCAGGATGTCGCCGCGCGCCTGGCGCAGGAGATTCCCCAGGCGTTCTTCGCCGATCAGTTCAACAACCCCGCCAACCCGCTGGCCCACGAATGCAGCACTGCCCCGGAAATCTGGGCGCAGACCCAACATGACCTGGACGCCATCGTCGTCGGCGTCGGCTCGGCCGGCACCCTGACCGGACTGACCCGGTTCTTCCGCCGGGTGCAGCCGAACCTGGCGATGGTGCTGGCCGATCCGCTCGGTTCGGTGATGGCCGAATACAGCCGCAGCGGCACCCTGGGTACCCCGGGTTCCTGGGCGGTGGAGGGCATAGGCGAAGACTTCATTCCGTCAATTGCCGATCTCTCCAGCGTGCGCCAGGCCTATTCGATCAGCGACGAAGAAAGCTTCGATCACGCCCGCCAGTTGCTGCGTGCCGAAGGCATTCTCGGCGGTTCATCGACGGGGACATTGCTGGCGGCGGCCTTGCGCTATTGCCGCGAGCAAACCGAGCCGAAGCGGGTGGTCAGCTTTGTCTGCGACACCGGCACGCGCTATTTGTCCAAGGTCTACAACGACCAGTGGATGACCGATCAGGGCCTGCTGCAACGCAAGAGCTACGGCGACTTGCGGGATCTGATCGCCCGGCGTTTCGAGGACGGCCGGGTGATCAGCGTCGGGCCGGACGACACCTTGCTGACCGCCTTCCAGCGCATGCGCCTGGCTGATGTCTCGCAGTTGCCGGTGCTGGTGGATGGCCAGCGCCTGGTCGGCGTCATCGACGAATCCGACATTTTGCTCGGCGTGCATCAGGACGCCGCGCACCTGCGCATGACCGTTGCCTCGGCCATGACCGGCCAATTGCACACCCTGCCGGCCAGCACCTCGTTGGCCGAATTGCAGGCAGAACTCGACCGCGGCCTGGTGGCGATCATCGCCGATGGCCCGGTGTTCCATGGCCTGATTACCCGCGTCGATCTGCTCAATCATCTACGGAGATCCCTGACATGAGTGACCACGACAAACCCCCGGTGCCACAGGACTTTGCCACCCGGGTGATTCACGCCGGGCAGGTCCCGGATCCATCCACTGGAGCGCTGATGCCGCCGATCTACGCCAACTCAACCTACCTGCAACAAAGCCCCGGGGTGCACCAAGGCCTGGATTACGGGCGCTCCCACAACCCGACGCGCTTTGCGCTGGAGCGCTGCGTGGCCGACCTTGAAGGTGGCACCCGGGCCTTTGCCTTTGCCTCCGGGCTGGCGACCATTTCCACCGTGCTCGAGCTGCTCGACAGCGGTGCGCACATTGTCTCGGGCAACGACCTGTATGGCGGCACCTTCCGCCTGTTCGACAAGGTCCGCCAGCGCAGCGCCGGGCATCGCTTCAGCTTCGTCGACCTGACCGACCTGTCGGCTTTCGAAGCGGCGCTGCAGGACGACACGCGGATGGTCATGGTGGAAACCCCGAGCAATCCACTGTTACGTCTTACCGACTTGAGTGCCATCGCCCGTATCTGCCGTCAGCGCGGCATCCTCTGTGTCGCCGACAACACCTTCGCCAGCCCCTGGGTGCAGCGGCCGTTGGAGCTGGGTTTCGACATCGTCCTGCATTCCACTACCAAGTACCTCAACGGCCACTCCGACGTGATTGGCGGTATCGCCGTGGTCGGGCAAAACCCCGAACTGGCGGAGCGCCTGGGTTTCCTGCAGAACGCCGTGGGCGCAATTGCCGGGCCGTTCGATGCGTTTCTGACCCTGCGTGGGGTCAAGACTCTGGCCTTGCGTATGGAACGCCACTGCAGCAATGCACTGGACCTGGCGCAGTGGCTGGAGCGCCAGCCGCAAGTGGCGCGGGTCTATTACCCAGGCTTGCCCTCGCACCCGCAGCACGCTTTGGCACAACGGCAGATGCGTGGATTCGGCGGGATGATTTCCCTGGACCTGAACAGCGACCTGGCGGGCGCCCGGCGCTTCCTCGAAGCGGTGCAGATCTTTGCCCTGGCCGAAAGCCTGGGCGGGGTGGAAAGCCTGATTGAACATCCGGCGATCATGACCCACGCCAGCATCCCGGCGGCCACCCGCGCACAAATCGGCATTGGTGATGCACTGGTGCGCCTGTCGGTAGGGGTGGAAGGCGTCGAAGACCTGCGCGCCGACCTGGCCCAGGCGTTGGCGCAGATCTGACAGGCAGTTTCCGGTAGGCATAAAAAAACCGGAATCCATGGCGGATTCCGGTTTTCAGGCGACTCAAGGGGCTGACGATCAGAACATCTTGAGCTTCGGTGCTTCTTTGCTCACCGGCTCGTTCTGCGCTGTTTGCGCATTCCAGCCGCCACCCAGGGCCTTGTACAGGTTCACTTCGCTGACCAGTTGCGACAGGCGATCAGTGATCAGCGATTGTTGCGAGCTGAACAGCTGACGCTGGGCGTCGAGGAAGGTCAGGTTGCTGTCGACCCCGATGCGGTAGCGACGTTCTGCCAGACGGTAGTAAGTCTGGTTGGCGTCTACCAAGTCACGCTGGGCCTGCAACTGCTGGTTGAAGGTCTGGCGTGCCGCGAGGCCGTCGGAGACTTCCTGGAAGGCGGTCTGAATCGACTTCTCGTACTGCGCGACCGTGATGTCTTTCTGGATTTTCGAGTAATCCAGGCTGGCACTCAACGCACCGGCGTTGAAGATCGGCAGATTGATCTGCGGCTGGAACAGCCAGGTCCCCGAACCGCCCTTGAACAGACCCGACAGGTCCGGGCTCAGGGTGCCGGCATTGGCGGTCAGGCTGATGCTCGGGAAGAACGCAGCCCGGGCGGCGCCGATGTTGGCATTGGCGGCCTTGAGGTTGTGTTCGGCAGCGAGGATATCCGGACGCCGTTGCAGCAGGTCAGACGGCAGGCCAGCCGGAACTTCGCTGAGCAGGTCGTCGGCCAGCGGCCGTGCAGCGGTCAGATTGCTCGGCACACCGGTACCGAGCAGCAGCGTCAGGCCGTTTTCGTCCTGGGCCACCTGGCGGGTGTACTTGGCCAGTTGCACCTTGGCGTTCTCCACCGAAGTGCGCGACTGGCTCAGGTCCAGTGCCGAGGCCACGCCGACTTCGTTGCTGCGCGCGGTGAGGCGGTAGCTTTCTTCGAAGGTGGCGAGGGTGTCCTGGGTGACCTTCAGCAGTTCCTTGTCGGCCTGCCAGGTCAGGTAAGCATTGGCGACGTTGGCCACCAGGCTGATCTGCGTGCTGCGGCGGGCTTCTTCGGAGGCGAAGTAGGTCTGCAACGCCTGTTCGTTCAGGCTGCGAACGCGACCGAAGAGGTCGAGTTCGTAGGCGCTGACGCCCAGGGTCGCCGAGTACGAGCTGCTGATGCTCGACTCGCCGGTCTGCGAGGCATCGGCCGGCAGGCGTTGGCGGCTGCCGCTGCCGTTGGCCGACACTGCCGGGAACAGGTCGGCGCGGGAAATGCGGTATTGGGCCGCATAGGCGTCGATGTTCAGGGCGGCGACACGCAGGTCACGGTTGTTTTCCAGCGCGACCTGAATCAGCTGTTGCAGCGCCGGGTCATGGAAAAACTGCTTCCAGCCCTGTTCCGCCGCGGCCTGGCTGGCCGCCTCGGCCGGCGTGTAGGCCGGACCTTGCGGGTACTGCCCGGCCACCGGGGTTTCGGGCTGCTGATACTCGGGGATCAGCGAGCAGCCACCGAGCACGAACGCGGCGATGGCTAGGGAGAGTAGCGACTTGCTCATTGGCCAGCCTCTTTAGGAGTTTCAGTTGCGTCATCCTGGTCAGCTTTTTTGCGCTGCCCCATGGACGACACGGTGACAAAGAACAGTGGGACCCAGAAGATCGCCAACACCGTGGCCGTGATCATACCGCCGATCACCCCGGTACCGATGGCATGCTGGCTGCCCGAACCTGCGCCGGTGGAAATGGCCAACGGAACCACACCGAGGACGAACGCCAGCGAGGTCATGATGATCGGGCGCAAACGCATCCGGCAGGCTTCGATGGCCGCATCCGTGAGACTGCGTCCCTGTTCATGCAACTCCTTGGCAAATTCGACAATCAGAATGGCGTTTTTCGCCGCCAACCCGATGGTTGTCAACAAACCTACCTGGAAGTACACGTCGTTGGACAAGCCGCGCAAGCTGGTCGCCAGCAATGCACCGATGATCCCCAGCGGTACTACCAACATCACCGCGATTGGGATCGACCAACTTTCGTACAGCGCTGCCAGACACAGGAACACCATCAGCAGCGACAAGGCGTACAGCGCAGGCGCCTGGGAACCGGACAGACGTTCCTCGTAGGACAGACCGGTCCAGGAGATGCCGACACCGGCCGGCAGCTTCTTCGCCAGCGCCTCGACTTCGGCCATGGCCTCACCGGTGGAGTAGCCCGGGGCCGGGGCGCCGAGGATTTCCATCGCTTCCACGCCGTTGTAACGCGCCAGTTTCGGCGAGCCGTAGATCCAGGTGCCCTTGGCGAAGGCCGAGAACGGCACCATGGTTCCCTGGCTGTTGCGCACGTACCACTTCTTCAGGTCTTCCGGGGTCATCCGCGAGCCAGGCTGGCCCTGGATATAGACCTTTTTCACCCGACCACGGTCGATGAAGTCGTTGACGTAGCTACTGCCCAGGGCAATCGACAGGGTGTTGTTGATTTCGGTCAGCGTCACGCCCAGGGCGCTGGCTTTCTCGTCATCGATTTCCAATTGGTATTGCGGCTCGTCGTTCAGGCCGTTCGGACGCACCTGCGACAGCACCTTGCTCTGCGCGGCCATGCCGAGGAACTGGTTGCGCGCTGCCATCAGCTTGTCGTGACCGATACCGGCGCGGTCCTGCAGGAACACGTCGAAACCGGTGGCGTTACCCAACTCCAATACGGCCGGCGGGGCGAATGCAAACACCATGGCGTCGCGGAAAGAGAAGAAGTGCTGTTGGGCACGGGCCGCGACCTTGAACACGCTGTTGTCGGCGTTACGCTCGTCCCACGGCTTGAGCATGATGAATGCCATACCCGAGCTCTGGCCACGACCGGCAAAGTTGAAGCCGTTGACCGTAAACACCGAGGCAACCGCATCGCCTTCACCGCCATCCTTGCCCGGACGCAGCAGGAACTCGCGCATTTCGTCCACTACCACTTGGGTCCGCGCGGCGCTGGAGCCGGCTGGCGTCTGCACCTGGGCAAACAGCACGCCCTGGTCTTCTTCCGGCAGGAACGCGGTTGGGATGCGGGTGAACAGCCAGATCATGCCGACGACGATGATCAGGTAGGCCAGCAGATAAGGCGCCTTGTGCTTGAGGATGCTGCCGACGCCGCGCTCGTAGCTGCGCACGCCGTTGTCGAAGTTACGGTTGAACCAGCCGAAGAAACCGCGTTTCGGCACGCCGTGCTCGCCATGGGGAATGGCCTTGAGCATGGTGGCGCAGAGCGCCGGGGTGAAGATCAGGGCGACCAATACCGACAGGGCCATGGCCGAGACGATGGTGATCGAGAACTGCTTGTAGATCACACCGGTGGAGCCGCTGAAGAACGCCATCGGCAACAGTACGGCGGACAACACCAGGGCAATACCGACCAGCGCGCCCTGGATCTGGCCCATGGACTTCTTGGTCGCTTCCTTGGGTGACAGGCCTTCTTCGCTCATCACCCGTTCGACGTTTTCCACCACGACGATGGCGTCGTCCACCAGCAAGCCGATGGCCAGGACCATACCGAACATGGTCAGGGTGTTGATGCTGAAACCGAACGCGGCCAGGATGCCGAAGGTACCCAGCAGTACCACGGGCACGGTCATGGTGGTGATGACGGTGGCGCGGAAGTTCTGCAGGAACAGGAACATCACCAGGAACACCAGCACGATTGCTTCGACCAGGGTTTCAACCACACCCTTGATCGACTCGGTCACCACCGGGGTGGTGTCGTACGGGAACACCACTTCCATGCCTTCCGGGAAGAATGGCTTGAGGCTGTCGATGGTGTTGCGCAGGGCCTTGGCAGTATCGAGGGCGTTGGCACCGGTGGCCAGCTTCACGGCCAGGCCGGAGGCCGGGGCACCGTTGAACTGGGCGTTGATGCTGTAGTTCTCGCCCCCGAGGGCAACATCGGCGACGTCTTTCAGGCGAACCTGGGAGCCGTCCTTGTTGACCTTGAGCAGGATTTCGTTGAACTGCTCGGCGGTCTGCAGACGGGTCTTGCCGATGATGGTGGCGTTGAGCTGGGTGCCGGGCAGGGCAGGCAAGCCGCCGAGCTGGCCCGACGAGACCTGGACGTTCTGCGCCGCCACGGCGGTCTTCACGTCGACCGGGGTCAGGTTGTAGTTGTTCAGCTTGGCCGGGTCGAGCCAGATACGCATGGCGTACTGCGCACCGAAGACCTGGAAGTCACCGACACCGGCGGTCCGCGAGATCGGGTCCTGCATGTTGGACACGATGTAGTTGGACAGGTCGTCCTTGGTCATGCTGCCGTCACGCGACACCACGCCGATCACCAGCAGGAAGTTCTTCACTGCCTTGGTCACGCGGATGCCCTGTTGCTGCACTTCCTGCGGCAACAGCGGGGTGGCCAGGTTCAGCTTGTTCTGGACCTGGACCTGCGCGGTGTCGGAGTTGGTGCCTTGCTCGAAGGTCGCGGTGATGGTCATGGTGCCGTCGGAGTTACTTTCCGAGGACACATAACGCAGGTTGTCGATCCCGTTGAGCTGCTGCTCGATCACTTGTACCACGGTGTCCTGCACGGTCTGTGCAGAGGCGCCTGGGTAGGTCACGGAGATGGCGATCGCCGGCGGGGCGATGCTCGGGTATTGGTTGATCGGCAACTTGAGGATCGATAGAGCCCCGACCAGCATGATCACCAGGGCAATTACCCAGGCGAAAATCGGACGGTCGATAAAGAATTTCGACATGGTTTACTCCCCTTTGCCGCCCGCAGCTTTGTCTGTTGCCTGTGCAGGGGCCGGGTTTTTCACGGATACGTTGGTCGCGTCGCTGACTTTTACTTCAACGCCGGGTTTAACGTACTGCAGGCCTTCGGTAATCAGGCGATCGCCGGCCTTGAGACCGTCTTCGATCAGCCATTGGTTGCCGACGGTGCGGCTGGCCTTGAGCTGGCGCAGCTCGACCTTGTTGTCCGGGCCTACCACCAGCGCCGTCGGACTGCCCTTGAGGTCACGGGTCACGCCTTGTTGTGGCGCGAGGATCGCGGCGCTGTTTACGCCTGCCTGCAGCTGGGCGTGCACGAACATGCCTGGCAACAGGGTGTGGTCAGGGTTGGGGAACACGGCGCGCAGGGTCACCGAACCGGTGGTCTGGTCAACCGAGACTTCGGAGAACTCCAGCTTGCCCTGTTGCTTGTACTGGCTGCCGTCTTCGAGGGTCAGCTTGACCATCGCCGCGTTGTCGCCGGCCTTTTGCAGGCGCCCGCTTTCCAGCTCGCGGCGCAGCTCGAGCAGCTCGACCGAAGACTGGGTAACGTCGACGTAGATTGGGTCCAGTTGCTGGATAACCGCCATCGCTTCGGTCTGGCCATTGTTCACCAGTGCACCTTCGGTGACGTTGGAGCGACCGATGCGCCCGCTCAGCGGGGCCAGCACCTTGGTGTAGCGCAGGTTGATCTGGGCGGTTTGCAGGGCCGCTTCCGACTGCAAGCGATTGGCCACTGCCGTGTCGTATTCCTGGCGGCTGACAGCCTGTTCATCGACCAGTTGCTTGTAGCGATCGGAGATCGACTTGGTCGATTGCAGGTTGGCCTGGGCGCTGCTGAGCGTGGCCTGATACACCGAAGGATCGATCTGGTAGAGCTGCTGGCCTTCCTTGACGTCGCCGCCTTCCTTGAACAGGCGCTTGAGAATGATGCCATTGACCTGTGGGCGAACTTCGGCAATGCGATAGGCCGTGGTGCGACCTGGCAGTTCGGAAGTCAGGGTAAAGGCTTGTGGCTGGAGGGTAACGACGCCGACCTGAGGGGCTTGTGCGACGGGAGCCGCCTCTTCCTTTTTACATCCGCTGAGCAGCGATGCCAGGGCGACGGCAGTGACCAGAGCGGTAACAGCTGGCTTGAATTGCATGAAGATCCTCGGGTCAGGCGCGCTCGATGCGCACTAGAAAAGTGGAAAGGTGAAAAATCAGCGCTGAGTGGATAAGTAGCTTGCTAAGGAATATACTTACGTTCATGGTTGTTTGTAAATACCTTGGCGGCTGCGCAAACCTTTCAGCAGGGCTGTTTCAAGGTGTGAATTGTAGGCCGGGGAGCAGGCCCGAAAGAGGCGCCCCCACATTTGTTCAGATGCTGTTCAGGCATCGCCGAAGCATCCCTGATTGAGGTTGTACTGCCATGGTTCGTCGTACCAAAGAGGAAGCTCAGGAAACCCGCAGCCAGATTCTCGAAGCCGCAGAGAAAGCCTTTTACGAACGGGGCGTGGCGCGGACCACGCTGGCCGACATCGCGACCCTCGCGGGGGTGACGCGCGGTGCCATCTATTGGCATTTCAGCAATAAGGCCGACCTGGTCCAGGCCATGCTCGACAGCCTGCGCGAGCCGCTGGATGAGATGGCGCGCGCCAGCGAAAGTGAAGATGAGGAAGACCCGCTGGGCTGCATGCGCAAGCTGCTGATTCATTTGTTTCATCAAGTTGCCCTGGACCCGAAGACCCGCCGCATCAATGAGATTCTGTTTCACAAGTGTGAATTCACGGATGAAATGTGTGATCTGCGCGAGCAGCGGCGCACGGTGAGTCTGGATTGCAACGTGCGCATCGGCCTGGCACTGCGTAATGCGGTCAAGCGCGGGCAGTTGCCAGAGCACCTTGATACCGCCCGCGCCGCGATCACTCTCCACGCGTACATTGATGGCATTCTGTACCAGTGGTTGCTGGCTCCCGACAGTTTCGAGTTGCACACCGAAGCCGAGCGCTGGGTCGATACCGGGCTGGAGATGCTGCGATTGAGTCCCAGCCTGCGCAAATGAAACAAACTTCACGCGGGTCTGACCATGGGCAGGCATGTCGCATTGGAGGCCTGTGGCTGAACGAGGGTGCATTTATATACGGTCACTTTCCGTGATGACAGCCGGATCGATGCTTATTTTGTAGGGAATTTGTTGCGCGCTGATGAGAAGGCGCCAAGCTTGCTCGGACAATGATTGTAGTCGCATTCGAAAAACGCCCCATTGCAGGGCGCTTTTCTGACGTAGGGTTGCACCTCAACCGAGGGTAATGGCGACCGCGTAGCTATAAGGACTTTTCGCGAGGGATCGGGAGATGTGTGAAGTGCATTTCAGCGGCTTGCTCCCAATTGAACGGACGTTGTGTTGCCTATAGGCAATAGTGGGTGGCGAAAAGGAAAAGGTCGAATACTTGCCCTGTAACTTGATCAATGTCGAGAACTCGAAGCCGTGTGAAGGGCTGGCGAAGGAGAAGTTGTGATGGATACTGGTAGGGCGTCGGGTTTTCGCCGATTTACGTACTGGCGTTTCATTACGCAGGGTGAAGCACAGGTGCTCCAGGGGCTGAATATCAAACTCTGACCTTGAATGGCTGCTGTAGTCCCAGTCCGCATGGCGTAACGAGAAGACTTCGCTCGAACTGTTGAAAATCGTAACCAGGATGCTGGTATAAGCGTTGATCCGGGAAATCGACTTCCACTCATCCTCCTCATCCTGTTTCGCCTGCCTGATGTAGTTCAGATAGGCCTCGTCGATGTCGAGTTGCTCGCCACGCTCGAGTACTTCTTCGGTGCTGAGGCCGTTTATCATGGCTTGTAATGTGGCTGCCAGGATCGGGTTCATATATTGAAGGATGGGCACCAGGACCGGGTTGAGGGACGCCAGTTCAACTTCGTTAATGATCTCGTAGGCTTCAAAGTCCTGATAATCGGCCGGATTGATTTCAATATCGTTGTTTTCTTCCATGAGGCAAGCTCCTTGTGAGTGTCCGATCACACTAACAATCACCTGATTCGGTTTCACTGGAAGGTTGATCAACTGTGTTTGGATTCATTGCGCGGCGAATCCTGCAGGCATCTGATCGCGCTGAATATCAATCGGTTGGCCATGAAAAAAAGCCCCGGCTCTTTCGAGTCGGGGCTTTGTTGTTTCAAGCGCGGCGGATTACAACGTTGGGTAGTCGATGTAACCGACCGGGCCCTTGCCGTAGAACAGTTCCGGGCGTGGCTCATTCAGCGCGGCATCGGCTTTCAGGCGCGCCGGCAGATCCGGGTTGGCGATGAAGGGCACGCCGAACGCCACGGCGTCGGCCTTGCCGCTGGCCAGCCAGGCGTTGGCGCTGTCCTTGGTGAAGCGTTCGTTGGCGATGTAGGGGCCGCCAAAGGCTTCCTTGAGTTGCGGACCGAGGCTGTCGGCACCTTCTTTCTCGCGGGAGCAGATGAAGGCGATACCGCGTTTGCCCAGTTCACGAGCGACGTAGGTGAACGTTTCGGCGAGGTTGTCATCGCCCATGTCATGGGAGTCGGCGCGCGGAGCCAGGTGCACGCCAACGCGGCCAGCACCCCAGACTTCGATGGCGGCATCGGTCACTTCCAGCAACAGGCGCGCACGGTTTTCCAGGGAGCCACCGTAGTTGTCGGTGCGCTGGTTGGTGCTGCTTTGCAGGAACTGGTCGAGCAGGTAGCCGTTGGCGCCGTGGATTTCCACGCCGTCAAAGCCGGCGGCCTTGGCGTTTTCGGCGCCAGTGCGGTAGGCGTCGACGATGTCGGCGATTTCAGCGGTCTCCAGGGCGCGTGGGGTCGGGTAGTCGGCCATGGGGCGAACCAGGCTGACGTGGCCTTTCGGCTGGATGGCACTCGGTGCGACCGGGGCTTCACCGTTGAGGTACGAAGGATGGGAGATCCGGCCTACGTGCCACAGTTGCAGGAAGATTTTGCCGCCGGCGCCGTGGATCGCCTTGGTCACGTTGGCCCAGCCGCGCACCTGGTCGTTGGACCAGATGCCCGGGGTGTCCGGGTAGCCCACGCCCATCGGCGTCACCGAAGTGGCCTCGCTGAGGATCAGGCCGGCGGACGCGCGCTGCACGTAGTACTCGGCCATCAACGCGTTGGGTACGCGGCCTTCGTCGGCGCGGCAGCGGGTCAGGGGAGCCATGATGATGCGGTTGGCCAACTCGACGTCGCCCAGTTTGATCGGATCGAAAATAGTCGTCATGAAATAGCGCTCGTAGTGGGATCAGTTAGTCGCAGGAGCCAGTTCGGGGTCACCGCTCTGGCGAAAGGTAATCAGGGTGACCAGCAAGGCCAGTACTGCCAGTGCCGCCGCCGCGAGGGGCACGCTGGTCAGGCCGAAGCCGTGGGCGATGACGCTGCCGCCAACCCAGGCGCCAAGGGCGTTACCGACGTTGAAGGCGCCGATATTCAGGGTCGACACCAGGTTTGGCGCCGCCTTGCCGTAGGTCACCACGTTGATTTGCAGCGCCGGTACGGCGGCGAACGATGCGGTGGCCCAGAGGAACAGGGTGATTTCGGTGGGGATCAGCGCGACGCTGGTCCAGGTCAGCACGGTGGAGACCACCGCCATGGAAATGAACACGCCGATCAAGGTCGCGCTCAGGCGTTTGTCCGCCAGCTTGCCGCCGATGATATTGCCCAGGGTCAGGCCCAGGCCGATGAGCAGCAGGGTCCAGGTCACGCCTTTGGGCGAGACGCCGGTCACATCACCGAGCAGCGGTGCGACGTAGGTAAAGAGGGTAAACATCGACGCGGCGAACAGTGCGGTCATGCTCAGCGACAGCCAGATCCCGGCGCCCTTCAGCGCACGCAGTTCGGCGCGCATGTCGAGTTTTTCTTCGTCGCGCTTGGCCGGCAGGAAGCGAATCAGGCCGATCAGCGCAACCACACCAATCACCGTCACCGCCCAGAAGGTCGAGCGCCAGCCAGCTTCCTGGCCGAGCGCGGTGCCCAGCGGCACCCCCAGCACGTTGGCCAGGGTCAGGCCAGTGAACATCAGGGCCACGGCCGAGGCACGCTTGTTGGCCGGTACCAGGCCCGCAGCCACCACCGAACCGATGCCGAAGAACGCACCGTGGCAGAGGGCGGTAACCACCCGGGCAAACATCAGCACGTTGTAGTCGCTGGCCAGGGCGCAGAGCAGGTTGCCGACAATGAAGATGCCCATCAACGCTACCAGCGCCGCCTTGCGTGGCAATTTGGCGGTGGCCAGTGCCATGAACGGCGCACCGATGGCCACGCCCAGGGCATAACCGGTGACCAGCCAGCCGGCGCCGGGGATCGACACGCCGAGGTCGGCCGCCACATCGGGCAGCAGGCCCATGATGACGAACTCGGTGGTGCCGATGGCGAAAGCGCTCAAGGCCAGGATGAGAAGCGAGAGGGGCATGCTGGGAGTCCTTTGTGAGCTCTTTAGAGCTCTTTGCCTAGGGTGTCGAGGAAGGCCTGGATGGTTTCCTCGTTACGTTTGTAGAAATGCCATTGGCCGACTTTCTGGCTGCGGATCAGACCTGCGCGGTGCAGGGTCGCCAGGTGGGCGGAAACGGTCGACTGCGACAGGCCGCAGCGTTGATCAATCTGCCCGCAGCACACACCGAAGTCGGTGCTGTGTTCCTGATCGGGAAACTCGGTGGCCGGGTCTTTCAACCAGTTGAGGATGTCTCGCCGTACTGGGTGTGCCAGGGCTTTTATTATTTCGTCGAGGTCGATGCTGGACATGGCAGTGCTCGGGTTGGGTAAAACGTTATATCGCGATGAGGCGAACTTTAAATCGGTATTTCGCGATATACCAATATGATTTTGATCTGATATCAGCATAAATCGGTATATCGGGTTATAACGATATGATGGGCGCAGTGCTAAGCTGTGCGCCATGAACTATCTCGCACATCTTCACCTCGGTGGCCAGCGTCCCGGTCAATTGCTCGGCAGTTTGTATGGCGATTTCGTCAAGGGTCGCCTGCAAGGGCAGTTTTCTGCAGAGATCGAGAGCGCCATCGCCCTGCACCGACAAATCGATGTCTTCACCGACCGTCATGCCGTGGTCGATGTGGCGTTGTCTCGCTTCACCCAGACCCGACGGCGCTACGCCGGCATCGTCCTCGATGTGTTTTTCGATCATTGCCTGGCCCGGGATTGGGCACAGTACGCCGACTCTTCGCTGGCGCATTTCACCGCGGACGTATACCGGGTGCTGGCCGCCGAACCGCAGTTGCCAGGACGGCTGGCGCAGATTGCGCCGTACATGGCGGCGGATGACTGGTTGGGTTCGTATCGCCAGTTCGCGGTGCTGGAGCAGGTGCTGCGGGGGATATCGCGGCGGCTGTCACAGCCCCAGGAGCTGGCCGCCGCGATGCAGGAGCTGGAGCGTTTGTACGAGCCGCTGAGCGAGGACTTCCGCCTGTTCTATCCGCAGCTCCAGGCGTTTGCCGGACAGCGTCTACGCCTCTGATCAGGCGGCAATCAACTCGCCGCCACGACGTGGTTGCGCCGGTTGCGCGACGTCGCCGAACAACGCCTGATGCACCGCCTGTTGCGCGGCGAATGCCAGCGCGGCCCGCTCCTGACCCTGACAGGCGATAGGTTTGAGCAGGTGGATATGCACATCGCCCTGGTCGTTGGCGAACAGGCGCATCAGGTGTGACAGCAGGTCGTCGTCGCCGATGAACGGTGCCAGCGTATCGATCTGACCATCACGCAGGTAACGGATTGCCACCGGTTGCAGGGCGACGTCCGCATCGATCGCCGCCGACAGCAGGCGCCCATGGAAGGTGCGCAGGGAACGGCCATCGGTGGTGGTGCCTTCGGGGAACATCAACAGCGGGTGCTGCTGTTGCAGATGCCGACCCATCTGTTTGCGAATCAGTTGGCTGTCGCCCGCACCGCGACGGATGAACAGGCTTCCCGCCTTCGCCGCCAGCCAGCCAGCGACCGGCCAGGTGCGCACTTCGGCCTTGGACAGGAAGGACATCGGGGCCAGCATGCCGAGCAAGGGAATGTCGGTCCAAGACACATGATTGCTGACCCACAGCATCGGCTGGCGCGGCAGTTCGCCATGAACGGTTACGCGAAAGGGCAGGGCATTGCTCAAGCGGCCCATGAAAAACCGCGACCAGCGTTGCCGGCGGACCATCGAGTTGGCCAGGCCCAGGCGCTCGAACAGGCCGAACAGGCAGGCCATGCTCAAGCCCAGCGCCACCACCAGCAGCACCCGCGCAATGCGCCCGTACACCCGCAGCCGGCGCATTACATGGCCGCCTTGAAGTGCTTGGCGTAACGCGGGCAGAGCTCATCGCGCTTGAGCAGGATGAACACGTCGGCCACCTGGAAATCTTCATCCCAGCACGGCTCGCCGCAGATCTTCGCGCCCAGGCGCATGTAGGCCTTGAGCAGCGGCGGCATTTCCGCGATCACGTTGGAGGGGATGTCGAGGTTGGGCAGCGGCTTTTTCGGTTCGGCCCGCAGGTGTTCGGTGCACAGGTAGCGTTCACGCAGGCGCTGCATGATGGCGTGGGCCTGGATTCCGCCGTCGTGCATCGGGATGCTGGCGCAGCCCATCAGGTAGCTGTAGCCGCCCTCATTGAGGACTTCCGCCAACTCGCCCCAGAGCACGGCGATGGTGCCGCCGTTGCGGTAGGCCGGATCGACGCAGGTGCGGCCAAGCTCGAGGATCGGGCCCTGCAAGTGCTTGAGGCCGTGCAGACTGAATTCCTCTTCGCTGTAGAAGCGCCCCAGGCTGCTGGCCGCCGTGTGGTCGAGCAGGCGAGTGGTGGCCACCAGGCGACCGCTGTTCAGGTCACGCACGCCGATGTGGCTGCAGTGAACGTCGTAGTCATCCATGTCCAGACCCAGTTCCGCGCCTTTGAGCTTGGCATCGAACTCCGCGCTGAAGACGTTGAACCGCAGGGCCTGGGCTTCTTGCAGGGCCTTTGCGCCGATCAGGCGTTCGGCTTGCAGACGGCGTTCAGGGCCGGTGTCACGGATGCGGGCGATCTGGGTCATGACGAATCTCCGTACGCGCTGCTCACCCCACGCGGGTTGCAGTCGATCGACTTTGTTGTGCAAAGTCAGGCTATGGAGCCCCGGTGTCATCACCATGACGTTTGGGTGATGCTTGTATGACAGCCCTTGAGGAGTGGTTTATGCCCTGGCAAGCCCTGTTGAACTGCAACACGCGATTGGCCGCAACCCCCGACCTGGCGGAGGGTTACGCGATTTTGCTGGAGCAATTGGGCGCGGTGACGCCTTTCGAGTTGGCGGTGCGCGGCGGGCGCATGATGGCCACGCCGGGCTGGGCATTCCTGGTGGGTTATCAGGCGGCATTGCGCATGTTGTGGCCGAGTGCTCCGCTGAGCCTGGGCGCTTTATGTGCGACCGAACAGCGCAGCCTGCGGCCGGCGGACATGCAGACCCGGCTGGTCGATCTGCGCTTGAGCGGGCGCAAGGATTTCGTCACCGCCGGCGATGCGGCCGACTGGCTGTTGATTGCCGCGCGTAGCGAGGAAGAAGGCGAGTCGCCGCGCCTGAGTCTGGCCGTGGTGTATCCCGGAGAACCCGGTGTGCGCCTGGAAAAGCTGGCGCCGCTGCCGTTGATGCCGGACATCAGTCACGGGCGGGTGTTCCTCGAGGGCGCACTGTGTGAGCGGCTCGCCGGCGACGGCTGGGATGCCTACGTCAAACCGTTCCGAACCCTGGAAGACATCTATGTACTCAGCGCCATGAGCGCCTGGTTGTATGGGGTTGGCCAGGACAATGGCTGGCCGCAGGGGCTGCAATTGCAGTTGCTGGCGCTGTTGGCCGGTTGCGCTGAAGTCAGTCGCCAGCCGCCCAATAGCAGTGCCGGGCATGTGCTGCTGGCAGGCTTGTTCGCCCAGTTCGACAGCTTGAAGGCGGCGATCGATCAAGCCTTTGCCAATGGCTCGCCGGAGTGGGCGGCGCTGTGGCAGCGTGACCAGGCGGTGCTGCAACTGGCGGCCGGGGCGCGGGCCAAGCGCCTGGCCAAGGCGTTGACGTCGCGCTAGAACTGTCATCGATCTCGACTAGGCTCAGCAGGTTGATTCATACGAGTCTCTGCCATGCTCAAAGGTTTGTCGCTGTTGGTCTTGTTGCTGATCGGAGCTGGCGTCCATGCCGAGAACTGGCCCGGCGAACACTGGGCGTCGACTCCAGCTATCAGCGGTCCCGCGCTGCAGGCACTGGAGGACTACGCCTTTGTCCCCCGTGATGAGGTACACCGCAAAGGCATTCGCACCGATGCCTTGCTGGTGATCCGCGACGGCCAGTTGATCTATGAACGCTACGCCGGTGGCACCACTGCCGACACTCCGCACCTGACCTGGTCGGTGAGCAAGAGCCTGATGGCCGCGGTATTGGGGGTGGCCTATGGCGAAGGCCGGTTCAGCCTGGAAGATCCCGCCGCGAAGTTCTACACGCCGCTGCAGCGCCATCCCGACATCCGCATTGCCGACCTGCTGCACTGGGCCTCGGGCCTGGACTGGCAAGAAGACTATGAATACGCACCGCTGAACTCTTCGGTGGTCGCCATGCTGTACACCCGTGGTCGTGCCGACATGGCCGGGTTCGCTGCCGGACACGGTCGCTATGCGCCCGCCGGTGAGCAGTTTCGTTATTCCAGCGGCGACAGCAACCTGTTGGCGGCCGCGCTGAAAACCATGCTCGGTCCGCAGCGATATGCGGATTACCCGTCGCGCGCCTTGTTCGATCCCCTGGGGATACGCAGTGCCGTGTGGGAAACCGACGCCAGCGGCACCTTCGTTGCCTCCTCGTATGCCTATATGACTGCCCGCGACCTGGCCCGTGTCGGCCTGTTGATGCAGCGCAACGGTCGCTGGCACGAGCGCCAGTTGTTGCCGGTGGATTGGGTCGCCTTCAATCTGCAGCCCTTCGACCGCTTCCGGGCGAATCAGGACGCCGCGGTGCCGGGCGCGCATTGGTGGCTCAATCGTCCAGTGGATGGCGCGCCAAGTCCCTGGCCGGATGCGCCGGCAGACAGCTTCGCCGCCCTCGGCCACTGGGGGCAGGCGTTGTATGTGCTGCCCGGCGCAAACCTGGTGATCGTGCGCTATGGCGATGACCGCGACGGCAGTTACCGCCACAACGAATTGCTCAAGCGTGCACTGGCAGCCTTCGCCCCGCAGGTGCAGCCATGAAGCGCAATTTTGTTCGACGTCACCCGCTGGTGACGCTGCTGTTGCTGCTGATGGTTCTGTTGCTGGGCTGGGGCTGGCAGGAACGGGTTGCCCTGGCGGCTTTCCCGGACATTCTCAGCGCCTACACGGCCAAGGAATATTGCTCGTGCCGCTACGTTGCCGGACAGTCGGACCAGTACTGCCGGGGCTACGTAAAGCAGTACCTGCCGCTCAGCGAGCTGCAAGATGATGCCGGGCAAAAGCGTGTCACTGCCAGCGGCCTGGGGCGCAGCAATACAGCGGTATGGGCCGGCGCTCGCCAGGGTTGTCGCCTGCTGCCGTGATCTTGCGGTTTGCAATCGGCACGGGGCCGGTTAAGGTTCGTTCAGGTTTATCGGCCCCATGAGTTTCCATGTTCAATCGCTCTCTCTGTAAAGCAGTCGCGTTCCTGCTGCTGGCGGGTCCCGCCGCGTCGGCCCAGGCCAATTGGTACCTGGACGGCGAATCCTCGCGTCTATCGTTTATCTCGACCAAGAACGCCAATATCTCCGAAGTTCAGCGCTTTCTGGTGCTGCACGGCAAGGTCGATCCGAAGGGCCTGGCGCAAGTGCAGGTCGAGTTGGATTCGGTCAACAGTGGGGTGCCGCTGCGCGATGAGCGCATGCGCAAGGAGCTGTTCGAGATTCAGGCCTTCCCTGAAGCGCTGATCACCACGCAAATCGACCTGCGACCGATCAACGACCTCGCTCCGGGCGCGCAACTCGAATTGCGCCTGCCGCTGACCGTCGACCTGCACGGCAAGCAGCACACCTACAACGCCGAGTTGCTGGCGACCCGTCTCGATGACCGCCGTTTCCAGGTGGTGACCCTGGAGCCGCTGGTGATCAACGCTGAGGATTTCGACCTGGCGCCGGGCCTCGAACGCCTGCGCAAACTCGCCGATTTGTCGGCGATCAGCCTGTCGGTGCCGGTGGGTGCGGTGCTGATTTTCACGGCGCGCTGACATGAAGGGCGCCGTATTCCCCTGGCGTGACGGCAATCATTTCGAGTTGCTGATCGACGGTCCGCAGTTCTTCCCGCGAATGCTCGCAGAAATAGCGCAGGCCCGGGAGCAGGTCGAACTGGAACTGTATCTGGTGGAGGCGGGCGCCTGCGCCGAAACCATGGTGCAAGCGTTGGTCGAGGCAGCCGAACGTGGCGTACGGGTGCGTTGCCTGTTCGATGACTACGGCAGCCTGGCGTTTACCCTGGGCCTGCGGCGCCGGTTGACCGACGCCGGGGTCGAGTTGCGCTTCTACAATCGCCTGAGCTGGCGGCGCTGGGTGCGCAATTTCTACCGCGATCACCGCAAGTTGCTGCTGGTCGACCAAACGCTGGCGGTGGTCGGCGGTACCGGTGTCACCGATGAGTTCTGGACGCCGGGCGAGGAGGTCAGCGAGTGGCACGAGGTGATGGTGCAAGTCAGCGGCCCGCTGGTGCTCGACTGGCAATTGCTGTTCGATCGCCAATGGATTGCCAATCGCTATCGCCGAGCCTGGAAACCCGCCGCGCATTTCGGTTTGCCCCGTCTGCCACGGGTTCCGGCGACAGGTGAGGGGATGGGGCGAGTGGCCTATGCCGACGCCGCGCAACACCGGGACATCCTGCAGTCGTTGTTCCGCGCCCTCAACAGCGGCCAGCGCCGCATCTGGCTGGCCACGCCGTATTTCCTGCCGACCTGGAAGATCCGCCGCTCACTGCGCAAGGCCGCAGCACGGGGGATAGACGTGCGCCTGCTGCTGACCGGCCCGCGCACCGATCATCCTTCGGTGCGCTATGCCGGGCATCGCTATTACCCCAGGCTGCTCAAGGCCGGGGTGAAGATTTTCGAATACCAGCCGTGTTTCCTGCACCTGAAAATGGTGTTGGTGGATGACTGGGTCAGCATCGGCTCGTGCAATTTCGATCACTGGAACCTGCGCTTCAACCTAGAGGCGAACCTGGAAGCCATCGACAGCGGCCTGACCCTCGCAGTGGCCAGCAGCTTCGAGCGCGATTTCGCCTTGAGCCAGCAGGTCAGCCTCGAGGCCTGGCGCCACCGGCCATTGTGGCGGCGGGTCCAGCAACGAATATGGGGATGGGTGGATCGGGTGGTGGTGAATCTGCTGGATCGGCGCGGGTAGCGCGCCAATCCAGCAGACCACTGTAGGAGCGAGCCTGCTCGCGATGTGGCCATCAGCCGCACCGCATCTCTTCATCCCTTAGAGCAATTCAAAACTCTGCTGCGTCACGTCCTCTGAATCGAGACCGATCTGCACGTTGAACTTGCCAGGCTCGGCAGCGTACTTGAGCTGGCTGTTATAGAACTTCAGGTCGTCCTCGCTGATGCTGAAGTGGATGACTTTCTGTTCGCCGGCCTTGAGCGACACCTTCTGGAAGTTCTTCAGCTCCTTGATCGGGCGGATCATCGAGCCGGTCTCGTCCTGGATATACAACTGAACCACGGTTTCGCCGTCACGCTTGCCGGTGTTTTTCAGGGTCACGCTGGCGTCGATCTTGCCGCTCTTGTTCAAGGTGGTCGACGACAGGGCCATGTCCGACAGGGCGAACTGGGTGTAACTCAGGCCGTAGCCAAATGGATACAGTGGGCCGGTGGTGTCATCGAAGTATTGCGAGGTGTAGTTGCCTGGCTTGCCCGGGGTGAACGGGCGGCCGATGGTCAGGTGGTTGTAGTAGGTCGGAATCTGCCCTACCGAACGCGGGAAGCTGATCGGCAGCTTGCCGGACGGGTTGTAGTCGCCGAACAGCACGTCAGCAATCGCGTTGCCGCCTTCGGTGCCGGTGAACCAGGTTTCGAGGATGGCGTCCGCCTGTTGGCTTTCTTCGAGGATCGTCAGCGGCCGGCCGTTCATCAGCACCAATACCAGCGGCTTGCCGGTGGCCTTGAGCGCCTTGATCAGTTCGCGCTGGTTGGCGGGAAGGTTGAGGTCGGTGCGGCTCGACGACTCGTGGGACATGCCCCGCGATTCGCCGACCGCTGCCACGATCACGTCGGCCTGCTGCGCGGCTTTCACCGCTTCGTCGATCATCACCTGCGCCGGGCGCGGGTCGTCGACCACTTCCGGCGCATCGAAGTTGAGGAAGTTCAGGTAGTCGACGACTTTCTTGTCCGAGGTGATGTTGGCGCCACGGGCATAGCCGAGCTTGGCTTGATCGCCCAGGGCGCGAGTCATGCCGTCGAACAGGGTGACCGATTGCGCAGGTTTGCCGGCGGCGGCCCAACTGCCCATCATGTCGATCGGCGCCTTGGCCAGCGGGCCGACCAGCACGATCTTCGCGTTCTTCTTCAGCGGCAGGGTGTCGTTGCTGTTTTTCAGCAGCACCTGGCTGCGTCGCGCTACGTCACGGGCTTCGTCACGATGCAGGCGGCTCTCGGCGTAGGTGTCGGCCGGATCGTCCTCGGCCTTGCCGATGCGCAGGTAAGGGTCCTTGAACAGGCCCATGTCGTACTTGGCGACGAGCACTTCACGCACCGCGTTGTCGATGTCGCTTTGCTGGATTTCACCCGATTTGAGCAAGCCTGGCAGTTCCTTGCCGTACAGGGTGTCGTTCATGCTCATGGCGATACCGGCCTTGATCGCCAGCTTCGCGGCTTCACGACCATCACGGGCCACGCCGTGCTTGATCAACTCGAAGATCGCGCCGTGGTCGCTGACGGCCAGGCCCTTGAAGCCCCACTCCTTGCGCAGCAGGTCCTTCATCAACCAGGTGTTGGCGGTCGCGGGGATGCCGTTGATCGAGTTCAGCGCCACCATGACCCCGCCAGCGCCGGCTTCGATCGCTGCGTGGTAGGGCGGCAGGTAGTCCTGGTACATCTTGACCGGGCTCATGTCGACCACGTTGTAGTCGCGACCGCCTTCGACCGCACCGTACAAGGCGAAGTGCTTGACGCTGGCCATGATGTTGTCGGCGCCGATCAGGCCCGTGCCCTGATATGCCTTGACCATCACCCGGGCAATGCGCGACACCAGGTAGGTGTCCTCGCCGAAGCCTTCGGAGGTGCGGCCCCAGCGTGGATCGCGGGAAATGTCGACCATGGGTGCGAAGGTGATGTCGAGGCTGTCGGCGGCGGCTTCCTTCGCGGCAATGCGCCCGCTCAGGCCGATGGCGTCCATGTCCCAGCTGGAGGCCAGCGCCAGGGGGATCGGGAAAATGGTGCGGTGGCCGTGGATCACGTCATAGGCGAAGAACATCGGGATCTTCAACCGGCTGCGCATGGCCGCGTCCTGCATCGGACGGTTCTCTGCACGGGTGATCGAGTTGAAGGTGCCGCCGATGTTGCCCGCGGCGATTTCCTTGCGGATCAGCTCGCGAGGCATTTCCGGACCAATACTGATCAGGCGCAATTGGCCGATCTTTTCGTCCAGGGTCATCTGCTTCATCAGGTCGCTGACGAACGCATCCTTGTTCTCGATGGGGGCGGGCGTGGTGCCGGCCCATACCGGGTGACTGGCCAGGCCGATGGCAAGGCCCAGCAAACACAGCTTCTTCATGAATAGTTTTCTCAAAAGCCCACACAATGGTCATCGAGACCCATCGGCCAGCCAAAATTTAGGGAGCGACTATTGTTGTTCGGGTAAATGCAGCAAACTTTGCAACTCTTTATTCGCGCTGGGCATCTTTTAGCCGATTGGCTCGATGCAATCCAGTGGCGACGGCAGATTAAGTCCCGGGTCGCCGATTTACCGGGGCGCAGAGTCATCACCCATGCACTGGGCAAGGAGCATCACGGACATGAATGTACAACAGCGCTATCGTTCGGCCTGGCAACTTACGGTTTTGCTGGTGCTGGGCTCGGTATTGGCCGGCTGCGGCATCAACACCATTCCAACCCTCGACGAGCAGGCCAAGGCGGCCTGGTCGCAGGTGCAGAACCAGTATCAGCGGCGCGCCGACCTGATTCCCAATCTGGTGGAAACGGTCAAGGGCTACGCCAAGCATGAGCAGGATACCCTGACTGCAGTCATCGAGGCCCGGGCCAAGGCGACGTCGATTCAGGTCGACGCCAATACTCTCGACAACCCGGAAAAGCTCAAGCAGTTCCAGCAGGCCCAGGATCAGCTCAGCGGTGCACTCAGCCGTTTGATGGTGGTGTCCGAGCGATATCCGGACCTCAAGGCCAACCAGAATTTCCTCGCCCTGCAATCACAGCTTGAAGGCACTGAAAATCGCATCGCCGTGGCGCGTCGCGATTTCATCCTGGCGGTACAGAAGTACAACACTGAAATTCGTACGTTCCCCGGCCGCCTGTGGCACACGGTGATGTACAGCAACTTGCCATTACGCGAAACCTTCGAGGCCACCAGCCCCGATGCCGACAAAGCGCCACAAGTGAAGTTCTGAACCGCCCAGGAGCCCGACGGTAACGCCGGGCTGCACCTGCATTGAATGGGGATGAGTGACTGATGCGCGTCTTTCGAATGAGCCTGGTGCTGCTGCTCTGGGTGTTTGCCATTACCGCACAGGCCGAGCTGAAATTTCCGGCACTGACCGGGCGGGTCGTGGACAACGCCCAGATGATCGAACCGGCAGTGCGCGAACAGCTTGCCCAACAATTGCAGGCCCATGAGCAGGCGACCGGCGAGCAGTTGGTGGTGGTCACCCTGACCGACCTGCAAGGCACCAGCATTGAAGACTTCGGTTATCAATTGGGCCGCTATTGGGGCATAGGGCAGAAGGACAAGAACAACGGCGCGTTGTTGATCGTTGCACGTGACGAACGCAAGTTGCGGATCGAAGTCGGCTACGGTCTGGAAGACCGACTGACCGATGCGCAAAGCTCGGTGATCATCAATCAGGTGATCACCCCGGCTTTCAAGAGCGGCAATTTCAGCAAGGGCATCAGCGACGGTGTGGCCGCCATGCTGGTGGTGCTGGGCGGCAATCCGCTGGATGCGCCCGCCACCGCGTACGGCGCGGGCGGCGATGATGCCAGCGATTTCGTCGGCCAGCATCCGGGATTGTTCGTGTTACTGGTGGGGCTGTTCATCCTCACGGTGTTTGTCTGCCAGATGCTCGGGATCTTGCCCAGTGGCGGTCGCGGAGGCGGCGGTGGCATGGGAGGGGGCGGATTCGGCGGGGGTGGTTTTGGCGGCGGTTCCGGCGGTGGCTTTGGCGGTGGCGGGGGCAGTTTCGGGGGCGGCGGTTCGTCGGGCGGCTGGTGAAGACAATAATGAGTGAGCAAGCACAACCATGGCATTACTGAGCGAGTACGAACAGCGTCAGGTCGCCGAGGCGATCGCCCGGGTCGAGCGCGACACCGACGCTGAACTGGTCACCGTGCTGGCGGCGCGGGCCGATGACTACACCTATATCCCGTTGCTCTGGGCCAGCCTGGTGGCGTTGATCGTGCCCGGCATCGTGCACTACCTGTCCGGCTGGATGAACATGCACACGCTGTTGCTGGTGCAGTGGCTGAGTTTCGTTGTCTTGTGCCTGCTGTTTCGTATACCGGCACTGACCTCGCGGCTGATTCCGCGCTCGGTACGTCACTGGCGGGCTTCGAACCTGGCGCGTCGACAATTCCTCGAGCAGAACCTGCACCACACGGTCGGTAGCACCGGCTTGCTGATTTTCGTCTGCGAGGCCGAGCGCTATGTGGAGATCCTGGTGGATGAGGGCATTTCCCGGCACCTGGACAACAAACACTGGGAGCCTATCGTCGCCGCCTTCACCCGGCAGGTGCGCCAGGGGCAGACGTTGCAGGGCTTTGTCAGCTGCATCGAGGCCTGTGGCGAGCTGCTCAAGGTGCATGTGCCGGTGACCCATGTGCGCAACGAATTGCCCAATCGGCTGGTGGTGTTGGGCTGACCGCTGCGAGTGAAACTTGTAGGACGCGGTCCTACAAGCGCTGATCGTTGTCCGGGCCATCGTCCGTCTGTGAAGCTCTCTCTACCAGCGAACGGCCCCGTGACGGGCGTTCGGACGTAAAGGGAGTTCATCCATGTCCAAGCATCAACTACGCGACTCTCCTGCAGAGGCGGTGGCGATGGGTCGCGAAAACTCATCGTCAGCACGGCTCACGGAGAAAGAGAAACAGGCCCTGTTGTGGAGCTTCCGGGGAAAAACCTCCTGGGAGATTGCCAGGATCCAGAATTGCTCGGAGTCCACGATCAATTTCCACTTTTCGAACATACTCCGGAAATTTGCGGTCAGCTCGCGCAGCGCTGCGCTGATCAAGGCCATCGAATCAGGCGTCATTGCCGTTGGAACGCTAAGACCGCGAGGCGCCCATGAATATGACTGACCCCCCCTATATGACTATCAGTGGCTTGCTGTTGGGTTTGGGCATGTCGTCGGCATTGCCCGCGATCAATGGTGAAGCCCTGTTTGGAGCAGTACTCGGGGCGTGGTTGGTCACAACGACCCGAAGTCACCTCAAGGTTTGGCAAAGGATCGGTTCATTTCTGCTGTCGGCGGGAGTGGGGTATCTGTTCACCCCGGTGACCTTGCCACTGGTGCCGTTTCTGACAGGTGGAGTGGCTGCCTTCATCTGTGCATTGATGGTCATACCCATAAGTATCAAAGTTATGCAGTGGATTGATAATGCGCCTATCACAGAGATTCTCCGGCGTATCAGAGATCGAGGTTGAAGCAATGTCTGCGGAGAGTTTGTTTGAGGTTTTTTGAAGTAATTATGTGATTCGATAAGTATGACCTCATATGTCAACTGGATGTTTAAGTCTGGACAGGATAGAGGTCATTTCGCAAAGCCGGCGTTCCATCTCACGCAGACGCTGTTTTTCTTCCAACGCTGTTTGTAGTGCAGTTTGCTCACGTTCATCGAGGCGACGCCATAATCCGAGTAGGGTGTTTTCCTCAGCGGTAATGTCGCTGTTGCTTTCTGCTGAGGGAACGGTCGCAGCCCGCAGGATGGGTCCCTCGCCCAGGAGCAGCCAGTCCAGGGAGACCCCCCGTGACTGGGCTATTTCTACGCATTTGGAGTATGGCGTGCTGCCCCGACCTTTCCAGCTGCTGAGGGTTTGAGGGCTGATCTGCAGGGCTAAAGACAACGAAACGTCAGTTGTTGTGCCAGTAATCAGTTTTAAACGGGCCAAAACATTTTGTGGTTTTTTGCTACGCAATTTGAGCCTCTTCCTTTTGATATGCTCTTTTTGAGTATCTTGCTTATGCACAATGAATACTTTTTTTGTATGGTTAATCGTTCATCAACGAGGCAGAAGAAGAGTGATTATTTGAAACTTTCTACAAGCTTTGGGAATATTTCCTACAGGGTTCTCAAGTGTTTATCGTGCGTTCTTCCATTCCATATCCTTATGTCCGGTAGTCGCTGTTTTAACGTCGGGGCGGGGTCTGCAAGTGCGCTAGCCAGTATTGCGTTTACGCCAGTCGATTTCCACTCAATGACCGCCGGGAGGCACGCATGAGTACTTACAAGATGGTTTGTCCCCATTGCTTGAGCCGGATGCGCATTCGCACCAGTGAGGGCCGTCATATATTCCTGCGGGTCGCCTATCTGCAATGCACCTCGGAAGCCTGTGGCTGGTCGGTGCGCGCGGAATTTGAAATGACCCATGAACTGTCGCCCAGCGGCATGCCCAATCCGGCCGTGCACCTACCTTGCGCCGGGCCGGATCTGCGGCGCGCGGCACGGCCTGTTGTACCTGCGCCGATGACGCAAAAGGCCCTGGAGGATCATGGATGAAGGCGTTCGACGACCCGCACGAACTGGACCGGGAATTGTTGGGCATTGCCCAGGCCTTTCTGCGTCGTCACGAGAGTGAGGGGTTGGCCGGCGATCAGGTGCTGTTCTGTCGCGCAGTGCGGCACTTGCAGAATCTCGATGTACCGATGCATGTGGCAGAGCGCCTGGTCAGCCATGCCTACGGGATGCTCAAGTGCGGCCATGATCGGCGGCGGCTGGACATCGCCGCCAGCACCGAAACCGTGGCCGTGGTGACGGATCCGGCCAATGGCCTGACGTGGGCGGTCCCCGTCGGCCTGATTGTCAAATACGTGATCAACTCGCCGAGCAATCGCAAGCTGCGCCTGGTAGAACCTTGAACATGTCGACTGTTCACTCAGGCCCTGGGCTGGACTTCCCGGGCCCGGTGAAAAATAACCCCGTGCCCTAATCCGCCATCGCCCCTAAAATAGCGTTCATTCTTCGTTATGCTCCGTCCGAGGCGTTTTTTCCATGTCCGTCACCGCAACTTCCACTCGCCTCACGCCTGATCACCACAGTCAATTCATCGATCTGTTGCGCAGTTGCCTGGCGCAGAATGCGTTCATCAAGCTGGTGCTGGCCAAGTATGTCGGCGACGAAGCAGACCTGCAGCGCATCATCATCAAGCAACTGACGGTCAAGGAGCAGGCGTGTCTGTCTTTCGTCTATCGCTACAAGACCCGCGACATCACCAAGAACTTCCCGCTCGACGAAGGCGTGGCGACGGTTGCCAGCTTGTTGCCGCAAGCGTTCAAGAACGCTCACCTGCTGTCGTTGACCGACGAGGCGCAGCTTGAGTACAGCAAGAAGGGCAAGAGTTCGCTGTTCAAGAGCAAGCCCCAGCAACTGCGTGAAGTGCCCTCTGCCGAGCACAACCGCGAGAAGAATCGCTTCCTGGACTTGAGCCGGCCGTTCCTCGTCGATCTGGGTGTGACCAATAAACACCACGAACTGATTCCGGCGATGTCGCGCAAGTGGAAGCAGATCAACAAGTTCATCGAAGTCTTCAGCCACGCCCTGACGTCCTCGCCGCTGGCGCTGGACAAGCCGGTACAGGTGGCAGACTTCGGCTCCGGCAAGGGCTACCTGACCTTTGCCATCCACGACTATCTGCGCAATACCTTGAAGGCCGAGGGTGTGGTGACCGGTGTCGAGCTGCGCGAGGACATGGTCACGTTGTGCAACGCCGCCGCCGCACGCCTCGAACACCCGGGCCTGGTATTCAAGTGCGGGGACGTGCGCAGCGTAGCGCCCAGCGAACTGGACGTGATGATCGCCCTGCATGCCTGCGACATCGCCACGGATTACGCGATCCACACCGGCATCCGTTCCGGCGCGTCGATCATCATGTGCTCGCCGTGCTGCCACAAACAGATTCGCCTGCAGATCCAGAGCCCGGCGTTGCTCAAGCCGATGCTGCAATATGGCCTGCACCTGGGGCAGCAGGCGGAGATGGTCACCGACAGCCTGCGTGCACTGTTCCTCGAAGCCTGTGGTTACGAGACCAAGGTCTTCGAATTCATCTCCCTGGACCACACCAACAAGAACAAGATGATTCTTGCGGTCAAGCGTGCCGAGCCGGTGGACCCAGCCCAGCTGCTGTTGAAAATCGAGGAACTCAAGGCCTTCTACCAGATCAGCGAGCACTGCCTGGAAACCCTGCTGCGCGCAGATGGTTTGCTGGGTTAGGCCGTGGCGGGGCGCGCCGGCTGCACCGCCGTCTTGCGCCCCATGATCACCGTGACGATCACCCCGGCGGCAAACAGCCAGGTGATCGGTTCGACGTGCTCACCGAAGAACACCGCCGAAAACGCGATGGTGAAGAAGATCTGCAGCAACTGGATCTGACTGACCCGGGCGATGCCACCCATGGCCAGCCCGGCGTACCAGGCAAAGAAGCCGATGAACTGCGAGAACAGCGACACGTAGCCGAAGGCCCACCAGGTCTTGGCCGAGATCGCGCCCTGATGCTGGGCGGCGAGGTACAGCACCGGGCCGATCAACAGCGGCGTCGACAGCACAAGCGCCCAGCAGATCACCTGCCAGCCGCCCATTTCCTTGGCCAGGCGTCCGCCTTCGGCGTACCCCAGGCCGCCGACGGCAATCGCCCCGAGCATCAGCAGATCGCCAGCCTGGATGCTGCCCGCGCCACTGATCAGCGCATAACCCAGGACCAGCCCACTGCCCAGTGCGGCGCAGGCCCAGAAGGCTTTCGATGGCCGTTCATGGGACAGCCACGCGGCATAGAGCGCGACACACAAAGGTTGCAAGCCATTGACCAGCGCGCCATGGGACGCGGGCAAGGTTTGCATGGCCCAGGCAGACAGCACCGGAAACCCGAGAATCACCCCGGCAATCACCAGGCTCAGGCCCTTGATCTGTTGCCAGCTTGGCCATTTCTCGCGACGCCACAGCAGCAGTACCGCCGCCGGAATCGCCGCGAACAAGGCGCGGCCCAGGCCGTTGAGCAAGGGGTGGAGTTCCTGCACCACGATGCGGGTGAAGGGCAGGGTCAGGCTGAAGATGATGACGCCGAGCAGGCCCAGAGCCATGCCGGTGTTTTCGCGCGAGGACATATCGGTAACCCGAGTCGAATAGGGCGGTAAGTGTCGTCATCTAGCCACAAACCCAAGGTCAGACGCTGTTACAGCTAGGCACAGAGTTATCCGTACAGTTTGAGCGACGGATCGGCGTAGTAGCGGGTTGTTACCCTGCCGCGCGGATTCGGACTACCTTGAATACTCTTCCTGCCCATGTACTACCCAGAGGAGTCCTGCCCATGGCCGCGAAAAAGATCCTGATGCTGGTTGGCGATTACGTCGAAGACTACGAAGTGATGGTGCCGTTCCAGGCCCTGCTGATGGTCGGTCACAGCGTGCATGCGGTGTGTCCGGACAAGACCGCCGGGCAGACCGTACGCACCGCCATCCACGACTTCGAGGGTGATCAGACCTACAGCGAAAAGCCCGGTCACCTGTTCGCCCTGAACTTCGACTTCGCCAAGGTCGATGCCGCCGATTACGACGCTTTGCTGGTGCCAGGTGGGCGTGCGCCGGAGTACCTGCGCCTGAATGAAAAAGTCCTGCAATTGGTGCAAGCCTTCGACAAGGCGGGCAAGCCGATTGCGGCGGTCTGTCACGGCGCACAACTGCTGGCGGCGGCGGGCATTCTCGAAGGCCGTGAATGCAGCGCCTACCCGGCCTGTGCCCCGGAAGTGCGCCTGGCGGGTGGCACCTACATTGATATTCCCGTGACCGAAGGCCACGTTCAGGGCAATCTGGCCACCGCGCCGGCCTGGCCCGCGCACCCAAGCTGGCTGGCCGGTTTCCTCGGCCTGCTGGGCACCAAGATCACCTTGTAAACGGAGACCTGCGCATGTGCGAGCTGTATGTCAAAGCCGACCCGATCCTCTACGAGTCACGCTCGCGCTCGCTGCGTATCTGCGGGGTGGTGACCACGCTGCGCCTGGAGAACCAGTTCTGGGACATCCTCAGCGAAATCGCCGAGGTCGATGGCATGACCACCAACCAGTTGATTGCCAAACTCTATGAAGAGGTGATGGATTATCGCGGCGAAGTGGTCAACTTCGCCTCGTTCCTGCGGGTCAGTTGCACCCGCTACCTGAGCCAACGCCGGGGTGCGACGGCCGAGTTGACGGTGGTGCATTCGGCGCGCAAATGAGTTTGAAGTGGCTAAATGGCTGGGGAGGGCTTTACTGAACACGCGATGCTGCCAATGTAGGAGCGAGCCTGCTCGCGAAAAACGTCAACGATGACGCGGAAACCCTGAATGATCGCGGCGTTCTGACGTTCTGACGTTCTTCGCGAGCAAGCTCGCTCCTACAAGGGGGCGTCGTTTTCCTTCATTCAATGGAGCAACCCCCATGTCTGGATGGTACGAGTTGAGTAAAAGCAGCAACGGCCAATTTCGCTTCGTGCTGAAAGCCGCCAACGCCGAAACCATTCTCCACAGCGAGCTGTACACCACCCGGGCTGCGGCCGAGGGCGGTATCGCCTCGGTGCGCAGCAATTGTACGGTCGATGAGCGCTACGAGAGAAAGTCCACCAAGGACGGCCATCCCTACTTCAACCTCAAGGCCGCCAATCATCAGATCATCGGCAGCAGCGAGGCCTACTCGTCGGAGGCAGCCCTGGAAAAAGGCATTGCCAGTGTCAAGAGCAATGGCGCGACTTCGGTGGTCAAGGACAAGACCCTGCCCGTCCTCTAGGCAAGCCGGATCAGCGCAGGCTGTCGAGCAGGCCTTGCAGCTGGCTGCATCCGGCTTCGCCCAGGGGGAATACCGGCAGGCGCGGGTCACCGGCCTCCAGGCCGGTCATGCGCAAGCCGGCCTTGATGGTGGCTGGCAACCCACCTTTGAGGATGAAATCCAGCAATGGCAACTGGCGATAGAACAGCGCCCGCGCCGCGTCCAGGTCGTTGGCCAGCACGGCCTGGTACAGATCGCCATTGAGCTGCGGGATCAGGTTCGGTGCCGCGGTGCACCAGCCGGCGGCACCGGCGCAAAAGGCTTCCAGCGCCAGTGGATTGCAGCCGTTGTAGAACGGCACCCGCCCTTCGCCGAGCACTTGCAGTTTGTGCATGCGCTGGATATCGCCGGTGCTCTCCTTGACCATGGTTACGTTGTCCACGGCATTGAAAATCCGCAGGATCAGCTCCACCGACATGTCGGTACCGCTGGTGGCCGGGTTGTTATAGAGCATGATCGGCACGCCAATGCTGGCGCCGATGGTCTGGTAGTGGGCGAGGATTTCCGCCTCGCTGAGCTTCCAGTAGGACGTCGGCAACACCATTACCGCGTCGGCGCCATGGGCCTCGGCAAAGCGTGCGCGACGCACGGCCTTGGCGGTGGTCAGGTCGGAGACGCTGACAATGGTCGGTACGCGCCTGCCGACATGGCGCAGGCTGAATTCGCTGACCAGATCCCACTCTGCGTCGCTCAGGTAGGCGCCTTCGCCGGTGCTGCCGAGCGGGGCGATGGCGTGGACACCACCGTCGATCAGGCGATCAATGGAGCGGCCCAGGGCGTCCAGGTCGATGCCTTCGCCATTCGCGGTGAACGGGGTGATGGTGTAGCCGATGATGCCGTGGATGTTCGGGGTGGACATGTTATCTCTCCAGAAAGCCAGTCAGTGGGATCAGTTCAGGCAATCGGCGTGTCGACGCAGATTTTGCCGGGCGTAGTAGTTGAACGCAGCGCCGTGGCGCTTGGGTCTGGAGATCCAGTCATGGGCTTCCCGCCCCAGGGCCGGGAGGATCGGTTTTACAGTGCCGGCTGACATGGCCAGCAATTGCAGTCTGGCTGCGCGCTCGATCAGTTGCGCGATCACGCAGGCTTCCTCGATGGTGCGCCCGGTCGATAGCTGGCCATGGTGGGACAGCAGAATCGCCCGCTTGTCGCCCAGCGCGCCAGCGATGATTTCACCTTCTTCGTTGCCCACCGGCACCCCTGGCCAGGCCTGAAGAAACGCGCAGTCCTCGTACAGCGGGCAGAGGTCCATGTGGGATATTTCCAGTGGCACTTCGAGCATCGACAGCGCGGCGATGTGAGTCGGGTGGGTGTGAATGATGCAGTTCACATCCGGACGGGCGCGGTACACCCAGGAGTGAAAACGGTTGGCCGGGTTGGGCATGCCGTGACCCTCCAGCACTTCCAGGTCTTCATTGACCAGCAGCAGGTTGCTCGCGCTGATTTCATCGAAACCCAGGCCCAATTGCTGGGTGTAGTAGGTGCCGGGTTGTGGGCCACGGGCGGTGATCTGTCCGGCGAGGCCGGAGTCGTGGCCGTTTTCGAAGAGGATGCGACAGGTCAGCGCCAGCTTTTGCCGGTCGGTCCACGTATTATCCGCCAGGCTGCTTTGCATCTGCGTCAGCGCCTGCTGGATGAGTTGCTCTTTGGGTAGTGCTAATGTCTTGGCCATATCGGCGGTCCTATGCAGAAACCAGTGGACGTCGAATGTGGTTCTCCCGCTGCTCGCAAGGTCGTTGGGGTTACACATGACACTTAAGAGGCTATATGACACTTTGTGTCATTGGCAAGAGATAATCGTTGCCTCCTTGATGGATTAATCGCTGCGCATGTCTATCCGTTTGAAATTACTGCGAAAAAAATTGGGCGTGACGCTTGAGGCGCTGGCCGAAAAGTCGGGCATGACCAAGAGCTATTTGTCGAAAATCGAGCGTGGGCTGAACACCCCGTCGATCGCTGCGGCGCTGAAGCTGGCCAAGGCATTGAACGTCAAGGTCGAGGAGCTGTTTTCCGAGGACAACGTCCATCTGGACAGCTACAGCCTGGTCCGCGCCCATGAGCGCCAGTCGCTGGCAGCCAACGACCAGGCTCCCGGTTACGCGGTGCTGGCCCACCAGGTCAGCGAGCGCAGCCTGTTGCCGTTCATCATCTATCCGCCCACCGAGTTCACCGACAAGAGCTTCAAGGAGCACGTCGGTGAGGAGTTTCTATTCGTCCACGAAGGCCGGGTCGAAGTCGATTTCATGAGTGAGCGAGTGATTCTCGAGCGCGGCGATGCACTGTATTTCAACGCCCAGAAACCCCATCGCCTGCGCTCGGTCGGCGAGGTACAGGCGCAGCTGCTGGTGGTGGTCAACAGCCGCGAGGAGTGAGCCGGTGGCTCAGACCTCGACCGGCACCGACAGTTGCGGATGGCCCAGGGCATGGGTCTTGGAATCGAAGAAGCGCAACTCGATGCCGCTTTCGGCGAACACCTGCCCATAGTGACGCTTCTGGCTCTGGATGAACGCCGCACTGCGCGGGTAGATCGAGATCGCCACGGTTTTCGGTCGGGCCTGGAGCAACGCCTGGACGATGTGCGCGTCCTGCTTGCCGAGGTTGTGCCCGAAGATGCACAGCGCGTCGTGCTGTTGCAGCAACTGGTCGTAGCAGAACGACAGATAGTCCGAGCTGCGGATGGTCTTGAGCTTGTCTTCGCTGCTGGTTTCGTTGATGAACAGCGGCACGTCGTCCAGGGTCTTGATCGTATTGTTGATCGCAAAGTTGCCCAGCAGCGTGCCTTCGGTCGAGGTCAGCTTGCGCGCCGTGCCGTCCTGGCTGCGCACCAGGTGCAGGCCGCCGTGCAGGTACAGCAGGCGCGTCTTGTCGGTGGCTGAAAGGCTTAGCTCGAAACGCGGCTCGCTGCCCTGGAACAGGTCGTCGACGGTCGCCGGGGCCTGCTGGATCGCCCAGTAGTTGAGCAGGTCGTAGTTGGTGGTGAACACCGTCGGGTAGCGGCTCAGTTCGGCGCTGATGGCCTGCAGACTCGAGGGTTGCACCAGACGCCACGGAATGTGTACGGCATGCACCGTGTTGATCAGCGCTTCCTTGATCGCGTAGTAGCGATTGCGTGGCGCCGCGGAGCTGACGGCCAGGGCCTTGTTGACCCGGCTGGTGGTTTTCAGCGCGCTGAGCACCTGCTCGAAACTGCGGGTGCCGAGAGCGTCGAACACACTCAATTCGGACGGGCTCAAGGGCTTTTCTTCGACAGTGCGGGCGTTTTCGAACAAGGAGTCGTAGGCAAAGTCGTTCCATACGGCGCGACTGGCGCCGTTGCCCACCAGCAAGGCGCTGAAGTCAGTGGTGGCGCGCAACGCGGTCCAGTCTTCAAGGTGGGCATCAACATCCTGGAAATCGCTCATTGCGTCACTCATCTCAAGCCGGTGGGAACTGGGCGCAGACTTTATCACGACCGGCCATTGAGCCAGATCAAGATGCACGCCTGGGGATGGGGCGAAGCTGGGGCTATTCGCTGACCCGCTGCGGTCGGCCCATCGAAGAGGAATTGCCATGACCAGCACATTTTTCATTCCCGCCGTGAACATCATGGGCAACGGATGCCTCGATGAAGCCATGACCGCCATTCGCAATTACGGCTTTCGCAAGGCCTTGATCGTCACCGACGTCGGGCTGGTCAAGGCTGGCGTCGCGACGCTGATCGCAGAGAAACTCGCACAGCAGGACATCGAGTCGGTGATCTTCGACGGCGCCAAACCCAACCCGAGCATCGCCAACGTCGAAAGCGGCCTGGCCCTGCTGCAGCGCAGCGCCTGTGACTGTGTGATTTCCCTTGGCGGTGGTTCGCCCCATGACTGCGCCAAGGGCATTGCCCTGTGTGCCACCAATGGCGGCAAGATCGCCGACTACGAAGGCGTCGATCGCTCGCTCAAGCCGCAACTGCCGCTGATCGCCATCAACACCACCGCCGGCACCGCCAGCGAGATGACCCGTTTCTGCATCATCACCGACGAAGCGCGCCACGTGAAAATGGCCATTGTCGACCGTAACGTCACGCCGTTGCTGTCGGTCAACGATCCGGCATTGATGGTTGGCATGCCCAAGGGGCTGACCGCCGCCACCGGGATGGACGCCCTGACTCACGCGATCGAAGCCTATGTGTCCACCGCCGCGACGCCGATTACCGACACCTGCGCGCTCAAGGCCATCGAGTTGATCAGCCTCAATCTGCGCCAGGCCGTGCGTGACGGCAGTGATATGAACGCCCGGGAAAACATGGCCTACGCGCAGTTCCTTGCCGGCATGGCGTTCAACAACGCATCACTGGGATTCGTCCATGCCATGGCGCATCAACTGGGTGGTTTCTACGATTTGCCCCACGGCGTGTGCAACGCGGTGTTGCTGCCACACGTGCAAACCTTCAACGCGACGATCTGCGCCGAACGCCTGGCCGTGGTGGCACAGGCGATGGGCAGCGATATCCAGGGCTTGAATGCGGAGCAGGGCGCCGAGGCGGCCATTGTGGCGATCCGGGCGCTGGCCAGGGATGTGCAGATCCCCGCGGGCTTGGGCGACCTCGGCGCCAAACTGGAGGACATTCCGATCCTCGCCGCCAACGCCTTGAAAGACGCCTGCGGCCTGACCAACCCGCGTGCCGCTGATCAGCGCCAGATCGAAGCAATCTTCCGCAATGCGTTCTGAACCCTGCCTCAGCCGGGCGTCACCAGCGCCCGGCCCGGCGTGGCGCTGAAATGAATCAGGCCCACGCCGGCAATCAACAGCACGGCACCCAGCAGCTTGCTCAGGTTCAGGGGCTGCTGCGCCAGGCCGAACCAGCCGAAATGGTCGAGCAGCAGCGAGGCCACCACTTGCCCGGTCAGCGCCAGGGCGATGAAACCCGAGGCCCCCAGCTTGGGCAGCAGCATCAGGGCCAGTGCGATAAAACACACGCCGAACGCGCCGCCGGCCCACATCCACAGCGGTGCCTTGCTGATAAAACTCAACGACGGCGGCGGCAAGCGCAGGGCAATGATCACCGGCAGCAGCACCAGGATGCTGACCATCAATGAGGCGAGAGTGGCCCATAACGGATGGCCAAGGCCGCGGCTGAGGTTGGCGTTGATTGCGCTTTGGAAAGGCACTACGGCACCGGCAATCACCGCAAGTATCAGAAATCCAGCCCAGTGCAGGGTCGTCATGATTGGTTCTCCATCAGGTTTTACTGGACTCTAGATAATTCGTCGCGCAGATTGAAATTCTGATTTGCTATCCAGAACATGCATGCAATGAATGATCTGCGCCGTATCGACTTGAATTTGCTGGTGATCCTCGACGCCCTGCTCAGTGAGCAGCACGTCACCCGCGCCGCCGAGCGCCTGCATCTGAGCCAGCCGGCGGTGAGCCATGCCCTGGCGCGTCTGCGCGATGTGCTCGGCGATCCACTGCTGGTCCGTGCCGGTAGCGGATTGGTTGCCACTCCGCGTGCGCTGGAACTGGCGGCGCCGTTGACCGAAGCGCTGGCACAGGTGCAAGCGCTCCTGGCACCCAACACCTTTGATCCGGCATCGGCCAAACGCCGATTTCGCCTGGCAATGTCTGACTACGGTGCCGCCATCGTCCTGCCGGGCCTGATCCGTCGATTGCGCCAGCACGCTCCGGGCATCGACCTGCAAATTAGCCACGCCAGCCGCGAAGGCATGCTCGATGCGGTGCTCAACGGTGATATCGATTTGGCCGCCGGCGTCTTTCCCGAACTGTCCCCGGCGTTGCGCAGCCTGCCACTGTTCGAAGAGCGCTTCGCCTGTCTGGCAGATCGCCAACGTCTACCCGCCAACGCTGAACTCGACTTGCCCACCTACCTGACCCGGCCTCATGTGTTGCTGGAGATGCGCGGCAGCGGCACGCCGGAAATCGAGCGTGCGCTGACCACCCTGAATCTACGTCGCCACGTCGCGGTCAGCCTGCCGCACTGGAACGTCGCCCCGCAGTTGATCCGCGGCACCGATCTGATCCTCACCGTCGCTGCTCGTGGTTTGAACGGCATCGACGATCCGCAGTTGGTGATCCTGCCGCCGCCGTTTCACATCCCCTCGTTTACCTTCGTTCTGGTCTGGCATGAGCGCCGGGGCGGCGACCAGGCGTTGAACTGGTTGAATCGGCAGATCGCACAGGCGATAGTGCACGGCTGACTTTCTGAATTCGATCGACACAAGGAACATGGAATGACCTTGAAATACCGCTGGCTGGGATGCGTGGCAATGAGTGGCGCACTGGGAGCGACCCAGGCTTATGGCCGCTGCGAGCAACCGTCATTGCCCGAGGGGGTGCCGGGCTACTCGGCGTGCAAGGAGTGGCCGGCCTACGACGGCCAGACCATCACCGTACTGTCGCAGATCGAGCCGGACCCGACCCTGAGCGACGCCCCCGAAGGCACCGGCATGTACGACCTGAAACTGGCGGTGGTCTCGAGCATCGACGGCAAGCCCCTGGCCCGCTACGCCCAGGCCTCGGTGTACAGCTCTGACGCCGTGCGCTTCGATGGTCTGAGCATCGACACCGCCCGCTATAAACTGACTTCCGACCTGCGGGCTTTTGGCGTGCGCGCCGGTTTTACCGGTTCCTCGCGGGCCAATCCGTTCGAACAGTCGGTGCTGTCGCTGTACGTGCGTGAAGGTAATGCCCTGCGCCCGGTCCTCGAACAACTGGTGATCGAGTCGAGCAATGGCGAATGGGATACCAACTGCGTCGGTGAATTCAGCCGCACCCAGCGCACCCTCGACCTGGCTAAAACCAGCAGCCACGGCTTTGCTGATCTGATCGTCCGTTCGGTAACCACCGGTACGCAGAACACCTTGGGCAAGACCGACTGCGAGTCCACCGACAGCGTGGGTAAAACGGTGCTGACGACTTTGCGCTACGACGGTCGGCAGTATGTGGTGCCGGAGGATATGCGGGGAGTGTGAGGTTACCAGGAGCCGGGCGGCAGGCGACGGGTGTGAAAGACTCGCAGCACTTGCAATCGGCCTTGGCGAACACGGTAAGGAATGAGGTAGGGGTGGCCAGGTACCACCCACTCCCGGGTTCCAGGCAGTCTTCCCTCACGACCCATGGCCGGGAACCGGGATAATTGCTCGACGCTGGAAAGAATGGTGGTCACGAAGTCCGTCGCTGCCTGTGGATTTTCCAGGGCAATGTGGGCGGCTTCGTCATCGATGTTTTTGAGCGCTGTTTTCAGCCACTCAACCCGCATTGTTCGCCCACTTGCGGGCGAGGGCGGTGACTTCTTCGTCACTGGCGAAGTCACCGGCATCCGCCTCGTTCAGGGCGTGCTGGAGTTCCTCTATCTGCCAGGCTTCGCGGGCCAGGTACTCACGCAATGCGTCGACCGCAAGAAAGGATTTGCTGCGACCTGTTGCCTTGGCCAGGTTGGCGAGGGTGTCGGCGATTTCGTCTGGCAGGCGCAAAGACATGACGGACATGGCAGGCTCGATGTAGTGGTTTGTAATACAACATACTACATTGTAGTGAGGGCGGATTTAATGCCACTGGTCAGGCGCGCTCGGATCAATTGATTCAATAAATCACCGGTTGGGATGTGCTCGGAATCCATCATCCGTATCCTGTCTGCCCTGCTCTGAAACATCTCGCGATCCAACGCCGACTCAAGCGCAACCAGACCCGGAGTTCTCCCGCATGACCGCATCCCTGTTATTGGCCGTACTCGCCTCGGGCTTTATCTACGGGATCACTCCCGGCCCCGGCGTGCTCGCGGTGTTCGGCATCGGTGCCGCTCGGGGGCGACGGGCTGGCGCCGGATTTCTCTGCGGACACCTGCTGGGAGATGTGGTCTGGTGCAGCACGGCGCTGATCGCCATCGTCGGCGCGCGGGAGATCGGCAGTAGTGCCTTCGACGTGCTCGGGGTGCTCAGTGGCTTGTACCTGTTCTGGCTGGGCATACGGGCGATCCGCGCGCGTCGCTCCAGTAGCGATCCGCGCGCGTCGCTCCAGTAGCGATGCGCCGCAAGGGGCGGCTCGGCAACCGTTCTGGCACGGCATCATGTTCGGCTTGACCAACCCCAAGGCGTACCCGGTGGCGGTGGCAACTTTCACCGCCTTACTGTCCAGCCGTGCCGAGTTGTTGCAGTGGTCGATGTTGCCGGCACTGATTTTTCTGAGTTTCATTGGTGGCGTTTTGGCATACGCTATTCTGATCGGTATTGTAGGCGCTCGTCGGGTGCGCACGCTGTATCAGCGTCATGAGCTGGCAATTACCCGGATTTGCGGGGTAATGTTCATCGGTTTCGCCATCAACGCCTTGCTGCACGCGGTGCCGGGGTTGCTGGCCAACAAGAGTTGAAGTTGGGCGCAAGGTTGCGCCGACTATGTACGACCACCGCCTGGGAGGGGAGTGGTCAGGTCCTGGAGAGATACTCACGGCTGCATTTTTGGACAGTATCCATCCTCGATGACCCGCTCAAATTCCGCGCCACTGGCCAGCTATATCGATCTGCTGCTCGACGTCGTCTGTGCCGTCGACAGTCAGGGACGCTTTGTATTTGTCAGCGCCGCCTGCGAACAGGTATTCGGCTACACCCCGGATGAGCTGATCGGCCAGCCGATGATTGAAATGGTCCACCCCGCTGATCGCCAACGCACCCTCGATGCAGCTCGGGCAATCATGAGCGGCCAGCCCAATCCCAACTTCGAAAACCGCTACCTGCGCAAAGATGGCCAGGTGGTGCATATCCTCTGGTCGGCGCGCTGGTCGGAAGTCGATCAATTGCGTATCGCCGTCGCCCGCGACATCACCGAGCGCAAACAGGCCGAATCACGGCAGGCGGCGCTGTATGCGATCTCCGAGGCGGCCCATGCCACCGAGGATCTGCTGGCGTTGTTCAAGCGCATTCATCAGTTGATCGGTGAGTGGCTGCCGGCACTGAATTTCTCGGTAGCGCTCTATGACGAGCACTGCGCGCAGCTGGATTTTCCCTACCATGTCGACGAACACGAACGTGAACCCGAGCTCAGCGTGACCGGGCGCTTGTGTGCCGAAGTGATTCGCAGTGGCCAGCCGGTGTTGCTGACGCCCGATCAACCCTTCTCACTGCCCGGTTTCAGCGGTGCTATTGATCAACAGGATTCGCCGTGCTGGCTGGGGGTGCCGCTGAATTCGAAAAAGGGCACCATCGGCGCGTTGATCGTCAAGAGCATGCCCGGTGGCGAGCGTTACACCGAACGCGACAAGGAGCTGCTGCAGTACGTGTGTGCCCAGGTGGCGGCCGCGATCGAGCGCAAGCAGCTGCATCATCGCCTGCAGTACATGGCGCAGCACGACTACCTGACCCGCCTGCCCAATCGTGAGCTGTTGCGCGAGCGTCTGGCCAAGGCCCTGCACAAGGCTGAGTCGGACTGCGGTCGCATGGCGCTGCTCTACGTCGATCTGGACCATTTCAAACAGGTTAACGACACCTACGGCCACGGCGTCGGCGACATGCTCTTGCAGGCCGTGGCGAACCGCTTGCAAGGTTGTGTGCGCGAGACGGACACCGTGGCGCGCATTGGTGGCGACGAGTTTGTGGTGCTGCTCGACAGTATCCAGGCCGCCGAGGACGCATCGCGGGTGGCCGGCAAGATTCGTCAGGTACTGGGCCAGCCGATGCGGCTCGACAGTCATAGCCTGAATATCCTGCCCAGCATCGGTGTGGCCCTGTATCCCGAACATGGCCGTGAGGAGCATCAGCTGTTCAAGCATGCGGATGAAGCCATGTACGCCGCCAAGCGCCTGAGCGATCGGCTGGACCCGGCCTGAGGGGCCGCTCGTCGTGGGCTGGATGGCTTTTTTTAAACCTTTGCGCCGTTTTGCCTTCCAAAGAGTGTCGGGGGAGCCCTGACGTTTCTTATTGTCTGTTCAAGGAGGGCGAAACCATGAAACCCATGGCCAGCCGATTATCGACCTGCAGTTTTGCCGCTGTGCTGAGCCTGGGTGCCGGCAGCGCATGGGCCCAGTCACCGGCCGAATTCATCAACGAGGCATCAGCCCAGGGCATGGCGGACATCGAAGCCAGCCGCCTGGCGCATCAGAAATCAGAGTCCAAAGAGGTCAAGGACTTCACCATCGTGGTCATCAACGATCGCACCACGGCCAATCAGCACCTGGCGAAAATCGCGAAAAAACTCGACCTGCCCATTGCCCCTCGCGAAGAGGTGATGGACAAGGCCAAAACCTTGATGCCCGAGGTCAAGGAAGGCGAGTCATTCGACTCGGCCTACGCGGCCAGCCAGGTGCAAACCACCGAGCAGGCCATCGAGCAACTGCAGGAGGAGGCAAGGACCACTGACGTGCCGGAGCTCAAGGCGTTTGCCGAAGAAACCCTGCCCAAGCTCGAGCAACACCTGCATATGGCCAAGGCGTTGCTGGCGAGTCGCTGAGTCAAATCAGCATTGGTTCAAATCCTGCTGCCCGGCGGCAGCAGGTTTTTCTTCTTCCAGCGCAATGGATTGCCCTTCTCCGATGCTGCGGTAGCGCTTTCTCAAGGCCTCCAGCTCTTTCAGATCGAGGGCTTCGAGCCCGAGCATGGCGTTCTGCGCATCCTTGGTCACCCGCAGCAACTCATCGATCTTCAAGTGCAGGATGTCGGTGTCGCGGTTCTGCGTGTTCTGGATCAGGAACACCATCAGGAAGGTGATGATGGTGGTTGAGGTATTGACGATCAATTGCCAGGTGTCGTTGTAATCAAACAGCGGCCCGGTGAGCGCCCAGCCGACAATCAGCACAATCGCCAGCAAAAACGTTCTCGGACTGCCTGCCCACAACGCCAGCTTCTGAGACACCTTCGCGAATTTCATTGCCGTGTTCCTTATTGGGATATGCCTGGAGTTCAGACCACGGCGGGGAGGGGGAATTTCCTTGAAATTATTCAGCAGGCAGACAGCCATCAGCTGCTAAAAAAGCGCCCACGCCAAGCAGGAGCGAAGCGGTTCCAGGGGGCAAAGTTGGACATCGTTTGGGGGGAGTGAATGTGCTCCCCCCGGCGATTCACGTTTTCGTTGTGCCAGCTGTAACGCTAACTTTTCCGCACCCGGAGAGTTGACGGCATTGGCCGGCGCGTCGCTTACTGACGCCCCACGGGCGAAACGCCGAGTCTGACGTGTCGCTGTGCCCTGACCCGTAACAGGAGTATGCGATGAGCTGGTCTGCAAAGCAGTATGTGACCTTCGAGGATGAGCGCACACGCCCTTCGCGAGATTTGCTGGCGGCGATTCCAGCTGTCGACGCGCGCTCGGTGATTGACGTCGGATGTGGTCCGGGAAATTCGACGCAGTTGCTGGTCGAGCGATTTCCCGGCGCTATGGTGCGCGGCCTGGACAGCTCCGGCGACATGCTTGAGGCGGCGCGCAAACGCCTGCCGCAGGTGCGTTTTGATCAGGCCGATATCGCCAACTGGAGCGAAGCAGGTCCCTTCGATGTGATCTTCGCCAACGCCGTGTTCCAGTGGCTGCCCGACCACGCCACGCTGTTGCCTGCGCTGGTTGGCAAGCTGGCCCCGGGTGGCAGCCTGGCCATCCAGATGCCCGACAATCTGGAACAACCGCCGCACCGCATGATGCGTGAAGTGGCCGCCCAAGGGCCGTGGGCCGACAAGCTGGCGCACATTGCCGGACAGCGCACCGCCCTCGCTGACGCCACGAGCTACTACCGGATGCTGTGCGGCTGCAGCTCGCGGGTGGATGTGTGGCGGACCACCTACCATCACCCTCTCAAGGGTGGGCCGGCGGCGGTAGTTGAATGGTTCAAGGGCAGTGGCCTGCGACCGTTCCTCGAGCCTTTGAGCGAAACAGAAAAAGCTCAATACCTGGCGCAGTACCTGGAAGCTCTCAAACCTTACTTTCCAGTGATGGACGACGGCACGGTGCTGTTGCCGTTCCCGCGGGTGTTCATCGTCGCGACTCGCTGAAGGCAATCAGCGCTGCTGCAGCACCTTCAATGCCGCCGAGGCCAGAAAGCCGGAGCGGCTTTTTTCTTCCGGGTGATTCAGCACGTATTCGTCGATGCGCGTCAGCAGGTAGCCAGGCAAGGTGATGTTGAGCTTCTGCGCCTTGCCCAGGTAACGGGTGATATCGATATCCACCAGCGCCCAGGTCACGTCGCTGTAGGCCGGATTGGCGGCGTGCACGGTGATTTTGTTGGCATGGGGAATGGCCGCGCCGTCGTCGGCGAGTATCTCGAAGTGCCCCTCGATGGCTTCGCGTGCCATGGCAATGGCGTCGTCGAGGTCATCGCCTGCGGAGAAACAACCGGGAATGTCCGGTACTTCCACGCCCCAGGCGTGCTCGTTGTCGCCCTTGGAAATTGCAATCGGGTAAAGCATGTTCATCGTCCTCTAATAGCGGGTGTGTCGACTCAATTCAGCAAGGCTTGTTGCAGGATGCTTACGGCAGTCTTGGTCAGCAGGTCTTTTTTCGGATGGGGGACCGTCACCAATCCAGGCTTTGTTGGATGCTTGTAGTGGTGATGGCTGCCGCGGACCCGAACCAGATACCAGCCGTCTGCGACAATCTGGCTGATCAAATATCGACTATTCACATCACGTCCCTGTGCTGTGTAGGTGGTTACTGTACCTACTGTTGGTTTTTTATCAACACCATAACCACCATTTTGGCGAGGTAATTGATAAGTGGTAGGGAGCAGTGTAGGAAGCCTGCGCGATTGCTGTTTTCACATGGGGGCCGGGTGTATTGCGGGGTGATACGCGAAGGGCAACCAGGATGGCGAAGGGAATCGCAGGCATAAAAAAACCGGTCGCTTGGACCGGTTTTTTGTCATCCCCTGTCAGGCATGGCCTGGACAAACGATTGAAATGATGTGGAGCGGGTGAAGGGAATCGAACCCTCGTTATCAGCTTGGGAAGCTGGAGTAATGCCATTATACGACACCCGCTCAGAGCGGCTGACTTTGTACCAGATGTAGCGATGGATTTGAAGTTTTTCTTTGCCTGATCTGCGTTTACGCCGTTTTTGCCGGGCAGCCTCCTCGGCTTAGGGAACTGCTTTTCCCTAAGGCGAGGAGGCTGCTGGCAAAGACGATATTTCAGATAGCCAGTGCATGGTGGTCCTGGGTGAAGTGGGAACGCGTTCGGCTTTCATACTGCGCCGGTTTCAGGAAACCCAGCAGTGCCTGGCGGCTGTCCCGGCAGGCAGCTTTATGCTCCATGTCGAGGAAGTGCCCGGTGGCTTCGATGGTGCTGAAGCTGCTGTATTGCACGTGGTTGCCAAATATTCTGGCATCGTCGGCACTGGTGTACTCGTCCCATTCGCCGTTGAGGAACAGCACCGGCACATCGATTTGTTTGGCCGCCTTCAGGTAGCACAGGCGGTCGCTGTTGAGCACCTGGTTGATGTGAAAGTGCATCTGCCCGTATTCGTGCTCGGCCAGGCTGCTGACATGCCGATGGTTGAAGCGCTTGAACAACGACGGCAGGTGTTTGCCGATGGTGTCGTTGACCAGATGACCGACACGGTCGCGGTCGAGGTTACCGAGGTAGTCGACACCGCGCTCCAGATAATCGCGCATCGGTTCGTTGATCACCGGCGAGAACGAACTGATCACCGCCTTTTCGATCCGTCGCGGGCGGTGGGACAAGGCGATCAGGGTTGCGGCGCCGCCCCACGAGAACGACAGCACATGCTCGGCGGCGAAGTGATCGATCAGCTCCAGAAGGATCTGTCCTTCGACTTCCTTGGTGAGCATTTTCTGGTGTTGATTGTGGGCTTTTGACTTGCCCGCGTAGGGCTGATCGTAGAGCACCACATTGAACTGCGGGTGAAGGTTTTTCACCGTCTGGGCAAACGACGCAGTGGTGGCCATCGAGCCGTTGACCAGAATAATGGTCTTCTCTGCGGCACCTGCGCGATAGAACTCCGTGTAAACCCGATACTGACCTTGTATGTCCAGCACAGCGATTTCTGGCCTCATGTCGTAAGACTCCTGGCAAGCGTGTAGGCGCGCAACTGAGTGTGCACGGGCTTTATGACAGGTAGGCATACGCCTGGAAGGAAATGGCCCATGTCGATCCGCTGAGGTCTGGTCGACGGGTATTGTTATAGGCGGGCAGTCTGTCGGGGGAGTTGGAGCCTTGAGGCTCTCGACCGACAAAAAGTTGCTTGGATGTACGGTGTGACCTGTCGGTCACATTTCGGCCGACGGTTTGATTCAAGCAGGGCGACGTCTATCGCGCAAGTGCCGTTGGCGAATTGTTCGACAAAGTCTGCCGGGCGGTCATCCGTTCAGAACAGCGCGACCTCGGCGGCGCTGAGGGGGCGGTATTCACCGGGTTGCAGGGTGCTGTCCAGCAGCAGGGGGCCCATCTGTTCGCGATGCAGGCGCAGCACCTTGTTATCGAAGTGGCCGAACATGCGCTTGACCTGGTGATAGCGGCCTTCGACGATGGCCAGTCGCGCGCTGTGGGAGGTCAGCAGCGTCAGCTCGGCGGGCTGGGTGGTGAGGTCCTCGAAGGCGAAATACAGTCCCTTGGCAAAGGTGCGTATGTACTCGTCGGTAATCGGCTGTTCGGTTTCGACGTAATAGAGCTTCGGCAGCTTGGTCTGCGGCTGAGTCAGGCGTCGCGACCAGCTGCCATCGTTGGTGATCAGCATCAGCCCGGTGGTGTTGAAATCCAGGCGGCCGGCGATGTGCAGGTCGTCCTTGTCGGGCTCATGGATCAGGTCGAGGACGGTGGGGTGTTGCGGGTCGCGTGTGGCGCTGACGCAGCCCATGGGTTTGTGCAGCATGAAAAAACGCGCCGGCTTGCCGACCTTCAGCACCTGCTCGTCGCACTCGACACGACTGAATTCGCGGACCTCGAAATGCGGGTCGCTGACGATTTGCCCATCGACCTTGATCCGCCGCTCGACCAGCAGCAGGCGCACCTGTTTGCGGTTGAAACAGGGCAGGTTGCTGAGGAAGCGGTCAACGCGCATGGGAGTCGGCAGGTGGCAAGTGGGCGCGCATCTTACTCGATGGGCGCACGAGTTGCCTGAAGTTGCGCGTCGATCCGGGCACAGGCGGGGCACAGGCACGCCTGGTTGCGCAGTTCAGCGGGCAGGGCGGCGAGTACTGCCGGATCAATGGTCACCGCGAAGCACCAGCAGGCGCGATCGGCGGTTTGCGGATCGGCCAGGCTGCAATCGTTGCGGGCGCCACAGGCAGGGCAGAGGTCGGGTCTAGGCATAACTGGTGTGCGGCATCTCTGAGCAGGTGCGGTTACGGCCACTTTGTTTGGCCCGGTACATCGCCTGGTCAGCCCGTGACAGCAGGTTGTGCAGGGTGTCTTCGGGCTGCAGAGCAGTCAGGCCGATGCTTACGGTAATCCGTAAGGCATTTCCTTGATAGCTGTAGCGCTGTTGTTCGATCAAATGCCGAACTTTCTCGGCGATTTTCAGACCCGCGTGGGCGTCGGTGTCCTTGAGCAACACGATGAATTCTTCACCGCCCCAGCGACAGACGATGTCGGACTGGCGCAGGCAGCTTTCCAGGTCGCGGGCGAACCCGGCCAGTACCAGGTCGCCGGCGAGATGGCCGTGAGTATCGTTCAGTCGCTTGAAGTGATCGAGGTCGAGCAGCATGGCGGTCAGCGGCTTGGGTTCGCGCTGCGCCTCCTGCATCGCCTGGGCGGCCAACAGGTCGAAGCCGCGACGGTTGGGCAGGCCGGTCAGGCTGTCGAGGGTAGCCTGGGCTTCGATGCGGTTCTGGAAGCGCTTGATCACGCGGATCACCAGCGCCAGGACAATCAGGGTGACGATCAGGCAGATCAACAGATTCAGGTACAGCGACTGGCGAACCTCATGCAAGGCGCTGCCTTCGCGCTTGTCGACGAACAGGTACCAGTTCAGTTCCGGGATGAAGCGTACATTGAGGAAATGCCCCTGGCCCTGGGTCATGTATTCGTAGCTGCCGCTGTGGGGTTTGGGCAATTTGGCCATCAGGTCTTTCATGCTGTCGAGCTCGCTCAACGCCTGTCCCACCCGTGCGCCTTGCGGGCCGCCGTCGGCACCGGTCAACACAATGCGGCCTTCGGTATCGACGAAGTACACGCTGCGCTGATATCGCTGCTGGTAGGTATCGATCAACTTGATCACCGCATCGACGGTCAGACCCACGCCTGCCGCGCCGATGAAATTGTTTTGGTAGTCGTAGACCTTGTAATTGATGAAGAAGGTCAGGCTGTCCTGGTTGGCCATGTCGACGTCGACATTGATTTCGTAGGGCGTGCCCATGTCGCGGACGCGGAAGTACCAGACGTCGCGCGGCTCGGTGGTGCTGACTTTCTTCAATACGCCCTTGGCCTGGTAATAGGTCAGGCTGTTGTTGGAGACGAAGAACGCGGTGTAGGCGCCGTAGTGGGTCATGACCTCGTTGAGGTAGCGGGTCATTTGCCCGGAATCCTGTTCACCGGCCACTACCCAGTCGCGCAGGAAGGTATCGCGGGACATCATCGAGGAAATCAGGATCGGGCGGACCAGGTCTTTCTGGATCTCCGAGTACACCGTATCGGAGGTCAGGGGCAATTCGGTGTTGACGATATTGTCGCGGATCGAGGCGCGCGAGGCGTAGTAGCTGAGCAGGGAAGTGGCGAGGAAGCCGGCGCCCAGCAAGGCAATCAGGGTCAGGACCAACGAGCGTTGCGAAAACAGCGCAGAGCGAAGCGGCATGGCGAATCCGTTGGCAGATGTAATCAGAGGCATTCTAGTGGCACCGCGAGAAAATAACGCGGGCATTTACGACCAAATCCACATCGGACCGGGCTTGCTCAGGGCAAACGACGGATGACATGTATCAAACTGTTAACGTTGCGCACCAGTTTCCGATTTTGATGTCAGATATTTCGTCAGGCAGATGAATTGTCTGACGCCCACCCGCGTCGCTGGTGTGGCTCTCTCGCGGTCCAGGAGGCCGCCATGTATCACCGACTAGCTTTGATCAGTTCGATGACGTTGAGTCTTGCCGCCTGTGTTCCCTACTACGACGGAGGGGGTTCCAGCTATTACAGTTCAGAGGTCTATTCGTCGCCGGCACCGGCCTATTACTACGGCGACCGTTCCTATTATTCCTATCCGCGCAGCTACTATTCACAGCCGCCGCGCTACTACCCATCCCCCCGTTATTACCCATCGGGGCCGCGCTATTATCAACCGTCACCGCGCTACTACCAGGCGCAACCCCATGCTTACCGTCCGGCGCCGGGCCGAGGCTGGGATGATCAGCGCAACCGGGGCTGGGGCAACAACTACGGACAGAGCAATCAGCGCTGGGAGAACCGCGGCGGGCACAACCGTGGTGACGGTCGGCATGGCGATCATGATGGGCATGGCGACCGCGGTGGGCACAACCGTTAAGCCCAGCCCATCTTCAAGCGGCGCCTTTCGCGCCGCTTGTTCATTTCAGTAGTCCGACAAATCCGCCAGTGGGTGGCGACCCTCCCAAACCTTGTGGAAGTGCGCCTCGACCACCGCCTGCGGGATCGTGTTGATGTCCGGCCAGTGCCAGTGTGGCTGGTTGTCCTTGTCGATCAGGCGCGCCCTGACACCCTCACTGAATTCCGGATGCCGGCAGCAGTTAAGGCTCAGGGTGTATTCCATCTGGAAGACTTCGGCCAACGAAAGATGACGGGCACGGCGGATCTGTTCCCACACCAGATGGGCTGTCAGCGGACACCCATCGCCGAGGGTCTTGGCCGCGCGGGCCAGCAGCGGGTCGTGGTGATCGCGTAACTGGCTGATGGCTTTCCAGGCGCAACGCACGTCGCTGACGTCCAGCAATTCGTCGATCTGCTGGCGTCTTGGCAACCACTGCGCCTCGGGCAGTTGGCCAACGGCCTCCTGTTGCAGGGCCTTGAGCAGGCTGTTGAGCTGCATCGCTGTCTGCTCCTGCCAGTTGAGCTGCAGCAGGCCTTCGATCAAGGGCTCCTGTTGCTCGTCCAGCAGGAAGCGGTCGGCCAGGTCCAGGTCGATCGCATCGCGCGCATTCATGTGCGCGCCGCTCAAGCCGAGGAACAGCCCGAGCTTGCCGGGCAGGCGCGAGAGGAACCAGCTCGCGCCGACATCCGGGTACAACCCGATGCTGATTTCCGGCATGGCCAGGCGGCTGCTCGGCGTGACGATGCGAATGCCCGCGCCCTGCAGCAGGCCCATGCCGCCGCCCAGCACATAGCCGTGGCCCCAGCAGATCAGCGGCTTGGGGTAGGTGTGCAGGCGAAAATCCAGACGGTATTCCGCAGCAAAGAATTGTCCGGCCAGGGGTGGGACTTCGCCTGGATGAGCGCGACAGGCCTGCACCAGGCTGCGCACCTCGCCGCCGGCGCAGAAGGCTTTGGCGCCGTTGCCGCGCAGCAGCACGCAGACGATCTGCGGGTCTTTGGCCCAGACATCCAGCTGATCGCCCAAGGCGCGGATCATCGCCAGCGACAGTGCGTTGAGGGATTTCTCGGCATCCAGGCTGGCGATGCCCAGGCGCGCACCATCGGTGCCGGTGAGTTCTTCGAAGTGCAGATTCATCATGACCTCGATCGGTGAATTGAGCGTTCAGTATGATCGCTGTGCAGGAAAGTGCCGGATCCGCGTCAGGGCAATTGACAAGCGTGATGGGCTTTCCTAGGGTTCGCCCCATTGTTTTTGCCGGATGTAACCATGACTGCTGACGACCGTATCAAACTCGAACCGAGCTGGAAGGAGGCACTGCGTGCCGAATTCGACCAGCCGTACATGGCAGAGTTGCGCACTTTTCTGCAACAGGAGCGCGCGGCGGGCAAGGAGATCTATCCACCGGGCCCGATGATTTTCAATGCGCTGAATTCGACCCCGCTGGACAAGGTCAAAGTGGTGATCCTGGGCCAGGACCCTTACCACGGCCCGGGCCAGGCCCACGGCCTGTGCTTCTCGGTGCAGCCGGGCGTGCCGGCGCCGCCATCGCTGGTGAACATCTATAAAGAGCTCAAACGTGACCTGAACATCGACATTCCCAGCCACGGCTACCTGCAGAGCTGGGCCGATCAGGGCGTATTGATGCTCAACACCACCATGACCGTCGAGCGCGCCAACGCCAATGCCCATGCCGGCAAGGGCTGGCAGTTCTTCACTGACCGGATCATCTCGCTGGTCAGCGAGCACCAACCGCACCTGGTGTTCCTGCTGTGGGGCGCACACGCCCAGAGCAAGCAGAAGCTGATCGACGCCACCAAGCACCTGGTGCTGACTTCCGTGCATCCATCCCCGCTGTCCGCCTATCGCGGCTTTCTCGGGTGTGGCCACTTCAGTCGCACCAACAAGTACCTCGAGCAAAATGGCGAGACGCCGATCGAGTGGCGCTTGCCACCCGTGGCCTGAGCGGCGTTATCTCAGAGGCTGTCCGGCTGCCGGTCCCAGTGTCGGAACAAGGGCTCGGCGAGGAACAGCACAAACAGCAGGCGCATGACCTGCATCGCCGTCACCAGCGGTACCGAGAGTTGCAGGGTTTCGGCGGTCAGGCTCATTTCGGCGATGCCGCCGGGCATCATGCCCAACGTCAGCGAGCGCAGATCCAGGTGGGTCGCAGCGCTCAGGCCAAGGGCGGCGAGGCTGGCGATCAGCATGGTCAGCGCCGTGCCGACCAGGGTGCGGCCCATGAATGACGGCGCGCGACGGAAAAACTCTCGATTGAAGTGGCAGCCCAGTCCGCTGCCAATCAACCACTGGCCAATCTGACTGCCGCCATCGGGCAAACCGATATGCAGGTCCCAGCCAATGCTCACCGCAGCGCTCACCAGCAAGGGGCCGAACAGCCAGGGGTTGGGTTGGCGCAAGCGCTGCCACAGCCAGGCACACATGGCCCCCGCCGGAAACAACAACGCCAGCCAACGCCAGTCGACAGTCGCCGGATGCATCAGCGGCACGCCTTCGCCCAACAGGTATTTGAAGGCGGCCGGTACGCACAGCACCACCACCAATACCCGCAGGCTTTGCCCGGCCGCCACGCGACTGAGCACCGCGCCATTGCGTGCGCCGAGGTTGACCATTTCGCCGGAGCCACCGGGCATGCTCGAGAAAAACGCAGTGGCCCGATCCTCGCCGGTGCGGCGCATCAACCAGACGCCGACAACTGCCGACAAGCTGGTGACCAGCGCCCCGAAAAAGATCAGGCCAAAATGACTCATGACCTGCTCCATCACCACCGGGGTGAAGTGCAGGCCGATACCGATGCCGACGATCCACTGACCGCATTTACGCCCGCCGGGGATTTCCGCCAGTTGCCAGGGCGTCAGGCAGCGCACGAGGATGATCGCCAGCAACGAGCCGACCATCCATGGCAGCGGCCAGCCGATCTGGCTGGCGAGATAACCCCCCAGCAGACCGACCAGCGGAGTTCCCCACCAGGCTTTCAGACCGACATCAGACATCGGCAATGGCGCGGCGCTGCAGGGAACGTTTGCGCCAGATGCGCAGCAGCGGGAGCAGCAGCATCAGTGCAGTCAGCACCCACACCCCGAAGGTGATCGGGCTCGACCACAGAATCTCCAGCGCACCGTTGGAAATCGACAGCGCGCGGCGCAGGTTCTGCTCCATCAGGCCGCCGAGGATGAACCCCAGCAGGACCGGCGACAGCGGGAAGTCGAGCTTGCGCAGGATGTAGCCGAAGATGCCGATGCCGATCATCAGGAACAGATCGAAGGTGGTGGCGTGCACGGCGTAGACGCCAATCGCGGTGATGATCGCGATCACCGGCACCAGCGCCCAGTTCGGCACGGCGAGGATGCGGGTGAACAGGCGGATCATCGGGATGTTGAGGATCACCAGCATGATGTTGGCGATGAACAACGAGGCGATCAGGCCCCAGACGATGTCCGGTTGCTGTTGGAACAACAGCGGGCCCGGGGTGATGTTGTACAGCGACAGCGCGCCGATCATCACCGCCGTGGTGCCCGAACCTGGCACGCCGAGGGTCAGCATCGGCACCAGGGCGCCGCAGGCCGATGCGCCAATGGCGGTTTCCGGTGCAGCCAGGCCACGCATGTCGCCCTGGCCGAACTTGCCGCTGGCGCCGGCCATGCGTTTTTCGGTCATGTAGGCCACGGCCGAGGCCAATGTCGCGCCGGCACCCGGCAGTACGCCCATGATGAAACCGAGCAGGCCGCAGCGCACGTTCACGGCGAACACCGCACCGGCTTCCTTGACGTTGAACAGCATGCGCCCGGTGGCTTTCACGGCTTCCTGGCCACGGTGGGTTTTTTCCAGCAACAGCAGGATTTCGCTGATCGAGAACAGGCCCAGTACCAGCACCACGAACTGAATGCCGTCGGTGAGGTGGATGTTGTCGCCGGTGAAGCGATAGACACCGCTGTTGGCGTCGATACCGACCGCCGACAGGAACAGGCCGATCAGCGCCGCGACAAAAGTCTTCAGTGGCTTGTCACCGGCCATGCCGCCGAGGCAGACGATGGCGAACACCATCAGCACGAAATATTCCGCCGGGCCGAAGGCAATCGCCCATTTCGCCAGCAGCGGGGCGAACAGGACCATGCCGCAGGTGGCGATAAACGCACCGATGAACGAGCTCCAGGCCGACAGCGACAGCGCTACGCCAGCCAGGCCTTTACGGGCCATCGGGTAGCCGTCGAGGGTGGTCATTACGGTGGAGGCTTCGCCGGGGATGTTGAGCAGGATCGAGCTGATGCGCCCGCCGTACTCGCAGCCCAGGTACACCGCGGCCAGCAGAATCAGGGCCGATTCCGGTGGCAAACCGAGGGCGAAGGCGATCGGGATCAGCAGCGCCACGCCATTGATCGGACCCAGGCCCGGCAGCAGGCCGACCACGGTGCCGATCAGGGTGCCGCACAGCGCGGTCACCAGGTTGTAGGGGCTCAGCGCGACGCCGAAACCCTGGCCCAAATAGGCAAACGTTTCCATATCAGTTCTCCAGAACGTCGAGCAGACCGAGGGGCAGAGGGACGTCCATGGCCTTATCGAACAGCAGATACAGGCCGACGCTCATCAAGCTGACAATCACTGCCGAGGGCAGCCAGCGACCGCCGTACAGACGTGCCATCGGTACGCCGATCAGGATGCTGCTGAGGATGAAACCCAGGGGTTCGAAGGTGCCGGCGAAGACCAGCAGCAGGCCCACGCAGATCGCAATCTTGATCAGGGTCTCGCGGTCCAGCGGCGGTTCTTCTTCGCTGTGTTTGGTCGGTTGCGGGCGGAACAACATGTACAGCAGCGCCAGACTCATCAGCCCGAGCATCAGCAGCGGGTAGGCCCGAGGTCCGACCGGTTCGTAGGAAAACGATGCTTGATAGGGCCAGGCCATCAGCGCCAGGCCAGCACAAGCCAGCAGCAAGGCCGCGGCAAAGATACGTTGTAAGAGCATGACAGACTCCTGGGCCACGTCCTTGATGCGCAAGGGCGTGGCCACGCGACGGGGGCGATTACTGGATAAGGCCGAACTCTTTGGCGAGGGTCTTGTAGTCCGCGACCTGTTTCTTCACGTAGGTGTCCAACTCAGGCCCGGTCATGGCGAACGGGAACAGTTCGCGCTGGTCGCGCAGCTTGGCGAAGTCTTCGGAAGCCAGCAGGGTGTCGAAGGCGTTTTTCCACCAGGCGTATTCCGCATCGCTGACCTTTGGCCCGAGGTAGAAACCGCGCACCACCGGCCAGACGATGTCGTAGCCTTGCTCTTTGGCAGTCGGGATGTCCTTCATTTCCGGCTCGTCCAGGCGCTCGTTGGCGAACACCGCCAGCAGGCGCATGTCGCCGCTCTGGATGTGTGGCATGGAGTCGGAAATGTCGGTGCTGCCGACCTGAATGTGACCGCCGAGCAGGGCGGTGGCGATTTCACCGCCGCCTTCAAGGGCCACGTAACGCAAGTCACGCGGGTTGATCCCGGCGGCCTTGGCGATCAGTGCGGTTTGCATCCAGTCCTGGCTGCCCACGGTGCCACCGGAACCGATCACCACCTTGCTCGGATCTTTCTTCAGCGCCTGTACCAGGTCGTCGAGGTTCTTGTAGGGCGAATCTTTCTTCACGGCGATGGCGCCATAGCTGGTGCCGACAGCCGCCAGCCAGCGCACGGCGTTCTCGTCGAAGCGGCCGAATTTGCCCTGGGCCAGGTTCAGCAGCGAACCACTGGACCAGGCCACCAGCGTCCCGGCATCCGCCGGACGCTGGGCGACCACGGCGTTGTAGGCCACCGCACCGACGCCGCCGGGCATGTAGGTCACGCGCATCGGTTTGGTCAGCAGTTTTTCGTTGACCAGCGCGCTTTGCACCAGCTTGCAGGTCAGGTCGAAACCACCGCCGGGCGAGGCCGGGGCGATGCATTCGGGGCGTTTCGGTTCTTCGCTTTCGGCGGCCAGCAAGGGCGCGGTGAACAGCAGGCAACTGGCGGCCAGTGCAACGTTACGCAGTGAAAGATTCATCGGTTGTCTCCACAGGAGTTGTTGTTATGGGGTGAATTCAATTACCAGAGGGCAACGCTGTAGCTCACCAGCACACGCACTTCATCGGCGTCGCGGGCGGAATAGTTGGAGCGGTAGGTGGCATTGCGCAGGCGCAGGGCAACGTCCTTGAGGGCGCCACTTTGCACGACGTACTTGATCTCGGTGTTGCGTTCCCATTCCTTGCCGGTTTCACCGTTGTTGAGCTTGATGTTATCGCCACTGATGTAGCGGCTCATGAAGCTCAGGCCAGGCACGCCAAGCTTGGCAAAGTCGTAATCGTAACGGGCTTGCCAGGAGCGTTCTTCGGCGCCGGCGAAGTCGTTGATCTGTACGAAGTTGACCAGGTACGGGTCGGAACCGTCGACATAGGGGAAGGCACTGTCGCCAGACATATGCTGGTAGCCAGCGCTGAATTTGTGCCCGCTCAATGAATAGCTGAGCAAGCCGTTGAGCGAGGTGTTGTCGATCTTGCCACCGCGCGCTTGTCCGGAGTCATCGCTGACCGCCAGGCGCAAGTCGCTGGCGAATGTTCCGGGGCCCAACGGTTGAGAGGCGAGCAAACCGAGGAAGTGTTGGTTGTAGACTTCGCCGAGTTGCGCGAAGTGGTAGCTGGCGGTGATCTTGTCGGTGAACTTGTAGTCGACGCCGCCGAAGTCGAAATGGCTGCCCGCAACCGTGCCGGCGAAGCGGCTGTTCTTGTTGTTCAGCGCGACGTCTTCGAAGTCGGTGCTGTCACGGTCCTTGGCTTTATCCAGGCGACCGCCGGTGAAGGTCAGGTTCTTGAACTCTTTGGAGGTGAGCAAGCCACCTTCAAAGGTCTGCGGCAGGATCCGCCCGTCGTTGGCCTTGAGAATCGGCAGTTCGGGAATCAGGCTGCCGATCTTCAGTTCGGTGGCGGAGATCTTCACTTTGCCGGTCAGGCCGAGCTTGGAGTATTCATCGGCTGCGCGGCCATCGTCGTGGGTTGGCAGCAAGCCGGTGCCAGTGCGGTCGGGGCTGGAGTCGAGCTTGATGCCGAGCATGCCCAGGGCGTCGACGCCAAATCCTACGGTGCCATCGGTATAACCCGACTCGACATTGAGCATGAACCCCTGGGCCCATTCATCGCGCTTGGATTGCTGGGCGCTGGTGCCACTGCGAAAGTCACGGTTGAAGTACATGTTGCGCGTTTCGACGGTTGCGCTGCTGTCTTCGAAGAAGGCGGCCTGGCTGACAGGGACGAAGCCGGCAAGGGCGGCGGCACTGGCGAGGGCGGTGGTTGCAAGGCGGGGAAAACCCATAGGCGTGAAAGCCTGAGGCTGCATGGACAGCATCGTGAAGCACTCCGTTTATTGTTCTTATTGGTCGAAAACGCATCGGGGCGTTTTTCGTTCACTACTCTCAAAACACGGCAGTCGAGACTGTCCGTGGCGGGACTCTAACCAGCCAACCTTTCGCTAACCTTTCAGCAGACTTTCACGGTTTTCGGGCTTCACAGCGGCGAGTGCGGCTGTACACTCCGCGCCAAAGAAGGGCGTCGACCCTCCCTACATGAGGTAAAAATCCATGCGTGTCCTGCTCGTCGAAGACCATCTGCAGTTGGCCGAAAGTGTCGCCCAGGCGCTCAAGAGCACCGGTCTGACCGTGGATGTGTTGCACGATGGCGTGGCGGCCGACCTGGCCCTGGCCAGCGAAGACTATGCGGTGGCGATCCTCGATGTCGGCCTGCCGCGCATGGACGGTTTCGACGTGCTGGCGCGCTTGCGCAGTCGCGGCAAGAACCTGCCGGTGCTGATGCTGACTGCCCGCAGCGACGTCAAGGATCGGGTGCACGGGCTCAACCTGGGCGCCGACGATTACCTGGCCAAACCTTTCGAACTGAGCGAGCTCGAGGCCCGGGTCAAGGCCTTGCTCCGGCGCAGTGTGCTGGGCGGCGAACGCCAGCAGCGCTGCGGGGTGCTGGTGTATGACCTGGATACCCGGCGGTTCAGCCTCGCGGGCGAACTGCTCACCCTGACCTCCCGTGAGCAGGCCGTGCTGGAGGCGTTGATCGCCCGTCCCGGGCGGGTGATGAGCAAGGAACAACTGGCCTCCCAGGTGTTTGGCCTGGATGAAGAGGCAAGCCCCGACGCCATCGAGATCTATGTGCACCGCCTGCGCAAGAAACTCGACGGCCATGCCGTGGCCATCGTCACCTTCAGGGGCCTGGGCTACCTGCTGGAAAGCCGCGATGCATAAGCCCAGAAGCTTGCGTTGGGGGCTGCTCGGCAACCTCGCGCTGCTGCTGGTGGTGTTGATGATCGCCAGTGGTCTGAGCGCTTACTGGAACGGTCGCGAAGCTGCCGACACCGCCTATGACCGGACCTTGCTGGCGTCGGCGCGGACCATCGCCGCCGGCCTGTCCCAGCGCGACGGCAGTCTCAGCGCCGATGTGCCTTACGTGGCGCTGGACACTTTCGCCTACGACAGCGCCGGGCGCATTTACTACCAGGTCAACGATATCCAGCAGAAGCTGATTTCCGGCTACGAGAACCTGCCCGGACCGCCGCCGGGCACGCCGCGCACCGATGACTACCCGGCATTGGCGCGTTTCTACAACGCCACCTACCTGGGGCAGAACGTGCGAGTGGTCAGCCTGCTCAAGGCGGTCAGCGAGCCGAACATGAACGGCATGGCCGAGATTCGGGTGGCGGAGACGGATGAAGCGCGGGTCAGCATGGCCCGCAGCCTGATGGCCGACACCCTGTTGCGTCTGGGCATGCTTGCCGGCGGCGCCTTGTTGCTGGTGTGGTTTGCCGTCAGCGCGGCGCTGCGTCCGCTGGAGCGCTTGCGCACCGCCGTGGAAGAGCGTCAGCCGGATGACCTGCGGCCGTTGCCGCTGGTGGAGGTGCAGCGGGAATTGTGGCCGCTGGTGCGCGCGCTCAACCATTTCACCGAGCGTTTGCGTGGGCAGTTCGAGCGCCAGGCGCAGTTCATTGCCGACGCCGCCCATGAATTGCGCACACCGTTGGCGGCGCTCAAGGCGCGTCTCGAGCTGGGCTTGCGCGCCCAGGATCCACCGACCTGGCGCGAGACCCTGGAGAGCGCCGCGCAAGGCACTGATCGCCTGACCCACCTGGCCAACCAATTGCTCTCGCTGGCGCGGGTCGAGAACGGTGCGCGGGCGATTGCCGAGGGGGGCGCGCAGTTGCTCGACCTAAGCCAATTGGCCCGCGAGCTGGGCATGGCCATGGCGCCCCTGGCCCATGCACGGGGTGTCGCACTGGCGTTGGAGGCTGACGAGCCGGTGTGGCTGCGTGGCGAACCGACATTACTCAACGAGTTACTGAGCAATCTGGTGGACAACGCCCTGGCCCATACGCCGTCGGGCGGCAATGTGATCTTGCGGGTCAGTGCGCCGGCCGTGCTTGAGGTCGAGGATGACGGGCCGGGAATCCCGGTGGCGGAGCGTGAGCGGGTGTTCGAGCGCTTCTATCGCCGCAACCAGCAGGTCGCGGGCTCTGGCCTGGGGTTGGCGATCGTCGGCGAAATCTGCCGCGCACACCTGGCCCAGATCACCTTGCACGATGGTGCGCAGGCGGGGCTGAAGGTGCGGGTGAGCTTTATCGCCGGTTAAAAACAACTAAGCCCGGCCGAGGCCCGTTCTTTGTAGGAGCGAGCGTGCTCCGGGCGGCGTTCCGACGAAAAACTTCAGGGCGCCGCGTTCATTCAGAATGTCCGCGTTTTCGTTGACGTTTTTCGCGAGCAAGCTCGCTCCTACAGTGTCCCCATATTCCTGACTGAACAGCGGTCGAGGCCCAACTGAGACGGAGCACTCAGCAGTTAGCTGAGGTTGGCCGAACCGGTGCGGTCGAAGCCATCGGCGGCGAGGGTCGCGGAGCCGGTGCGGTCATAACCATCGGCAGCGAAGGTGTTGGCGGCCAGAACAGAGAAGGTCAGGGCGAGGATCAGTTGGCTTTTCATGGTGGCGACTCCGGTATGAGTGGTGTGCAGTGGTGTTGGAATCCATACTACTCGGACAAATTCGATTAAAAAGCGCAAATAAATGCTAAAAAAAATCGAATAAGTCGATATGTGTAACGCATGCAACGCGCCGGGCAGTACAGAGTGTTTTGCGGGGTGATTGCCGTCTCGTGGAGGGCTGAGGTGGGCTCTTCGCCGCAAGAAAGATTTCTTGCGGCCGATAGTCAAAAGAACCCTGATCGGCGGTTGCGAATTAGCCGTTAGAGCAGCCATTACCCATTACGCTATAACGCAGAATATGCCGTTGACCGTTCGAGTCTTCATATTCCATGCGCGCTGGCACAACTTCGCAAACACTTGGAATTTCGCTCATGGATATAACTTTGGCGATATCCAGGTGAGTCGAGTAAGTGTATTCCTCTACCGGTACCGTATTGCTGGCGACATCAGTCGGGACCTCGTTCGCCATGGCGGTTGCGCACAGACTGCCGAGGGCCAGAACCAATAAAGCTTTCATTCGAATTTACCTTCCTGAGGTCGAGTGGGGTCACGCAGCCTTTGTGGGGCTGCGTGTACAACTTGATTACAGAGTTGAGATCAACTGCCTTCGTGGGGGCTGCAACTGGGTTAATCACAATGCCTGGTTGGCGAGGCAGATTTTAAGGGGGGGAGCAGAATTCATATAGCCGCGCTTTTGATAAACACTGTTGACAGATCTTGTAACAATCCTCGTTTTTCAGGTTCGTTTGGAACGTACGTGCCAAGCCGTCGGCAGAAGTCAGGGCAATTTGTAGGGGCTTGTTACTACCATCGTCGAATGGTTCTATAGGTCCGCCTCGGGCTACAACGGGGTCATACAAAAACAACTATTTCACCGAGGTAAAGAAAGATGAGTGCGGCTTCTCTGTATCCCGTTCGTCCCGAGGTTGCGGCCAACACGCTGACTGACGAGGCGACCTACAAGGCCATGTACCAGCAGTCGGTCGTCAACCCTGACGGCTTCTGGCGCGAGCAGGCCAAGCGCCTCGACTGGATCAAACCTTTCACCACGGTGAAACAGACCTCTTTCGACGACCACCATGTCGACATCAAGTGGTTCGCCGACGGCACTCTGAACGTGTCCTACAACTGCCTCGACCGTCATCTGGCCGAGCGTGGCGACCAGATCGCAATCATCTGGGAAGGTGACGATCCTTCCGAGAGCCGCAACATCACCTACCGCGAACTGCACGAACAAGTCTGCAAGTTCGCCAACGCCTTGCGTGGGCAAGACGTGCACCGCGGCGACGTGGTGACCATCTATATGCCAATGATCCCCGAAGCCGTGGTCGCCATGCTGGCGTGCACCCGGATCGGCGCGATTCACTCGGTAGTGTTCGGCGGCTTCTCGCCGGAAGCCCTGGCCGGGCGGATCATCGACTGCAAATCGAAAGTGGTGATCACCGCGGACGAAGGCCTGCGCGCCGGCAAGAAGATTCCGCTCAAGGCCAACGTCGACGACGCCCTGACCAACCCGGAAACCAGCAGCATCCAGAAAGTCATCGTGTGCAAGCGCACCGGTGGCGACATCAAGTGGAACCAGCATCGCGACATCTGGTTCGAAGACCTGATGAAAGTCGCCGGCACCGTCTGCGCGCCGAAAGAAATGGGCGCAGAAGAAGCGCTGTTCATCCTTTACACCTCCGGTTCCACCGGCAAGCCCAAGGGCGTGCAGCACACCACGGGCGGCTACCTGCTTTATGCATCGCTGACCCACGAGCGCGTGTTCGATTATCGTCCGGGTGAAATCTACTGGTGCACCGCCGACGTCGGCTGGGTCACCGGCCACACCTATATTGTCTACGGCCCTCTGGCCAACGGCGCGACCACCCTGTTGTTCGAGGGCGTGCCGAACTACCCGGACATCACTCGGGTGGCGAAGATCGTCGACAAGCACAAGGTCAACATCCTCTACACTGCGCCGACCGCGATCCGCGCCATGATGGCGGCGGGCACCGCTGCCTGCGAAGGCGCCGACGGCAGCAGCCTGCGCCTGCTGGGTTCGGTGGGCGAGCCGATCAACCCGGAAGCCTGGGACTGGTACTACAAGAACGTCGGTCAATCCCGTTGCCCGATCGTCGACACCTGGTGGCAGACCGAAACCGGCGCCACCCTGATGAGCCCGCTGCCAGGGGCCCACGCCCTCAAGCCAGGCTCGGCGGCGCGGCCGTTCTTCGGTGTAGTGCCGGCGTTGGTGGACAACCTGGGCAACATCATCGAGGGCGCTGCCGAAGGCAACCTGGTGATTCTCGATTCGTGGCCAGGCCAGGCGCGTACCCTGTACGGCGACCATGACCGCTTCGTCGACACCTACTTCAAGACCTTCCGTGGCATGTACTTCACCGGTGACGGCGCGCGTCGCGATGAAGACGGCTACTGGTGGATCACCGGGCGTGTGGATGACGTACTCAACGTTTCCGGACACCGCATGGGCACCGCCGAGATCGAGAGCGCGATGGTTGCCCACCCGAAAGTCGCCGAGGCCGCGGTGGTCGGTGTGCCACACGACATCAAGGGGCAGGGCATCTACGTCTACGTCACCCTCAACGGTGGCGAAGAGCCGAGCGAAGCCCTGCGCCTGGAACTGAAAAACTGGGTGCGCAAGGAGATCGGCCCGATTGCCTCGCCGGACGTCATCCAATGGGCGCCGGGCCTGCCGAAAACCCGCTCGGGGAAAATCATGCGGCGCATCCTGCGCAAGATTGCTACCGCCGAGTACGACGGACTGGGTGACATTTCCACCCTAGCCGATCCGGGCGTGGTGCAACACCTGATCGACACCCACAAGACCATGAACGTCGCGTAAGCCTCGCTCTTGAGCCTTCGAGCCCCGCCCGGTCCGGTACCTGGCGGGGCTTTTTTTGCTTCTGGAAAAGATCACCGCATGCACCCAGTGCCGGGCGAATAAATATCGATCTGGGTGTAGGGCGTTTCCCGGCGTTACCGTGGGGCAAAATTGTGTAACCGTGCGCGCTGTTTCGGGGCGATGGGAAACGTCAGGCCCCGTTTCAAGGCCTTAAAAGCCCGTATGAAAAATATGACATTACGCTGCGCTTGCCGGATTAGAAGGGTTTGCCAATAATAGGCCCGCTATTTGCAGCATAGATCGGTTCTACGTCTTTTGCTCTTGCATGAATTTCAAGGGCTGTCAATGTGCTCTCGCGGCTTTCTCGGTGCATCTGTAACTAGTTGTCGCATTGAAGAAATATCGGCTTCGGGCCTGTCGTTAGAATGCCGATCACTCGCTCGTCGTTGTCCGTGTTGAATTCAGCGCCGGGCATGCAGGACGCAGCAACGCTATTTTCGTTTAACCCATTCGCATATTGGGCTGATGCTCACTCTGCCGTTTTCGCCCTTTACCGATGGAGTCCCAAGATGAAGAAACTCGTGCTGCTTGGCGCCCTGGCACTGTCCGTGCTGTCCATGCCAACCTTCGCCGATCAAAAGCCTCTGAAAATTGGTATCGAGGCGGCATACCCTCCATTCGCGTCCAAGGCGCCGGACGGCAGCATCGTTGGTTTCGACTACGACATCGGCAACGCCCTGTGCGAAGAGATGAAGGTCAAGTGCGTTTGGGTCGAGCAGGAATTCGACGGCCTGATCCCGGCACTCAAGGTGCGCAAGATCGACGCCATCCTGTCGTCGATGTCGATCACCGATGATCGCAAGAAGTCCGTGGACTTCACCAACAAGTACTACAACACCCCGGCTCGCCTGGTGATGAAGGACGGCACTCAGGTCAGCGACGGCCTGGCCGAGCTCAAGGGCAAGAACATTGGTGTGCAGCGTGGCTCGATCCACGAGCGTTTCGCCCGTGAAGTCCTGGCCCCGCTGGGTGCTGAAATCAAGCCGTACGGCTCGCAGAACGAAATCTACCTGGACGTGGCTGCCGGTCGCCTCGACGGCACCGTGGCAGACGCTACCCTGTTGAATGACGGCTTCCTGAAAACCGACGCCGGCAAGGGCTTCGCGTTTGTCGGCCCGGCGTTCACCGACGTCAAATACTTCGGTGACGGCGTGGGCATCGCAGTCCGTAAGGGTGACGCGCTGAAAGAACAGATCAACACCGCGATCACCGCCATTCGCGAGAACGGCAAGTACAAGCAAATCCAGGACAAGTACTTCGACTTCGACATTTACGGCAAGTAAGCGTCGCAGCGTAAGTCCGAAATGGCGCAAGCAACAGGATCTCTGCGGTTTGCGCCATTTTTTCATCCCAATTTTCGAGGACCTGAATCATGTTGAAAGGCTACGGGGCTGTCATCCTCGATGGCGCATGGCTGACGCTGCAACTCGCCTTGTCGTCCATGGCCTTGGCCATTGTTCTGGGTCTGATCGGGGTCGCCTTGCGCCTGTCGCCGATTCGCTGGCTGGCCTGGCTGGGCGACCTGTATTCCACGGTGATCCGCGGGATTCCCGATCTGGTGCTGATCCTGCTGATTTTCTACGGCGGCCAGGACCTGCTCAACCGGGTGGCGCCACTGCTCGGCTACGACGACTACATCGACCTGAATCCACTGGCGGCCGGTATCGGCACCCTGGGCTTCATCTTCGGCGCCTACCTGTCGGAAACCTTCCGCGGTGCCTTCATGGCAATTCCCAAAGGCCAGGCCGAAGCCGGTATGGCGTACGGCATGAGCAGCTTCCAGGTGTTCTTCCGGGTGATGGTGCCGCAGATGATTCGCCTGGCGATTCCCGGCTTCACCAACAACTGGCTGGTGTTGACCAAGGCGACCGCACTGATTTCGGTGGTCGGCCTGCAAGACATGATGTTCAAGGCCAAGCAGGCGGCAGACGCCACTCGCGAGCCTTTCACCTTCTTCCTTGCAGTGGCGGCGATGTACCTGGTGATCACCAGTGTCTCCTTGCTGGCATTGCGTCACCTTGAGAAGCGCTACTCGGTAGGCGTAAGGGCGGCTGATCTATGATCTTCGACTACAACGTCATCTGGGAGGCACTGCCGCTGTACCTCGGCGGTCTGCTGACCACTCTGAAACTGCTCGCGTTGTCGCTGTTCTTCGGCCTGCTGTGTGCCTTGCCCCTGGGCTTGATGCGCGTGTCGAAGAACTCGATCGTCAACGGCGCCGCCTGGCTCTACACCTACGTGATCCGCGGCACGCCGATGCTGGTGCAACTGTTCCTGATCTACTACGGTCTGGCCCAGTTCGAGGCAGTGCGCGAAAGCTTCCTCTGGCCGTGGCTGTCCAGCGCCACTTTCTGTGCGTGCCTGGCGTTTGCCATCAACACCAGTGCCTACACCGCCGAAATCATCGCCGGTAGCCTGCGGGCCACGCCCAATGGCGAAATCGAAGCGGCCAAGGCCGTGGGCATGTCGCGCTTCAAGATGTACAAGCGCATCCTGCTGCCATCGGCCCTGCGCCGGGCGCTGCCGCAGTACAGCAACGAAGTGATCATGATGCTGCAGACCACCAGTCTGGCCTCCATCGTGACCCTGATCGACATTACCGGTGCCGCGCGGACCGTGAACGCCCAGTACTACCTGCCGTTCGAGGCCTACATCACCGCCGGTGTGTTCTACCTGTGCCTGACCTTCATCCTCGTGCGCCTGTTCAAGATGGCCGAGCGCCGCTGGCTGGGCTACCTGGCTCCGCGGAAGCACTGATATGGAACGTATCGATCATCCGTTGCCGTGGAATCACCTGGGCAGCGAACGGCAGGTTTCGGTATTCCGTTTCGGCAGTGGCGAGCGCAAGGCCTATATCCAGGCCAGCCTGCACGCCGACGAGTTGCCGGGCATGCGCACCGCCTGGGAGCTGAAAAAGCGCCTGGCCGAACTGGAAGCCCAGGGCGCCCTGAACGGGGTGATCGAACTGGTGCCGGTGGCCAATCCGCTGGGTCTGGGACAACTGCTGCAAGGCAGTCACCAGGGGCGTTTCGAGGCGGGCAGCGGGAAGAATTTCAACCGTGATTTCGTTGAATTGAGCGCGCCGGTGGCGGCAACGCTGGAAGGGCGCCTGGGGGATGATCCTCACGCCAATATCCAGTTGATCCGCCAGGCCATGCGCGATGTGCTCGCGACTTTGCCGCCGGCCAGCAGCCAGTTGCAGGGCATGCAGCGCATCCTCCTCGGTCACGCCTGTACCGCTGACGTGGTGCTGGACCTGCATTGCGACGCCGAAGCTGCGCTGCACATGTACGCCTTGCCGCAGCATTGGCCGCAGTGGCGTTCGCTGGCGGCGCACCTGGATGTGCGCGTCGGTTTGCTGGCCGAAGATTCCGGCGGCAGCTCCTTTGACGAGGCCTGCTCGCTGCCTTGGTTGCGTCTGTCGCGGCAGTTCCCCGAGGCGCAGATCCCGCTGGCGTGCCTGGCGACCACCATTGAACTGGGTGGTCAGGCTGACACCGGTCGCCCGCAAGCCGAAGCGTATGCCGAGGGCATCCTGGCGTTCCTCGCCGAACAGGGATTGATCAGCGGCCAGTGGCCGGCGCCGGAGCGCGAGGCCTGCGAAGGCTTGCCGTTCGAGGGCACCGAGTTGCTGTTTGCGCCCCATCCGGGTGTGATCAGCTTCTTGCGTAAGCCAGGCGAATGGGTCGAAGCCGGTGACGAGATTTTTGAAGTGATTGATCCATTGGCTGATCGGGTCAGCACCGTGTGTGCTGGTACGGCCGGTGTGCTGTTTGCCGTGGAACGGCTGCGGTATGCCCAACCCGGTTTCTGGCTGGCCAAGGTGGCGGGGCGCGAAGCGCTGCGTCACGGGCGCTTGCTCAACGACTGACTGTTTTTGTGAGAACCGACAGCATGTACAAACTTGAAGTCCAAGACCTGCATAAACGCTATGGCAGTCACGAAGTGCTCAAGGGTGTGTCCCTGAAGGCAGCGGCAGGCGATGTGATCAGCATCATCGGCTCCAGTGGCTCCGGCAAAAGTACCTTCCTGCGTTGCATCAACCTGCTGGAGCAGCCGCACGCCGGCAAGATCCTGCTCAACAACGAAGAGTTGAAGCTGGTGGCGAACAAGGACGGCGCAATGAAGGCCGCCGACCCGAAACAGCTGCAACGCATGCGTTCGCGCCTTTCTATGGTGTTCCAGCATTTCAATCTGTGGTCGCACATGACCGCGATGGAAAACATCATGGAAGCGCCGGTGCATGTGCTTGGCATGTCCAAGGCCGATGCCCGCGAGAAGGCCGAGATGTACCTGGCCAAGGTCGGCGTCGCCCATCGCAAGGATGCTTACCCTGGGCACATGTCCGGCGGCGAGCAACAGCGCGTGGCGATTGCCCGGGCGCTGGCGATGGAGCCTGAAGTGATGCTCTTCGACGAGCCGACTTCGGCCCTTGACCCGGAACTGGTGGGTGATGTGCTCAAGGTCATGCAGTCCCTGGCCCAGGAAGGCCGGACCATGGTCGTGGTGACCCACGAAATGGGCTTTGCCCGTGAAGTGTCGAACCAGTTGGTGTTCCTGCACAAAGGCCTGGTCGAGGAAAGTGGCAACCCGCGTGAAGTGCTGGTCAATCCGCAATCCGAGCGCTTGCAGCAGTTCCTTTCGGGCAGCTTGAAGTAATCAAGGCTGCCGTTGTGCACCTAAATAGTGCATGCTTCGCAACCTGAAATCCGGCTCCTCATCCTCGTAGGAGCTGGCTTGCCAGCGAAAACGGTGGGTCAGACATGCCGCCTTCGCTGGCAAGCCAGCTCCTACGATCGTCTCGCTTACGATTTCGGGATTTGCGTTCATTTACGGGCTAGCATTGGCCCATGCCTTCATCACCGTTGTTCGTTTCGGATTGCCCGCCATGACTGCCCATCGAATTGGTTTCCTGATTTGGCCCAGCACTAAAGCCTTGACGCTGGCGCTGGCCGAGGAGGCCTTGCGTGTTGCCCAGCGCGTGCATCCGGAAGTTGTCTATGAGCTGACGTTCCTGCAGGCCGAGCCACCAGCCGAAGGCGCCTGGCAATTGCCGGGCGAGGCCTGGGCCGGCAAGCTGGAGAACTTCCAGAAGCTGTTCCTGTTGGCGGATGAGCCTCCCGCCGCCATGGCGCCACCCTTGAGCAGCGCGCTCAAGCAGTTGGTGCGTGCCGGGTGTGTGATTGGCGGTCTGTCGGCGGGTGTCTACCCGCTGGCGCAGTTGGGCTTGCTCGACGGCTATCGTGCTGCGGTGCATTGGCGCTGGCAGGATGATTTCGCCGAGCGCTTCCCCAAAGCCATTGCCACCAGCCATCTGTTCGATTGGGACCGTGATCGCCTGACCGCCTGCGGCGGCATGTCGGTGCTGGATCTGCTGCTGGCGGTGCTGGCCCGTGACCACGGCGCAGAGCTGGCCGGCGCGGTGTCGGAAGAGTTGGTGGTGGAGCGCATTCGCGAAGGTGGCGAGCGCCAGCGCATCCCATTGCAGAACCGCCTGGGCTCCAGCCATCCCAAGCTGACCCAGGCGGTGTTGCTGATGGAAGCCAATATCGAAGAGCCGTTGACCACCGACGAAATCGCCCAGCATGTGTGCGTATCCCGTCGGCAGTTGGAGCGGATTTTCAAGCAATACCTCAATCGTGTGCCGAGCCAGTACTACCTGGAGCTGCGCCTGAACAAGGCGCGGCAGATGCTGATGCAGACCAGCAAGTCGATCATCCAGATCGGCCTGTCCTGCGGCTTCTCCTCGGGGCCGCATTTCTCCAGCGCCTATCGCAACTTCTTCGGTGCCACGCCGCGGGAAGATCGCAACCAGCGGCGCAGCAGCAGCCCATTCGAGTTGTCATCGGTGCCGGCAGAGCGCGGCTGAGGCCCTTTCGCTCCTTACTCGTCGACCTCTGAACCCTCTGAGGACGATACCTCGAGCTCGGCGCCATTGATCACCGCCTCGACACCAAAATCGATGCGGTTTTGCCGGAAGTAGGCGATCAGTTGTTGCACCGCCTCTGCCGACAGCGGGTTGCCCCGCAGGCTGATTTTCCCGGCGAACTCCGCTGTCAGTTCGAGAATATCGCTGGGGACATGGCTGATGGCGTTGTCGCTCAGGTCGGCCAGGTCCAGATTCTGCAATTGCAACAGGCCCGGTGGCAGCTCGGTGATGCCGGTGTTGTCCAGCATCAGCACCGACAGCTCGCTCATCTGGCTGATGTCCGGCGCCCGTCCCAAAGGGTTGCCACTCAAGTCGAGGGCATCCAGGTGGGCCATTTCCGCCAGTTCGAGAGCGGATTGAGGTGTCAGGACAATCTCGCAATCACTCAGCGCCAGGTAGGTCAGCTCACGCATCCTGAAGATCGCCTCGGGTATGTGGCCGAGTCGGTATTCGTAGAGCGTCAGCCCCTTGAGGTTGGGGAAGTATTCGACAAATCGGCCGACACCGGACGCCCCGGCAAAGTGGCCTTTCATGTACAGATGGGAGACGTGGGAGAAGTCGGCATCGATCGCCGGCAGTTCACCGCTCACCTCACTCGACAGGTTCAATTCATAAGTAGGCAGCAGCGCCTCATCGAAGTCATCGAGTTCGGTTTCCCGGCGCCAGCACAGCTCCAGTTGATTGCTGAACGTCTCGCGCGCCGCTTGTTCAACCAGCAACTGTGCAGCGGTGAAGGGCTCGCCAGTGAGCGGATGAACCTGGGGCAGATCGTCGGCCCAGCGCGCAAGTGCCTCGGTCAGGCTGCGCAATTCGTTTTCCCGGCGGGTGATTTCGACGCTGCCATCATGCAGCGAGCCGGGCAGCAGATAGAGCAGTTCGCTGGCCATTTCCTGATCCATCTGCGGGTAAAGCGCTTGCACGCGCACAATGTCGGCGGAGTCGGCGAGCACGCCGAAGTCCTGTCGGGTGTTGGCGAAGTGCTGCTTGATCCGCTCGTGATCTGCCGCGCCAAGCGGGTTGCCGGCCAGGTCAAAGCCTTCGGCCACGTTGTCCGGCAGGGAATAAAGCGCGCTCGGCAATGACTGGATCTGGTTGTTGTTGAGCAGGGCGGTGCGCAACTGAGGGCGGGTCAGCAAGCCGTCCGGAAAGTGATTGATAGCGGTTTCCGACAGGTCCAGGTAGTTCAGCTGCGGCATGCGCTCGACACTGGGCGTCAGCCCCAGCGGATTTTTGTACAGGTCCAGCACACTCAGTTGTGTCTGCGCCTGCAGTGTTGCCAGGCCGTCCGGGGTCAGGCTGATTGCGCAGTCGCTGAGGATCAGTTCATCAAGTTGAGGCGACTGGTTGATGGCTTCGGGGACTCGCCCCAGTTCGAGGTTGCGCAACGCGAGGCGGCGCAGCCCGTGGAAGCTCTGCAGGAATTCGTTCACACCGCGGGTGCTGGCATGGCCGTCGATGGTCAATGATCCGACGCGTTCGAATCTGAGGTCCAGGCGCGGCAGGTCGCCGATGATCGGCTGCGCGAAGCTGATTTCAATCCCGGCATCCACTGAGTCGACCAGGGCTGTCTGCCGCCGCCAGCAATGCAGGATCTCGTTGCGCCACTGCCGGCGATTGTGTTTCTGCGCGCTGAACTGCTCGGGGCTGAGGCGGATCCTGGTGCGGGGATCAAACAACGGAATCTCGTCAAACCAGGCATTGAGCGTGGCGTTGATCTGCGCGTGCTCGGCGAACAGCCGGGTCAACTCCGCGCGTGGGCCGCCAGGCTGGCGTTGCAGATGTTCGACGAAGGCCTGCAATTGCTCTGCTGGCAAGTCGGGCAAGAGGTGGTGGGCGTGCGCTTGCAGGGTGGGGGTTTCGGGGCGCAAGAGGTGATAACCGTCGGTGCCTCCGAGCAGGCGCATGACGCTGGGGTCGTAGCTGGGCTTGAGCATCGGCTGCTGCGCCAGCAACGAGCGCAATGTGCGGCGGTCCAGGGCGTGGTCGCGGATCCGTTGCCTGAGCTTTGCGGTTTCGTCGATGTGCATGTCCAGCGCTCTGCGCTCGCTGTCGGGCAGCGCGTGCAGCAGGCTGGTGTACAGCGAGTCTTCGCCCTGCAGTTGCAGGCCTTCGGCGTCAAAGGCCTGGTAGCCGCCCTGTGCGGTCAGGACCAGGACCTTGCGCAAGGGCGCGTCCGGTTCGCCGATGCTGTCGAGCAGGGGGCCCTGATCGGTGTACTGGCGCACCTCCAGGCGCAATTGTCCCGACCAGCCGGGCAGTTGCTCCAGGGTATGCAGGACCAGGCGATCGGTGTCCAGGTTGTCAGCGGTGGAGCGCAGATCAAGGCCTTCGTAGGCGCGGGTGACGCGGGTTTGCAGGGCCGCTTCCTGGCTCAGCTCAGCCAGGCGCTCGGACACCGTCCCGCGTTGCAATTGTTGCCGTTCGAGGTCGCTGGCGGTGTCGAGCAGGGCTTGTGCCAGCGTCTTCGGCAGGCCGGCTTGGGCATCGATCAGTTGCTGTTGCAGGGCGCTCGCACCGCGCTCGAGTGTGCGATAGCGATCGGCAAACAGGCTTTGTCGCTGGCGCGTGGCGAGGTCGGCCAGGGTGCGCCGAAGCCGCTGTGCACGCAGCTCGAGGGTCGAGTGAGCGGCGCCGAACTCTTCACCGGTCAGGGTGCGAATCTGTTCGTCGGTGAGCGTCAGCAGCACGGACTGCAGCAGGTCGCCTTCATGCAGATGGCGGGTGTCGAGCTCGGTCATGGGCAGCGCAGGATCGGGGCTCTGCCACAGCGTTTGTCCTGTGCCGTCGATCAGGCGCAGGCCTTTTTCCGCAGGCCAGTTGCCGTGGCGCTGCAGTAGCTGCAGTTGGGTGCCAGGTTCGGCTGCGCGGTACTGAGCCGGATCGTTGCTGCTGAGCTGATCGATGAAGCGCTGAATATCCTGGTCGATCTTGAAGCGTTGGAGGGTGTCGGCCAAAAGCGCTGGCGTCTGTTCGCCTTCAACGTGGATCTGGCGCAGGGTGACTTCGTTGCAGCCACTGATCTCCAGCATGCGTTCGCGTGTCTGTGCCGGGAAGCGTTCCATGTCGGGGTGAAGGCGGCGCAGCAGGGTCGCTCGATCCCAGGACAGCGGCTGGTCGAGTTCGGTTTTCCAGGCCCCGCTACCCCTGTGTTCGAGCCGGGGTTTGTAGGCGTCGGCGCGAGTGGGGTGGTCGATAGCGAGTTCTTTGCTCAGCGGGTTTTCGCTGACGGCGTAGGGTTTGTCGTTGAGCACCAGGAGTTTTTTTCCCTGCTGCTCATGCAACCCTCGAGCGTCGGGCTGTGAGTCTTGCGCCACGGCGTCCGGATGTTCGTAGGCACCGAGGTCCGGCTCCCAGTAACGGCTTTGCTCGCTCGGTGTTTTCACCAGATTGAAGCGATCAAAAAAGTCCAGGGTCGAGGCGGGCAGTGCTGCGCGCAATTCACTTGCGACGAGAGTCCCGCCCACCGCGAAAGTGCCTGCCTGCACCACAGATTCGATCACCGCCATGAAATGCTCGAAGGCTTCCAGGGACTTGCCCTCGGCCCAGTCGATGACGGCCTCGAAGGTGTCGTCGAGGAGTTGGTACGCCATGTAGGCCAGCATCAGCTCGCCGGCCAACGGGATAAAGGGCGCGACGACAAAGGCGGCGATCTCGAGCAGCGTCGAGGCGATTTCGACGAACGAATCCCACAGTGCCCAGCGCGCCTTCTGGTCGACGCGCGCGGTGGACACGGCGATCACCTGGGCGTCGTTGAGGATCTTGTCGAAGGCGCGCTGGTAAAGGTGGTTCCACAGCGCGCCATTGATCGGTGTGGATGCCAGTTGCAGGTCGGGACGCTCGGTTGGCGCATATCGCCAGGTCGGTCGTGGGTCGGCAGCCGGCACCGGTTGCCAGGTGATCTTGCCGAGACGGTTGTTCAGCTGGCCGAAGAAATGTCCGCGATCCTCATAGTTGATGAAACGGCTGAAGAACTGCTGGTAGTCGGGATTGCGCAGGCGCTCGACCAGTTCCTGGGCAAAGGCCGCGGCGCTCGGGTATTGCTTGATCGGGTGGTGCGGGTCGTCCGGGATGTAAGCCACGACCTTCACGGCTGCGCTGGCCTGCTCCAGGTCGGGGGCGAACAGGGCGATCCCGGTCAGGCGCGCGCCCATGATCGTCAGGTCGTGACAGCGCCATTCCTGGCCATGCAGGCGCAGATGCGGCAGGCCGTCGGCGACGCCATTGATCAACACCCCCAGGCCCGGATCAATCAGTCCTTGCAGGCTCGCCATGTGCAGGCTGGCGGCGAATGCGGCTTTCTGGCAGGCCTGGACCTGGGACCGCAGGGCGGTCGCGCGCGACGGGTCATTGATCGCCAGCTGCTCTTGCAGATGGGCCATGTAGCGCGCGCCGAGGTCCAGCTCGCGACACATTCGGGTGAAGGAAGCGATGGGCATGCGCTGCAGGATCTGCGACAAGGGGGTGAACTGGCCGTCGGCAGTGGGCGGCTGGAGGTAGGTCGAGGCGGGTTCGAACGCATCGTCGCCCATTTCACTTTCCTCGAAGTTATGCAGCGCTGCGGCCAGCAACGACACGGTCCAGGTGCGCGCTGCCCCCGATTTCAGGCGCAACCAGGGTATGTGCGCGGGGATGTACAGGCGCATGTAGGTCTGGCTGACATCCAGCTCGAGGCCAAAGCGCTTGAGGATCTCCGCTTGCAGGATCGGCGTGGCGAAACGGTTGGCGTCCTGCACGCCCGACAAGGCCTGCTCGACCAGGTGCTGCGCCGTCCAGTGCTGGGCGTTGAGCGCATTCATTTGCTGGTGTCGGGCCTTGGCGAGCAGGGTGAAACCGGTGGGCTGGCTGGGTCGAGTCCGACGCAAGGTTGCGCGTTTGTCGCTACTGGCCTGGGGCAGCCAGGAGGGGACGACGCTTGCCAGGTGTTGATAGTGGCTGTCAGGCCTGAAGGGCGTGTGACGGGTTGGGTCGGTGTGCTGATCCATGGTGGGTTCTGCAGATTGTTGAAGGGCGCTCAGCAAAACCCGGGACCGAATACCTTGGGCGTTGCATAATTACCGCCGTTGTCAAACTGCCATGCATCGGTTTCCGGTGTGCCTGCCGCAAAACCGCCGCAGGCAGTTTAAACTGCGCCTTTGCGACCCTATATGTCGCATTGCCGTAAACCCGGGAAAATCAGGGTTTTGCGCTATAAGAAGTTGTCGCTTGGCGGCAAGGCCAAGCTCGAAACTGTCCTTACAATCCCCCCATCGCTCGCCAGTTTCAGGCGGGTGTTCCTCATCAGGAGACTCCGATGTCCGTTGAGCACGCTGCGGTAGAACGCGCCGATTTTGACCAGGTAATGGTTCCCAACTATGCGCCTGCCGCTTTCATTCCGGTGCGTGGTGCCGGTTCCCGCGTTTGGGACCAGTCGGGTCGCGAGCTGATCGACTTTGCCGGCGGGATTGCCGTTAACGTACTGGGCCACGCCCATCCGGCGCTGGTCGGTGCCTTGACCGAACAGGCGAGCAAGCTGTGGCACGTGTCCAACGTGTTCACCAATGAGCCGGCCCTGCGCCTGGCCCACAAGCTGATCGACGCGACCTTCGCCGAGCGCGTGTTCTTCTGCAACTCTGGCGCCGAGGCCAACGAGGCCGCGTTCAAGCTGGCCCGTCGCGTCGCTCACGATCGTTTCGGTGCCGAGAAGTACGAAATCATCGCGGCCCTGAACAGCTTCCACGGTCGTACCCTGTTCACCGTCAACGTCGGTGGCCAGTCCAAGTACTCCGACGGATTCGGTCCGAAAATCACTGGCATCACCCACGTCCCTTACAACGACCTGGCCGCGCTGAAAGCCGCCATTTCCGACAAGACCTGCGCGGTGGTGCTGGAGCCGATCCAGGGTGAGGGCGGTGTGCTGCCGGCCGAACTGGCCTACCTGCAAGGTGCCCGCGAGCTGTGCGATGCGCACAACGCGCTGCTGGTGTTCGACGAAGTGCAGACCGGCATGGGCCGCAGCGGCAAGCTGTTCGCCTATCAGCATTACGGTGTGACGCCGGACATCCTGACCAGCGCCAAGAGCCTGGGCGGCGGTTTCCCGATCGCCGCCATGCTGACCACCGAAGACCTGGCCAAACACCTGGTCGTCGGCACTCACGGCACCACCTACGGCGGCAACCCGCTGGCGTGCGCAGTGGCCGAGGCGGTGATCGACGTGATCAATACCCCTGAAGTGCTGAACGGCGTCAATGCCAAGCACGACAAGTTCAAGGCACGCCTGCAACAGATCGGCGAGCAATACGGCCTGTTCACCCAGGTGCGCGGTCTCGGCCTGCTGCTGGGTTGTGTCCTGAGCGATGCCTGGAAAGGCAAGGCCAAGGACATCTTCAACGCTGCCGAGAAAGAGGGCCTGATGATTCTGCAGGCCGGCCCTGACGTGATTCGTTTCGCCCCGAGCCTGGTGGTGGAAGACGCCGACATCGACGCCGGCCTGGACCGCTTCGAACGTGCCGTGGCCAAGTTGACGCAAGCCTGATAGACCTTTCGGCGCCCGCAGGTCGGGCGTCGATGCAAATTTCCACGCCGGATGGCTTCTCTGTGCAGGCTCACCCCGCACAGCCCAGGGCAGCCGGCGATTTTCCTCAAAGAGTTTATAAAAAAAGGAGTGACACCATGCTGGTGATGCGCCCCGCGCAAATGGCTGATCTGGGCGAGGTACAACGCCTGGCTGCGGACAGCCCGATTGGTGTCACTTCCCTGCCGGATGACGTTGAACGCCTGAGCGACAAGATTGCCGCGAGCGAAGCGTCCTTCGCTGCCGAAGTCAGTTTCAACGGCGAAGAGAGCTATTTCTTCGTCCTCGAAGACACGGCCACCGGCAAGCTGGTGGGCTGCTCGGCCATTGTCGCCTCGGCCGGTTACTCCGAGCCTTTCTACAGCTTTCGCAATGAAACCTTCGTGCACGCGTCCCGCGAGCTGAAGATTCACAACAAGATCCACGTGCTCTCGCAGTGCCACGACCTGACCGGTAACAGCCTGCTGACCAGCTTCTACGTGCTGCCGGAACTGGTGGGCTCGGCCTGGTCGGAGCTCAACTCCCGCGGGCGCCTGCTGTTCGTCGCGAGCCATCCGGAACGCTTCGCCGATTCGGTGGTGACCGAGATCGTCGGCTACAGCGACGAGCATGGCGACTCGCCGTTCTGGGACGCCATCGGCCGCAATTTCTTTGACCTCAACTACGCCGAGGCCGAGCGCCTGTGCGGGCTCAAGAGCCGTACCTTCCTGGCCGAGCTGATGCCGCATTACCCGATCTACGTGCCGCTGCTGCCGGACTCCGCGCAAGAAGCCATGGGTCAGGTGCACCCGCGTGCGCAGATCACCTTCGACATCCTGATGCGTGAAGGTTTCGAGACTGATCACTACATCGACATCTTCGACGGTGGCCCAACCCTGCATGCCCGGGTCTCGGGCATCCGCTCGATCGCCCAGAGCCGCGTGGTGCCGGTGAAGATCGGCGAGCCGGTCAAGGGCGCCGGCCGCCAGTACCTGGTGGCCAATGCGCAGTTGCAGGATTACCGCGCGGTCATGCTTGAGCTGGACTACGCGCCAGGCAAGCCGGTGGTACTGGACCTGGAAGCTGCCGAAGCCCTGGGCGTCGGCGAGGGCGCGAGCGTGCGCCTGGTAGCGGTTTAACGCTTGAACGCCGCAAGGCACACCGAGCAGCGAGTTTTACGGGAGGTCGTGATCGACCGCCCGTTTGAGGAGATAGCATGATCGTTCGTCCCGTACGCAGCAGCGACTTACCCGCTCTGATCGACCTGGCCCGCAGTACCGGCACCGGCCTGACCACCTTGCCGGCCAACGAAGAGCGCCTGGCGCACCGGGTAGGCTGGGCGGAAAAAACCTTCACTGGCGAAGCGGGGCGTGCCGACGCCGATTACCTGTTCGTGCTCGAAGACGACAACGGCCGGGTGGTGGGTATCTCGGCGATTGCCGGCGCGGTCGGCCTGCGTGAGCCCTGGTACAACTTCCGGGTCGGCCTGACGGTCAGCGCATCGCAGGAGCTGAACATCTATCGGGAAATCCCGACGCTGTTCCTGGCCAACGACCTGACCGGCAATTCCGAGTTGTGCTCGCTGTTCCTGCACGCCGATTACCGCACCGGCCTCAACGGCCGAATGCTGGCCAAGGCGCGGATGCTGTTCATCGCCGAATTCCCGCAACTGTTCGGCAACAAGATCATCGCCGAGATGCGCGGCGTCTCCGATACCGCGGGTCGCTCGCCGTTCTGGGAAAGCCTGGGCCGACACTTCTTCAAGATGGAGTTCAGCCAGGCGGACTACCTGACGGGCGTAGGCAACAAGGCGTTCATTGCCGAGCTGATGCCAAAATTCCCGCTCTACACCTGCTTCCTGTCCGAAGACGCGCGCAACGTCATCGGCCAGGTTCACCCGGACACCGAACCGGCGCTGGCCATGCTCAAGAGCGAGGGCTTCAGCTATCAGGGCTACGTCGACATTTTCGACGCCGGTCCAGCCGTGGAGTGCGAGACCACGAAGATCCGTGCGGTGCGCGACAGCCAGGCGCTGGTGCTGGCCATTGGCACCCCGGGTGACGACGCCACGCCGTTCCTGATTCACAACCGCAAGCGCGAAGACTGCCGCATCACTGCCGCGCCGGCGCGCTTTGCCGCCGGTACCCTGGTGGTCGATCCGCTGACCGCCAAGCGCCTTCAACTCAATGCCGGCGATCAGGTACGCGCCGTACCATTGTCTGCTGCCCGGGAGTCGAAATAATGAATTCGCTTTACATCGCAGGTGAGTGGCTGGCCGGTCAGGGCGAAGCCTTTGAATCGCTGAACCCGGTCACCCAGCAAGTGCTGTGGTCAGGGCAGGGCGCCACCGCCGCTCAGGTTGAAAGCGCCGTGCAGGCGGCCCGTCAGGCATTTCCGGCCTGGGCTCGTCGCACCCTGGAAGAGCGCATCAGCGTGCTCGAGGCCTTTGCCGCCAGCCTGAAGCAACACGCGGAAGAATTGGCCCACTGCATTGGTGAGGAAACCGGCAAGCCATTGTGGGAAGCCGCGACTGAAGTGACCAGCATGGTCAACAAGATCGCGATCTCGGTGCAAAGCTACCGCGAGCGTACCGGCGAGAAGAGCGGCCCGCTGGGCGACGCCACCGCCGTGCTGCGACACAAGCCTCACGGTGTGGTCGCAGTATTCGGTCCCTATAACTTCCCGGGTCACCTGCCCAACGGGCACATCGTGCCAGCCCTGTTGGCCGGTAACAGCGTGCTGTTCAAGCCGAGTGAGCTGACCCCGAAAGTTGCCGAGCTGACTGTCAAGTGCTGGATCGAAGCCGGCCTGCCAGCCGGTGTACTGAACCTGGTGCAAGGCGCGCGGGAAACCGGCATCGCCCTGGCCGCCAATCCGGGCATCGACGGCCTGTTCTTCACCGGCTCCAGCCGTACTGGCAATCATCTGCATGCGCAGTTCTCCGGGCGGCCGGACAAGATCCTCGCCCTGGAAATGGGGGGCAACAACCCGCTGGTGGTGGATCAGGTTGCCGACCTCGACGCGGCGGTCTACACCATTATCCAGTCGGCGTTCATTTCCGCCGGTCAGCGCTGCACCTGCGCACGCCGCCTGCTGGTGCCGCAAGGCGCCTGGGGCGACAGCCTGTTGGCACGCCTGGTAGCCGTCAGCGCGACCATTGAGGTCGGTGCATTCGACCAGCAACCGGCGCCGTTCATGGGCTCGGTGGTTTCCCTCGGGGCCGCCAAGGCACTGATGGATGCCCAGGCACAGTTGCTGGCCAATGGCGCAGTCAGCCTGCTGGCGATGACTCAGCCACAGCCGACGGCCGCCTTGCTGACGCCGGGCATTGTTGACGTGACGGCAGTGGCCGAGCGTCCCGACGAAGAGCTGTTCGGGCCTTTGCTGCAGGTGATTCGCTACGCGGATTTCGAAGCAGCGATCGCCGAAGCCAACAACACCCAATACGGCCTGGCCGCCGGCTTGCTGTCGGACTCCGAAGCGCGCTACCAGCAGTTCTGGCTGGAAAGCCGCGCCGGTATCGTCAACTGGAACAAGCAACTGACCGGCGCCGCCAGCAGCGCGCCGTTCGGTGGTGTCGGCGCCTCGGGTAACCACCGTGCCAGCGCTTACTACGCGGCGGACTATTGCGCCTACCCGGTGGCCTCGCTGGAAACACCGAGCCTGGTGATGCCGGCCGCCCTGACGCCCGGCGTGAAAATGGCCTGATGCCCATCACTGGCAAGCTGGCTCTCTGTAGGAGCTGGCTTGCCAGCGAACAGCCGCCCCGCGGTCGCCAATGCCTTGTTATTGAAGCCTATAAAAACCAGATTCTCGTGGAGCCTCGCTAATGAAATCCTATGAAGTCAATTTTGACGGTCTAGTGGGGCCGACCCACAACTACGGCGGCCTGTCCTACGGCAACGTCGCGTCCCAGAGCAACAGTCAGCAGGCTTCCAATCCCAAGGAAGCGGCGCTGCAGGGCCTGGCGAAAATGAAAGCGCTGATGGAAATGGGCTTCCAGCAAGGCGTACTCGCGCCGCAGGAACGTCCGGACGTGGGCGCCTTGCGCAAGCTCGGTTTCAGCGGCACTGATGCACAGGTCATCGAGCAGGCGGCCAAGCAAGCGATGCCGCTGCTGGTTGCCAGTTGTTCGGCGTCGAGCATGTGGGTGGCCAACGCGGCCACGGTCAGCCCGAGTGCGGACACCGCCGACGGTCGCGTGCATTTCACCGCCGCCAACCTCAATTGCAAATATCACCGCAGCATCGAGCACCCGACCACCAGCCGCGTGCTGGGGGCGATGTTCGCCGACCAGAAACACTTCGCCCACCACGCGGCGCTGCCGGCGGTAGCGCAGTTCGGTGACGAAGGCGCGGCCAACCACACCCGTTTCTGCCGTGAATACGGCGAGGCCGGTGTCGAGTTTTTCGTGTTCGGGCGCAGCGCCTTCGATACCCGCTATCCGGCACCGCAAAAGTACCCGGCGCGCCAGACCCTGGAAGCTTCCCAGGCGGTCGCACGCTTGCACGGCCTGAGTGATGACGGTGTGGTCTATGCTCAGCAGAATCCGTCAGTGATCGACCAGGGCGTGTTCCACAACGACGTGATCGCGGTCGGTAACGGTGAGGCGCTGTTCTATCACGAGGATGCGTTCCTCGACACCGAACAGATGCTCGCCGAGCTGTCGAGCAAGCTGGCCAAGCGTGGCGGGCAGTTCAAGGCGATCTGCGTGCCGCGTTCGCAGGTTTCGGTGGAGGACGCGGTGCGTTCCTACCTGTTCAATAGCCAGCTGCTGTCGAAGGCCGACGGTTCGATGCTGCTGATCGTGCCGCAGGAATGCCAGAACAACCCGCGCGTCTGGCAGTACCTGCAGACCCTGACCAGCTCCGGCGGACTGATTCGCGAGGTCAAAGTCTTCGACCTCAAGCAGAGCATGCAGAACGGTGGTGGCCCGGCTTGCCTGCGTTTGCGCGTGGCGCTGAATGAAACTGAACTGGCGGCGGTCAACCCAGGGGTTATCATGACCGCGCCGTTGTATGGCACGCTGACCCAATGGGTCGAAAAGCACTACCGTGACCGCATGGCCGAAAGCGACCTGGCGGATCCGCAGTTGTTGCTTGAGTGCCGGACGGCACTGGATGAACTGACGCAAATCCTTAAACTGGGCGCGGTTTATCCATTCCAGATCAATTGAAAGCCCAGGTCCGCCCCTGATGAGCGGGCCTGCAGCTTTATTTCCAGATGAGAGCGTAAACATGAGCGATACCCTGCAGCTGATCCTTGAAGACACCGATGGCACTCAACTGGAAACCTCCTGCACCCGCGTTGCCGTGATCTGGCAGGGCAAGGAATTGTGGATCCAGCACGACGGCCGTGGCCAATTGCTGATCGGCGTGGACGTCGAAGAAGGCGATGCCGAATACGCCAACCTGCTGTTGCGCCCATTGGCGACTAATCTGGTAAGTCTGCAACTGGAGATGGAGCCGGCTGACCTCGGTGACGACGACCACGTGCATGGCCCGGACTGCAATCACGACCATTAAGGAAACGCTCTATGCTCGCCCTCGGCAAACTGCTTGAACTGACCCTCGCCGGCCGCGAACCGGCGGAGAAGACTCAACTGACTGTCGAAGGCGTGCGGATGCGCTGGCTGAGTGAAGGTGCGCTGGAAGTGCGGCCACCGGAAGCCCGCGACAATGGCCTGGACCTGCTGCTGTCAGCCGGGATCCATGGCAACGAAACGGCGCCGATCGAACTTCTCGATCGGTTGCTGCATGACATCGCTCGAGGCGACTTGAAGCCTCGAGCACGCATTCTGTTCCTGTTCGGCAACCCTGAGGCCATGCGCCGCGGCGAGCGTTTTGTCGAGCAGGACGTCAATCGGTTGTTCAACGGCCGACATGAACTGAGCAGTGGTTCCGAAGCGCTGCGCGCCTGTGAACTGGAACGCCTGGCGGCGAGTTTCTTCAGCCTGCCGGATCGCCAGCGCCTGCACTACGACTTGCACACCGCGATTCGCGGCTCGAAGATCGAGCAGTTCGCCCTGTACCCGTGGAAAGAAGGTCGCCAGCACTCGCGTCACGAACTGGCGCGCCTGCGTGCAGCGGGCATGGAGGCGGTGCTGTTGCAGAACAAGCCGTCGATCGTGTTCAGCTCGTACACCTACGACAAGCTCGACGCCGAGGCCTTCACCCTGGAGTTGGGCAAGGCTCGACCTTTTGGGCAGAACGACGGGGTCAATGTGTCGCGCCTGGAAACCCGCCTGAAGCAGATCATTGAAGGATCCGAACCGCCGATGGCGCAAGAGGGGCTGGATGGCTTGCAGCTGTTCAGCGTGGCGCGGGAAATCATCAAGCACAGCGACAACTTCAAATTGAACCTGCCGGCCGATATCGAGAATTTCAGTGAGCTGGATATGGGCTATGTGCTGGCTGAAGACATCGCGCAAACGCGCTGGATCATCGAAGAGCAGGGTGCGCGCATCATTTTCCCCAATCCCAAGGTGAAAAATGGCCTGCGCGCCGGGATCCTGATCGTCCCCACTGGCGACCACAACCTCGCCTGACCCTGGATGGAATTGATAAACCTGTAGGAGCGGGCTTGCCCGCGATAGCGATGGCACATTCAACATCAATCCTGAATGTGCACCTCGCGCGGGCAACTAACGCCTATTACACCGCCACGGCCCGCGGCTCACTCCGGTGCAACGCCCGCAGTTTATGCAGCGTGTCGGCACAGGTCTTCGCCGCTTCCTGACCCTTGTGCACAAAATGCTCGAAGAAGAACTTCTGGTGCTCTTCGCCGGCATGGAAGTGATGGGGGGTCAGCACGACGGAGAACACCGGTACTTCAGTCTCCAGTTGCACCTGCATCAGTCCGCTGATCACCGATTGGGCGACGAACTCGTGACGGTAGATGCCGCCATCCACCACCAGGCCCGCGGCGACGATGCCGGCATAGCCGCCGGTTTTCGCCAGCAACTTGGCGTGCAGCGGAATTTCGAAAGCGCCGCCGACTTCAAAAAAGTCGATGTCCGACGCCTGATAGCCTTGGGCAATCATCTCGCTGACGAAGCCTTCACGGCTCTGATCAACGATTTCCTTGTGCCAGCACGCCTGGATGAACGCTACGCGCTCGCCTTGATGGTGTTTGCTCTTGCTATCGATTGCGGTGGGTTGCATCTGTTCTGACTCCTGTTTGTGTGAAAAACAGGGCGTTATGAATCGAAAGGGATTCAAGGGTACGTAGCGGTCCCGAGCACAAGCTGCTCGTTGACCCTGGACGGCCCTTTGGCGTTGATCCCGTTCTCTCTTCATCCGGACTATGACCGTCGGCCCCGGAATCACACCGGGTCTGCTGACCTTGTCATCACCGACTGCCAAAGGCTGGCGGGACGCCAAGCGCTCGCGGGCTATACGCATTGCGCGTAATTACCGCCGGTGGGGAGTTGCACCCCGCCCTGAGAACGTATTGCCGTCAGATTTTCTGGCGGCGCAGCGTTTTTAACACATATTTCTGACCTGCGCATCGCTGCTATCTGATGATTGTTATCGAACTTTTCATTCAGCGAGGGTTGATAATTCCTCGGCATGACCGCAGTAATTCACTCTTGAAAGGGATTTCCCCTGCTTACCGAGGCCAGCTTCATGACTGTTATCGATCTGCGCAGTGACACCGTTACCCAACCTACCGCAGGGATGCTTGACGTAATGGCCGGGGCGGCCACTGGCGACGATGTGTATGGCGAGGATCCGACGGTCAACCGTCTGGAAGCGGTACTGGCCGAGCGCCTGGGCTTTGCTGCTGCATTGTTCGTGCCCACCGGCACCATGAGCAACCTGTTGGGCCTGATGGCCCATTGCGAGCGCGGCGACGAGTACATCGTTGGCCAGCAGGCTCACACCTACAAATACGAAGGCGGTGGCGCTGCCGTGCTCGGTTCGATCCAGCCGCAGCCACTGGAAGTCCAGGCCGATGGCTCGCTGGACCTGACCCAGGTGGCGGCGGCCATCAAGCCCGACGATTTCCACTTCGCCCGCACGCGCTTGCTGGCGCTTGAAAACACCATGCAAGGCAAGGTGCTACCGCTGGAATACCTGGCACGAGCACGCCGTTTCACTCGCGAGCATGGCCTGCAGTTGCACCTGGATGGCGCGCGCTTGTACAACGCCGCGGTCAAGCTGGGCGTGGATGCCCGGGAAATTACCCAGCACTTCGATTCGGTGTCGGTCTGCCTGTCCAAAGGTCTCGGTGCCCCGGTGGGCTCGGTGCTTTGCGGTTCAGCAGAGTTGATCGGCAAGGCGCGGCGCCTGCGCAAGATGGTCGGCGGCGGCATGCGCCAGGCCGGGATTCTCGCGGCGGCGGGGCTGTATGCCCTGGATAACCATGTGCAGCGCCTGGCTGACGACCATTCGAATGCTCAGCGCCTGGCAGCAGGCCTGCAGGCGGCGGGCTTCGAGGTCGAACCGGTGCAGACCAACATGGTTTACCTGAACATCGGCGACAAAGCCGACGCGATCAAGACGTTTGCCGCTGAACGTGGGATTCGGCTCAGCGCTTCTTCCCGTCTGCGCATGGTCACGCACATGGATGTCAGCCAGGCGCAAATCGACCAGGTGATCGCGACATTCGTCGAGTTTTCCGGTAAATGACATTGCTGGCCGTCCAATTGGCTGTTTCTATCGTATAAACACGCTGTACCCCGCGCGCAGGGCCGATATAATGCGGCCCTTTGCCGTCGCTTCGTCCGTTGACGAATCGCACAGGCCTTTGGCCGCAGCCTCCGTGGAAGAACCTAATGAAAAGCGCAGAAATCCGTGAAGCCTTCCTTCGCTTCTTCGAAGAGCAAGGCCACACCCGTGTAGCCTCCAGCTCTTTGATTCCGGGCAACGACCCAACCCTGCTGTTCACCAACGCGGGGATGAACCAGTTCAAGGATTGCTTCCTGGGCCAGGAAAAGCGCGCCTACACCCGCGCCACCAGCAGCCAGAAGTGCGTGCGCGCAGGCGGCAAGAACAGCGACCTGGAAAACGTCGGCTATACCGCCCGTCACCACACCTTCTTCGAAATGCTGGGTAACTTCAGCTTCGGCGACTACTTCAAGCGTGACGCCATCACCTACGCCTGGACCTTCCTCACCGGCGTACTGCAGTTGCCCAAGGAAAAACTCTGGGTCACGGTCTATGCCTCGGACGATGAGGCCTACGACATCTGGACCCAGCAGATCGGCGTGCCGGTCGAGCGCATGATCCGCATCGGCGACAACAAGGGCGCGCCATACGCCTCCGACAACTTCTGGACCATGGGCGATACCGGCCCGTGCGGTCCTTGCACCGAGATCTTCTACGACCACGGCGACCACATCTGGGGCGGCCCACCGGGCTCGCCGGAAGAAGATGGCGACCGTTACATCGAGATCTGGAACAACGTCTTCATGCAGTTCAACCGCACCGCCGATGGCGTGTTGCATCCGTTGCCAGCACCGTCGGTCGATACCGGCATGGGCCTGGAGCGGATCAGTGCGGTGATGCAGCACGTGAATTCGAACTACGACATCGACCTGTTCAAGAACCTGTTGAGCGCTTCGGCGGCCGCCATCGGTTGCAGCAACGGCGACCAGTCGTCGCTCAAGGTGGTGTCCGACCACATCCGTTCCTGCGGTTTCCTGATTGCTGATGGCGTATTGCCGTCCAACGAAGGCCGTGGCTATGTGTTGCGCCGGATCATTCGACGCGCCTGCCGTCACGGCAACAAGCTGGGTGCCACTGGCAGCTTCTTCTACAAGATCGTGGCTGCGCTGGTCGCCGAGATGGGCGAAGCCTTCCCGGAACTCAAGCAGCAGCAGTCGAACATCGAGCGCGTGCTCAAGGCCGAGGAAGAGCAGTTCTCCAAGACCCTGGAGCACGGCCTGAAAATTCTCGAGCAGGACCTGGCGGAACTCAAAGGCACCGTGGTGCCGGGTGATGTCGTGTTCAAGCTGTACGACACCTACGGCTTCCCGATGGACCTGACGGCCGACATCGCTCGTGAGCGTGAGCTGACCATCGACGAAGCGGGCTTCGAGCGCGAAATGGAAGCCCAGCGCGAACGTGCCCGTTCGGCCAGCTCCTTCGGCCTGGACTACAACACCCTGGTCAAGGTTGACGTGGCCACTGAGTTCACCGGCTACACCGATACCAGCGGCTCGGCAAAAATCGTCGCGCTGTACAAGAATGGCCAGTCGGTTGATGTGTTGAATGAAGGCGACGAGGGCGTGATTGTCCTGAACAAGACGCCGTTCTACGCCGAATCCGGTGGTCAGGTCGGCGACTGCGGTTACCTGCAGGCTGGCACTGCGCGTTTCGACGTGCGCGACACCACCAAGACCGGCGGTGCGTTCCTGCATCACGGCGTGCTGGCGTCCGGCAGCCTGATCGTCGGTGCACCGGTCGAGACTCATGTGGATGCCGACGTGCGTCACGCGACCTCGCTGAACCACTCGGCTACTCACTTGCTGCACGCAGCCCTGCGTCAGGTGCTGGGCGAGCACGTTCAGCAGAAGGGTTCCCTGGTCGACAGTCAGCGCCTGCGCTTTGACTTCAGCCACTTCGAAGCCATCAAGCCGGAGCAGATCAAGGCCCTGGAAGACATCGTCAACGCCGAGATTCGCAAGAACTCCGCGGTCGAGACCGAAGAAACCGACATCGAGACCGCCAAGCGCAAAGGCGCCATGGCGCTGTTCGGCGAGAAGTACGGCGACGACGTGCGCGTACTGAGCATGGGCGGCGACTTCTCCGTCGAGCTGTGTGGCGGTATCCACGCCAACCGTACCGGCGACATCGGCCTGCTGAAAATCATCAGCGAAGGCGGCGTGGCATCGGGCGTGCGTCGTATCGAAGCGTTGACCGGTGCCGCGGCACTGGCCTACCTCAATGGTGCCGAAGAGCAACTCAAGGAAGCGGCCAGCCTGGTCAAGGGCAGCCGCGACAACCTGATCGACAAGCTGTCGGCTGTGCTCGAGCGCAACCGTCTGCTGGAAAAGCAACTCGAGCAGTTGCAAGCCAAGGCCGCCAGTGCGGCGGGTGACGACCTGTCGGCGCAGGCCCAGGACGTCAAGGGCGTGAAAGTACTGGCTGTGCGTCTCGACGGTCAGGATGGCAAGGCGCTGCTGGCGCTGGTCGATCAACTGAAAAACAAACTCGGCCGCGCAGTGATCCTGCTCGGCAGTGTCCATGAGGAAAAGGTCGTGCTGGTTGCAGGCGTGACCAAAGACCTGACTGGCCAACTCAAAGCCGGTGATTTGATGAAGCAAGCCGCTGCGGCAGTGGGCGGGAAGGGCGGTGGTCGTCCGGACATGGCGCAAGGCGGTGGTACTGACGCTGGCGCACTGGACGCGGCCCTGGCCCTGACCGTGCCGTTTGTCGAACAGGGTATTTAAGGCTGTGTGCCGGGCTCGTCGTCTAGTGGCGGGGCCGGCTGCTGTTTGAGTGACTAATGGGCGCCCTTCATGGGCAGAGGCGGCTTTGAAATGGCTTTGATCGTACAGAAATTTGGAGGCACCTCGGTCGGTACTGTCGAGAGAATCGAGCAGGTCGCCGACAAGGTTAAGAAATTCCGCGATGCCGGCGATGACCTGGTGGTTGTGCTGTCGGCTATGAGCGGCGAAACCAACCGTCTGATCGCTCTGGCCAAACAAATCAGTGGTGATGATCAGCCAGTCCCGCGTGAACTGGATGTGATCGTGTCCACCGGCGAGCAGGTGACGATCGCGTTGCTGGCCATGGCGCTGATCAAGCGTGGCGTGCCGGCGGTATCGTACACCGGTAACCAGGTACGAATCCTGACGGACAGCGCGCACAATAAAGCGCGGATTCTGCAGATCGATGATCAGAAGATTCGCGGCGACCTGAAGGCTGGTCGCGTGGTGGTTGTCGCCGGTTTCCAGGGCGTCGACGAGCACGGCAGTATCACCACCCTCGGTCGTGGCGGCTCCGACACCACCGGCGTGGCGCTGGCAGCGGCCCTGAAGGCCGATGAGTGCCAGATCTATACCGATGTGGACGGTGTCTACACCACCGATCCGCGCGTGGTGTCCGTGGCCCAGCGCCTGGACAAGATCACCTTCGAAGAGATGCTGGAAATGGCCAGCCTCGGTTCCAAGGTATTGCAGATCCGTGCGGTCGAGTTCGCCGGCAAGTACAACGTCCCGCTGCGCGTACTGCACAGCTTCAAGGAGGGTCCAGGCACCCTCATTACTATTGATGAAGAGGAATCCATGGAACAGCCGATCATTTCCGGCATCGCTTTCAACCGCGATGAAGCCAAGCTGACCATCCGTGGCGTGCCAGACACCCCGGGCGTGGCGTTCAAGATTCTCGGCCCTATCAGTGCCGCGAACATCGAAGTCGACATGATCGTGCAGAACGTTGCGCACGATAACACCACCGACTTCACCTTCACGGTGCATCGCAACGACTATCAGGCGGCCCAGACCGTGCTGGAAAACACTGCGCGCGAGATCGGTGCCCGTGAAGTGGTGGGCGACACCAAGATCGCCAAGGTCTCGATCGTCGGCGTTGGCATGCGTTCCCACGCGGGCGTTGCCAGCCGCATGTTCGAAGCGTTGGCCAAGGAAACCATCAATATCCAGATGATTTCGACCTCGGAGATCAAGGTCTCGGTAGTGATCGAGGAGAAGTACCTGGAACTGGCTGTGCGCGCACTGCACACCGCGTTCGAGCTGGATGCTCCGGTTCGCCAGGGCGAGTGATGTAATGCAGCAGGGGCGCGGTCTGACCGCGCCTTTTGTTTTTTTGAGTGGCGCGCGCAAGGCTGTTCTTTTTCGTGCGCTGGTCAATACTTAGGCGTGTAGAGCGGTGACCGTCCTGGTTGCGGCTTGAGCGCTTTTTTTTTGCAGACTGTTGTCCCTGAACTGAAATGCGTGAGGAGAAAGGTATGCTGATTCTGACTCGTCGGTGTGCGGAAAGCCTGATTATCGGTGATGGCGAAATCACCGTGACCGTGCTCGGCGTCAAAGGAAATCAGGTGCGTATTGGCGTTAACGCACCCAAAGAGGTGGCTGTTCACCGTGAGGAAATCTACCTGCGTATAAAGAAAGAGAAGGACGAAGAACCAAGCCATTAATTTTTATCGTTTTTTATGTTTGCAAACGGGGAAAAGGTTGGTTAAGATACGCCCCGTGTTGCGGAGAGCTGGCCGAGTGGCCGAAGGCGCTCCCCTGCTAAGGGAGTACACCTCAAAAGGGTGTCGGGGGTTCGAATCCCCCGTTCTCCGCCATTATTTGTTTAGCACGTTGTAATCAGGCTTCTTCGGTAAGTTGTTGAAATTACTAGAAAAAGTGCTTGGAAAAAAGATTCGACGGACTATAATGCGCAGCACCAAATGCACTCGTAGCTCAGCTGGATAGAGTACTCGGCTACGAACCGAGCGGTCACAGGTTCGAATCCTGTCGAGTGCACCATTTAAAGGTTGTTTGCAGTCATGCGGTCAACCTTGTTTCAATCAGTTGTGATCTGGTTTAAAAGCACAAACTGCACTCGTAGCTCAGCTGGATAGAGTACTCGGCTACGAACCGAGCGGTCACAGGTTCGAATCCTGTCGAGTGCACCAAACACCAAAAAGCCTGCGTTCATCGCGGGCTTTTTGCTGTCTGGGATTTGGCTTTTTCCTTTCCTCTCCTGCCGTGCTTCGTACTCGGGCCAGGGGTCTCATTTTTGCCCCGCAGTGTGTTTTCTTTTCGCGATCAGTCGTCGCAGTTTCATAGATGTGGGCCATGCTTAGCTTTGTCTCGCAAGCGCTTGTTCTGGGCTGGATTTTTTAACGTCCCGAAGCCCCAAGCGGTGTATGATTGCGCCCGTCAGCCCCGCCGGGGCTTGTGGAATACCTCCATGGACTTACCCAGTAGTTGTTCAGTACCCCGTTTTACCAATCATGAATTGACTGATTGATCCTTCCGGCGTGCCCCGCTGCTGGGAGTGGAGTTCGCCTATGACTGAAGTAGAAGTAAAGAAAACTCAAGAAAGCCTGCAGGATCGCCTGGCCCAGGTGGTCGAGCTGCTGCAGCGCCAGCGCGTCTTCGAAGACCTGACCCACCGCCAGGAAGGTCCTCATCAGGATCGGGTCGAGAACCTGGTTCACCGGCAGAACCTCGTCGAGTTGCAGCGCAAGCTCGATGACCTGCACTCCGCCGACGTTGCCTACATCCTTGAAGCGCTGCCCCTCGACGATCGTCTGACGGTCTGGCAGTTGGTCAAGGCCGAGCGTGACGGCGATATTCTGCTGGAAGTGTCCGACTCGGTCCGAGAAACCCTGATCGCCGACATGGACGATCACGAGCTCCTGGCGGCCGCCAAGGAGATGGACGCCGACGAACTTGCTGACCTGGCCCCTGAGCTGCCGCGAGACGTCGTCCACGAGCTGATGGAAACCCTCGACGGCCAGCAGCGTGAGCGCGTGCGCTCCGCACTGTCCTATGACGAGGAGCAGGTCGGTGCGTTGATGGACTTCGAGATGGTGACGATCCGCGAGGATGTCAGCCTGGAAGTGGTCCTGCGTTACCTGCGTCGCCTCAAAGAGCTGCCCGGGCATACCGACAAGTTGTTCGTGGTCGATTACGACGGTGTCCTCAAGGGCGTGCTGCCGATCAAGCGTCTGCTGGTCAACGACCCTGACAAGCAGGTGTCGGAGGTCATGGCCAGCGATCCGGTGAGTTTCCATCCGGATGAAGACGCCTATGATGCCGCGCAGGCGTTCGAGCGTTATGACTTGATCTCGGCGCCGGTGGTCGACAAGAACGACAAGCTCATCGGTCGTTTGACCATTGACGAGATGGTTGACCTGATTCGTGAGGAGAGCGAAAGCGAAGTCCTCAACATGGCCGGTCTGCGTGAAGAGGAAGATATCTTCGCTTCGGTCTGGAAGTCGCTGCGCAACCGTTGGGCGTGGCTGGCGATCAACCTGATCACTGCCTTCGTCGCTTCGCGGGTGATTGGTTTGTTCGAGGGCTCTATCGAAAAACTGGTGGCGCTGGCGGCGTTGATGCCGATCGTTGCCGGCATTGGTGGTAACTCGGGTAACCAGACGATCACCATGATCGTGCGAGCGATGGCCCTCGATCAGGTCAGTACCGGTAACACCTCGCGCCTGATGCGCAAGGAGTTGGCTGTCGGCTTGATCAACGGCCTGGTCTGGGGTGGGGTGATTGGCGTCGTGGCTTATCTGCTCTATGGCAGTTGGTCGCTCGGCGTAGTGATGACGGCGGCGATGACACTGAACCTGCTTCTGGCTGCGCTGATGGGGGTCCTTATACCGATGACCCTGGCGCGTGTCGGGCGCGACCCGGCAATGGGGGCAAGTGTGATGATCACGGCCATGACCGACAGTGGCGGCTTCTTTATCTTCCTTGGTCTTGCCACCATCTTCCTGCTCTGATTCCTGCGACTCGTCCTGCAAAGGCGAGTCGTTTTTCCATCGGTGCGTATCTGCGAATTTCCAGGCAAAAAAAAGCCAGCGCGAGGCTGGCTTGAGCTTTCGGGGTGAAATCAGGTAGGGCTTGCGGCCATTTCTGCATCATGCGCGATAAGCGATACCAAAGCGTTTTGCTGGCGATGGGACAGTTGGCGGAAGCGCTGCAGTAGCTCGCGCTCGTGCAGTGACAGCTCGGGGCTGTCCAGGCGCATACTCAGCTCTTCGCCCAGTGCACCTTCTTGAATAAGGCTCTGCTCCAGTCGAGCGATGATCTCGGAGTTCATGCTGCGGTGATGGTTGCGTGCCACCTCGGCGATGCGTTCACGCATTCCGTCTGGCAGGCGCACGACGAACTTGTCAGCCGTACGGCTGGAATAAATTGCCTGTTTCAATGGGCGCATATAGTTAACCGGTTAGTTCAGGGGAGCGGTTCTCGGAATTGGCCGCAGGATGTCAGTTAGGACAAGCCAGACAGCCAAATGTTCAACCTGAATTGATCAAGGCCCGCATCATGCCTCATAAATGCCGGATCCTTGGCGCCAATTCTGTGACAAATATTGAGCCTGGGGCAGGCGTTATGCCAGCACCAATTATCAGAAATGCGGACTGGTTTGAAAACTGTTATCCGCCCTGACCACCTGGATGTACCTTTTCGCCTGGCTGGGGATGGCGTCCCCTCCTTGAATAGAGTAGTGGCAAATGGCCGATTTACTAGGGGGTGCACTATGACAAGCGGGTTTTGGGGCGTTGGCCGGCTTGTGTATCTGATGGGACCATCGGGTTCCGGCAAGGACAGCTTGATCGATGCTGCCCGCGATTCCCTGGCGCAACTCGATTGTGTGATTGCGCGCCGAGTGATTACACGCTCGGCGGAATCAGTGGGCGAGGCGGCTCGTGGCGTAAGCATTGAGGAGTTTGGTGAATTGCGGCGTCAGGGCGGGTTTGCATTGAGTTGGAGCGCCAATGGCCTGGAGTACGGTATCCCGGTGCAGATTGATCAGTGGCTGGCGGAAGGGCGGCATGTGCTGGTCAATGGCTCTAGGGCCTATCTGCCGCTCGCGCGGCGGCGCTATCCAACGTTGCTTCCTATCCTTCTTACCGTCAGTCCTGATGTTTTGCGTAAGCGGCTCGAGCGTAGAGGGCGCGAGAGTGTCGAGGAAATAGACGCGCGGCTCGCGCGCAACACCTTGTTCGCGCCCGGCGAGCGGGCGGCCAGGGCGGATGGCGTGTTCCTGCTGGATAACTCGAGTGATTTGTCTTCGACGGTGGCGCGGTTGATGGAGTTGTTGCGCCAAGAAGGTATCGGTGACTTGTCGCAGCCCGCATGAGGACGGGGCGCCGGGAGGGGGCGTTTGCCTACACTCAATTAACACTACAGACGACATGACAAACGCGGGCCTGCCGTTTAACATGCTCGCCGTCCATCGCGCCGCGTTCTGGTGTGATGGTTTGTGTCTCAGTAGCTCAATTGGATAGAGCATCCCCCTCCTAAGGGGAAGGTTGGCAGTTCGAACCTGCCCTGGGACACCACTATATTATTGAATGCTTCCAGTCGGTATGTGCCACTGGTGCGGTAAAAGCCCCGCTGAGGTTGTTCCTCGCGGGGCTTTTTGTTTTTCCCAGCCAGGGTTCGTCCGGCTTCTGTGCGGGCACGCTATCTCCTCTATATAGAAGAGGGCGTGTTTTCCGGGGAATGATAGAAAAACTAAATTAGTGGTTGACGCGAGTTTTTATCTGTCTATAATTCGCCCCACTTCCGGCGCAGTCGAAACGGAAAACTCCTTGGTAAACAACGAGTTACGCAGTTTTCGGCAGTCAGTGTTTCAGGTCATCG